>NZ_JAMQGP010000001.1:0-341821 GCF_023703465.1 Echinimonas agarilytica | reverse complement strand
GTAATCAAACGGCAAAGAATCATTGAAAGCTTTAAACCTTGCATCGCTCGCTTGCGAAAAACGTCCCCCCCACAAAGCCATGATTACTTCTCCTGCGCTTTAAGCGCTTGAATACGGCTTGATAAGGTGTAAAGACGAATAAAGCCTTCAGCGTGTTTTTGGTCGTAGACGTCATCAGCACCAAAGGTTGCAAACTCTTCTGAATAAAGGCTGTTTGGCGAACGCTTTTGAGTCGCAGTGACAGAACCTTTGTAAAGTTTCAGAACAACATCACCGTTCATCTCAGCAGTAAAGCCTTCAGCCGCGCCCAACAAAGAGTCTTTCAGCGGCGTGAACCAGCGTCCGTCGTATACCAGGTGTGCAAATTGCTCACCTACGGTGTGCAACCACTCACGAGAACGCTTGTCGAGTACCAATTCACGAATGGCTTCTAGAGCAGCAACAATGACTGTTCCGCCCGGTGTTTCATAACAGCCGCGTGACTTCATACCCACTAAACGGTTTTCAACGATGTCGATACGACCCACACCATGCTCACCCGCAATTTCATTGAGCTTAATAATCATTTGATATGGGCTGAGAGCTTGACCATTGAGCTCAGTCACTTCGCCGTTTTTGACGGTTAAAGTCACTAGCTCAGCTTCATTTGGCGCGTCTTCTGGAGACTTAGTCCAAGTCCAGACTTGATCAGAAGGTTGGTTCCAAGTTTCTTCCAACTCGCCGCCTTCTGTTGAAATGTGCCATGCATTTGCATCACGACTATAAATTTTGGTTAAGCTCGCGCTACAAGGAATGTCGCGCTCAGCCAAGTAGGCTAATAAATCTTCGCGAGATTCCATTTCCCACTCACGCCACGGTGCAATCACAGTTAAGTCAGGTGCAAGTGCAGCAAAACAACCTTCAAAACGAATTTGGTCGTTTCCTTTACCGGTGCAGCCGTGACATACCGCATCAGCGCCTACTTTACGGGCTACTTCAACGTGTGCTTTTGCAATCACAGGACGTGCCATAGAAGTACCTAACAAGTAAGTGCCTTCGTAAATTGCGCCAGTTTTGAGTGTTGGGTAGATGTAATCAGCAGCAAACTCTTCTTTTAAGTCAACCACATGACATTCAGTCGCACCTGATGCGAGGGCTTTTTCCTCAACACCTTTAAGCTCTTCTTCGCCTTGCCCTACATCTGCACAGAAAGCCACAACTTCACAGCCTGGATAGGTTTCTTTCAACCATGGAACAATCGCTGATGTGTCCAATCCACCGGAGTAAGCAAGTACTACTTTTTTAATTTGTTTTGTCATTTTAATCGGGCTCCACTACAAACTGTTTTTTACTTCAACAAAGCTAACAACACGGCATTTTGAGCATGCATGCGGTTTTCAGCTTGTTGTAAAATAATTGATTGATCACCATCCAATACATCTGCGGTCACTTCTTCTTCGCGATGCGCCGGTTGGCAATGCATAAAATATTGCGCGCCACTATCTGTCATCATTTGGCGATTCACTTGATAAGGCATGAATTTTTCTGCAATACGTTCAAATGGGGTTTCATCGCCCATTGAAATCCATGTATCAGCATAGATCGCATCTACACCTTTTAGCGCAGAAACGTCATTACTGATGGTGAGTGTTGCGCCAGATTTTTCACATAGCTTCTGACTATCAACGACCACTTGGCCATCAACACCGTGACCTGGCGGTGTCACAATCACCATGTTTACGCCGAGAATAGCAGCTGTGAGCATCAACGAGTGAGTCACATTATTGCCATCACCAACGTAAGCTAAAGTGCGGCCTTGCACGTCACCAAACTGCTCGGTCAAAGCTTGAAAATCAGCCAATGCTTGGCATGGATGATACAAGTCTGACAGTGCATTCACCACAGGTACAGAGCCGTATTCCGCAAGTTCAATCAGAGATTGTTGGCTAAATACGCGGGCTACAATACCGTCGACCCAGCATGATAGATTTTGTGCAAAGTCTTTAACGCTTTCACGTTTACCGAAAGCACCATTTTGCTGATCGAGATAAACAGCATGACCACCCATTTTTTGAATACCCACATCAAAGCTAACTCGGGTACGCAGCGATGGTTTTTCAAAAATCATCGCGATGCTTTTACCAGCCAATGCTTGCTGGTATTTCTGAGGGTTTTTCTTCAAATCAATCGCTTGAGCGATTAGCGCTTTGAGGGTGGATTTCTCCAAATCTTTCACGCTCAACAAGTGTTCAAAATTCATAAGCTGTCTCGAATATTTTGCCCTTATCTGCAGGGCCTAAGGCAAAATGCGTGTTCCCACTGGTGCGCCTGCCAATAAATCGGCCAAACGCTCAGGATAACGCCAGTTTGCAACTGCGATAGGACGTTGCAACGAACGAGCTGTTGCCAACGCTGCACGTGTTTTAGGGATCATGCCGTCGGTGATCACACCGTCGACGACTAATTGCTCGATTTTTTTCTCATCCAACTCAGGAATGAGCTGACGGTTTCCGTCTAACACGCCATCGACATCGGATAGTAGCACCAAATCAGCTTGGAGCAACTGCGCTATGACTGTTGCGGCATCATCCGCGTTTACATTTAATAAACGACCCGTTTCTGACATCGCGATAGAGGAAACAACCGGCACAATGTTAGCATCAGTCAGAGCCATCACCAATGCGGCAGAGTTGGCTTTACATATACCCACAGCACCAAGTTCAGAAGACACTTCTGTTGCCGTTGTTAAACCACCATCGGCCAGACTGATGCCCGCCGCATTCACGCCGCTTTGCTTGGCATAAGACACCAACAACTTATTGGCATAACCGGCCAATGCTCCGACTACAATCGGCATATGCTCATCAGGGGTCACACGTAAACCATTGAGCTTGTCGCTCACGACGTTTTGCGCTTGCATCTGTTGCTCAACAAAAATTCCCCCCCCATGAACCAGCACCACCTTAAAGCCTTTCTCTTGCATTTGCGCAACGGCTCTAAAAAGGTTTAGAGCAGGCTCTGCCTGCTCCATTACTGCGCCACCAAGTTTGATAACAACCAAACTCATGATGCCGCCTCCAGTGGGAAATCAATCAGACCGAATCTTAAATTGGCGCATTGAATCGCTTGACCCGCGGCTCCTTTAAGCAAGTTATCTATGGCAGCAACAAGTACTGCGTGACCGCTGGTTTCGTCGACTTTCCAACCCAAGTCGCAATGGCTCGTACCCACGACGTTCTTAATGCTTGGAGATTGTCCTGCCATTTCATCGTATAAACGAACGCATTTGCTGCCGGCATAAGCGTTTTGGTAAGCCTCGGTCACTTGTGCTTGAGTGACGTCACTGGCGAGCTTGACCGTCACCGTCGATACGATACCGCGAGGGAAGTTGCCCAAGTGTGGCGTAAAAATTACGTCTTGCCCCAAGTGCGTGCCAATTTCTGGCTGATGGCGGTGGCCTAAAATACCATAAGGGTGAAGGCTCACTTCACAGAAGCTATTCACCATACTCGCTTTGCGACCTGCACCCGTCACCCCAGAGACCGCATTGACCACAGGATATTGCTGAGTATCTAACAACCCAGCTTCTTTGAGTGGCTTCAATGCACTTAATGTGGCAGTTGGATAACAACCGGGGACGGCAACTAAATTGGCGGTTTTAATCGACTCGGCATTCCATTCAGCTAATCCATACACTGCTTTTTTCAACAATTCAGGCTCAGCATGATCAAAGCCGTAATATTGTGGGTAAATGTCAGCATCCGCAAAACGAAAACCGCCAGACAGATCCATCACGACTAAACCCTGTGCCAACAGTTTTGGTGCAAGCTGTGTTGAAACTTGGTGTTCTGTCGCCAAGAACACAACATCATGCGATGTACCAATGGCTGCAAACGCTTCTTCCGACAATGGCGTCAGAGGCGTATCAAGTAACCCTAAAAAACGACCGTGCAACTGACTCAAAGGTTTATTCGCATCAAGACTTGCTTCTGACACATATACGCCGCCAAGCGACATTTGAGGATGACGTGCGATGAGAGCAGCCAATTCAACGCCGGTGTAACCGCTTGCTCCGATCACTGCACAACGAATGTTTTGAGTCATAATAATTCCGAAAATAGGGCCGTAAAAAGCGACAAAAATGCCACTTTAAAAATAAGGGTTACACATTATCTTTTGATGCATGGTTATGCAACAAATATGCATTAATATTTGAAAATTCCAATAAACAAGATGTAAAGTTTACTTACCAGCGGGTGAATTCAGCTTGATTACAATGACAATTGATAATCTGATTGAGCCAACTGGATATATTGATACAATCAAATGGCGAGAGTTGCTACAACTCTAACTCATTCGCTGCTTATGCATTGATCTTTGTCAGCAACACAGACGAATAGTTCCGGACATAGTATCCGGCCATAAATTTGCTAGCTCATATAAAGGTACTGATATTCATGGAACAGTATGAAACGCTGCGCGCTAACGTCCGTAAGCTCGGCAGCCAATTGGGAACGGTCATTCGCCAAGACCTTGGCGAGGAATTGTTCAACAAAGTTGAACATATTCGCACTCTTTCTAAGGCGACACGAGCCGGCGATAAAGAAGCGCATCAAGATTTAGAAGCCACACTTCGCGATCTTTCTGATGATGAATTGATGGGCGTAGCCCGATCTTTCAATCACTTTTTAACGTTTGCCAATATCGCAGAGCAATATCACACTATTTCGCGCTCAGGCCATCAAGACATCGACAAACCTCATCCGTTTGAAGATTTAATTGCCCGATTGCGAGAGCAGGATGTCAATCCAGAAACGATTGCAGACGCTATCAATGATATGTCCGTTGAATTAGTGCTTACAGCACATCCAACTGAAGTGAGCCGCCGTACGCTCATTCATAAATACATTGAAGTGGCCGATTGCTTGGAAGAGCTGGAACACCCTCATTTATCCAACAGTCAAAAAGCCAGCACGCACAAGCGCTTGTCGTCACTGATTAGCCAAGCTTGGCATACCAACGAGATTCGCACCCAGCGACCAACTCCGGTTGATGAAGCCAAATCAGGCTTTGCGGTCGTCGAAACGTCGTTGTGGGAAGCCATCCCCGATTATCTTGAACAACTCGACGGTTTACTCCGCGAACAATTAGGTATTTCACTTCCTGTTGATGCCAGACCAGTTAAGTTTGCATCTTGGATGGGCGGCGACCGTGACGGCAACCCGTTCGTCACTGCCAAAATTACGCGTGAAGTATTGATGCTCGGCCGCTGGAAAGCCGCCGATTTATATGTGTCTGATCTCAATTCATTGGCCGCAGAGCTGTCGATGAACGAGTGCAATAGCCACGTTCGTGCTTTGGTCGGAGAATGCCAAGAACCCTATCGTGAGATTTTAAAATCATTACGCGATCGGATGAAAGCCACTCGCAACGCATTGTTCCGTGCTTTATCAGGCAACTTAGCCGCGCTTGAACAACCAGGCCTCATCAATACCAAAGCAGATTTGCTCACCCCCTTACAAACCTGCTTTGAGTCATTGATTGATTGCGGTATGGCGTCAATCGCAAACGACTTGTTGTTACGCACTATTCGCCGAATTCACTGTTTTGGCATTCATTTGTTGAGCCTCGACATCCGCCAAGATGGTGAACGTCATGCTGAAGTGTTCGGGGAAGTCACACGCCATTTAGGTTTAGGTGACTACATGCAGTGGAGCGAAGAAGACAAACAGTCCTTCCTCTTAACTGAACTCACAAGTAAACGACCGCTTATTCCTCGCGATTGGCAACCCAGCGCAGAAGTGCAAGAAGTGCTCGACACCTGTGCAGTGATTGCCGAAACCGATCCGGACACGCTTGGCACCTACATCATTTCCATGGCAAGTAATCCATCAGACGTATTGGCCGTTCGATTATTGCTGCGCGAAGCTGGCGTAAAGTGGGCGATGCCTGTTGCCCCATTGTTTGAAACACTCGATGACTTAAGCGGTGCTCTGGATTGCATGACCCGTTTATTCTCAATTGACTGGTATCGTGGTTTCATCAATGGCAAACAAGAAGTGATGATCGGGTATTCAGATTCCGCCAAAGATGCAGGCGTAATGGCAGCCGCCTGGGCTCAATACTCAGCTCAAGAAAGTTTAGTGGAACTTGCCGACAAAGAAGATGTTCGTCTCACCTTGTTCCACGGACGTGGTGGCACAATCGGTCGCGGGGGCGGACCAGCTCACACCGCAATTTTGTCGCAACCTCCAGGATCACTGAAAGGCGGGTTGCGAGTGACAGAACAAGGCGAAATGATTCGCTTTAAGTTTGGTTTACCCGAGTTGGCAGTGCGCAGCTTAGCTATCTATTCAAGCGCCGTGCTTGAAGGCATGTTGCTACCACCGCCAACGCCCAAAGATAGCTGGCGTGATGTGATGGCAGAACTGGCTGAAGAGTCGTGTAAGGCCTACCGCGATGTTGTGCGCGGCAACCCTGACTTCGTGCCTTACTTCCGTGCTGCAACGCCTGAGCAAGAGCTTGGTAAGTTGCCGTTGGGCAGTCGCCCAGCGAAACGGAAAGTGGGGGGAGGAGTTGAAAGCCTGCGCGCAATTCCGTGGATTTTCGCTTGGTCGCAAAACCGCTTGGTATTGCCCGCATGGCTAGGTGCAGGCCAAGCGCTGAAAGTGGCTATGGAGAACGACCGTGGTGCAATCATGGATGAAATGTTCACCGACTGGCCATTCTTCAACACCCGTATGCTGATGCTCGAAATGGTATTCCTCAAGGCCGATCAAAGCCTGTCCGAATACTACGACGAAGTATTGGTTCCAGACGAGCTTCGTCCTTTGGGGCAACAACTACGCGAGCAATTATCATCCGATATCGATACCGTATTGGCGTTGACGCACGATGATAGCTTGATGGACAAGGAGCAATGGAGCCGTGAGTCAATTATGCTGCGCGCTCCTTACATGGAACCTTTACATCGCCTACAAGCGGAATTGTTGAAACGGATCCGCGCCAGTGAACAGACTGACAATTCTGACCTAGAATTGGCACTGATGGTGACCATGGCAGGTATTGCCGCAGGAATGCGAAATACCGGTTAACGTCGAATCAGGGGTTGCGCTGCATGGCGCGACCTCTTCGTTCTCACCAACACCACAAAGCGGTTGATCGCCGGTGCGACCAATGTAATGAGTGCAAGACCTTGCAATGCAGGAATAACAATTGAATAGCCCGCTTGAACACGGCTATCTTCAAGACCCGCACCAACCACAAACTGATCAATAAATCTCACCACATAAATCAACGCCAGAGCGACGAAAATAACCAGTAGACGAATGGTCGTTTTACGCAGATATTCAATATCAAAACTGATAAATACTAGGATGATGAGCGCTTTAATCAAGTTCACCGCACATGCTAATAAGAACCAGTAATACATGCTCGACTGAATGGGAAGCGCTTCAAGCGCCGAGATCAATTGCCAGCTGGTAAATTCAACCGCCACATTGACCAAAGCAAGATTGCGCAAAACAGGAACACGCCAATTCATGACCACTAAAAAACCACAGAGAGCCAAGAAATAGCTGCCCCATATTAAGTCGGTATTGCCGCTCCATCCTGATTCCATATGTACTCTATTCCTATTGCAATAGGCTCCATGCTCATCATGAAGGTCATGCCTTCAACCTGCAAGCCAAAGAAAAAGCCGCGTAAATCTACGCGGCTTTTTCAGAATTCACTATTATGCAGACGTTTTACCCACGCACACCCAGTGTATGACAAATTGCATACGACAAATCAGCACGATTTAAGGTGTAGAAATGAAAATCTTTCACGCCTTCTTTGTTCAATACTTTAACCATATCAATGGCGATAGACGCAGCTAGCAAATTACGGGTGCCTTGGTCTTCATCAAGGCCGTCATACATTTTGTGCATCCATTGCGGAATACCCACATTCGTCATGCCCGCAAAACGGCGCAACTGCACAAAGTTAGTCACCGGTAAAATGCCCGGTACAATTTCAACGTCAATACCGGCTGTGACACAGCGGTCACGGAAGCGTAAGTAGCTTTCCACATCAAAAAAGAACTGAGTGATGGCGCGATTCGCTCCCGCATCCACTTTTTTCTTCAAATTAATTAAATCAGACTGAGCGCTCTTCGCTTCAGGATGTACTTCTGGGTAAGCGGCTACCGAAATATCAAAATCGTGACGCTTTTTCAGCAACTCTACCAAATCACATGCGTACATATCAGGGCGCTCAGGATTGCCTTCAGGCAAATCACCGCGCAGGGCAACAATATTACGAATGCCGCTATCCCAATAGTCGTCTGCAATTTGGGCTAGCTCATCACGCGATGCATCAATACAGGTTAAATGCGGCGCTGCGGCTACACCGGTATCATTTTGAATACGTTTCACGATTTCATGCGTACGGTCGCGCTCACCGCCACCGGCGCCATATGTCACCGACATAAACTTAGGCTTGAGGGGGGCTAACCGCTCCACACTGGCCCACAATGTTTTTTCCATTTGTTCGCTTTTCGGCGGGAAAAATTCGAATGACACATTAATGTCGCCCGATATGTCAGCCAAACTTTGGTTCAAAGAGCCTAGTTGCTGGGCATGATGGTAACTCATGACAAAATATTCCTTCGCAAAAGCATTTAATAAAATGGATGTTTAGACGTCTATACGTCTTTTTATCCGATCCTTCACTAGGCTGTCAACCTGCAATTGACTTAGCCTTACAACTCAGACCTGCCGAATCAGCCGACATAAACGGAATAAATCCATTTGAATCGCGCCAGCAGCAAGCTCAGGGCCCGCACCTGGCCCCTGTAAAATCAATGGCGATTGGCGATACCAACGGGTTGAGATCGCCACACCAGTCACCGCTGGAGCTAGCGCCTGCAATGGCTGCCCCAATGGCTCTGAAGCTAAATAAACACGCGCTTGCCCTTTGCGGTTAAGCTGCGCCTTAAAGCATAAACCTTCATTGAGTGCAGCGGCTTGCGCAAATCGTTGCTGCATTAAATCATCCAGCGCTTTGGCGTCTTCCCAACAGGCTTCAAGCGGCATTGACTCCCAACTTTGTGGCAATAAGCTTTCACACTCGATGCTGCCGAGCTCCATTTCGATATCGAGACTGCGGCCAAGAATCAATAACTTTCGGGCCACATCTAAGCCACTTAAATCATCTCTTGGATCGGGTTCTGCTAAACCATTTTTCCATGCTTGCTTGAGCAATTCAGTGAATGAATTTTTACCGTTGTACTGCGCCAATAACCAACTCCAAGTGCCCGACAAAACACCTTCCACTGATTCCACATCATCACCAGCGTGTTGCAAGGCATCGATGGACTCTGTGATTGGCATACAGGCGGAAATAGTTGCGCCATAAAACCAGTGACGGGCCCGCTCTTGCTGATGTTGGGTAATTTCACGATACACACTCAGCGGCGCTGCTGCGGGAGATTTGTTGGCACTGACAATATGGCTGCCCGCAGCAAATAATTGCGGATACTGCTCACCTAAGCGAGCACTGTCAGAGGCATCAATGACCACCAGCTCGTCGTAAGGGTGGCTGGCCAGCAATTGGATCAAGGTTTCTGATTCATAGGCTTCAGCCCGCTCAGAGTAAGCTTGGTAACTCTGCTCCGGCAAGCCGGCAAAATCGATCAGGCCTTTTTGCTCTCCCACCACGCCGCACAATTGCACGGCCAAATTGTGATGATTGGCTAAATGGGCCTGTTCGCTCCGAAACAATTCAAGCCATGCCTGACCAATATTCCCTGCACCAAATAGAGCAACGCCCAAACGCTTATCTGGGCTGGCAATGGACTGATGCAGTTGAGCCACCAGCTCCGATAAATTAGTTTGGCGCAGCACGGCCACCAAAGACACGCCGTCTGGCCCCGTCTCGGTAAATTCGACCGGTGCCTGATCAAGACGACGAAAGAAACTGTGGTAGTGACGCGCATTATCGCGCACGCCTGCCCCCACTAGCGCAATTAAAGAATGCTGGTCGTCGAGCGTAATATGGCCGCCATGTTGATAATCTTTGAGCAGTTCAAACGCAGCACTGGCCAGCTCTTCGGTAAAACAAAAACGAATTCGATGTAAGTCTTCACTGACCTGAGTCGCTAATGGCATAAGCTGATGCTTACCCAGAAACGAACTCAATAGAAGTCCCATCTCTGCCACCTGATGATGCCGCGACAATTCAATGCTAATCACACTCACATTGTCTAAATACGTCACGGTTTTAGCGCCTTTGTCGCCCGCTTGTCCAGAAATCATCTGAGTGTGATTTCCATCTGCGGCAAAGGTCGAGCGAACAGCAGCTCGAATTTGAGTCCGGAGCAAAGGCTGCAGTGTCCGCGCATGCAGCACAGGAGAGCCAAGGCGCGCCAGTTCATCGGCTTCTTGAAGCGACAATAGTGGTACCGTGTGAGCACCGTTCACTTTGCGAGGATCGGCACTGAATACCCCGGCTACATCGGTCCAAATTGTCACCGACTTAGCACGCGCAAGTACTGCCAGCATCGATGCGGAATAGTCGCTACCGTTGCGGCCAAGCGTTACGCTATCGCCTTGTGCGTTCCGTGCGATAAATCCGGTCACAATTAAGCGGCTATCTGGGTGCTGCTTTTGAATTGGCTTGAGAAGGACGGTGGACTGTTCAACATCAATTGCTGGTTGCGGGCCTTCTCCGGCGCAAAAGATAACGCGCGCATCCAGCCACTGTGCCTTACTGCCAGCTTGGTTTAGTGCCGCAGCTAAAAGTCTCGCAGACCACATTTCACCATGGACCACAAATTCAGCCTGGCGAGTCGTACTCATGGGCTCGCCAAGCCATCGACGTAAATTGGCAATATCAAGCGCTAAAGCTTGCAACAGCGGTTGTGCGGGCACGGCATCGAGTACTTCGGTGATCAATGTGCTTTGAAATTGATGCAGGACATCTAGACATTCGCTGTGCTCATCAGCATTGGAACTCTGCATGCATGCGAGCAAATGATTGGTGGTTTTTCCCGCAGCAGAAACAACGACCATATCGCCGCCATGTGTATGTGACTGCACCAATTCACAGACTTTTTTAAAACAATGGCTGTCGGCAAGACTAGAACCACCAAATTTATGCACTTGTCGAGCTGTCATAAAACGTCTACCTAACTACTGCACCAAAAAATTAAGCAATGGCTGCAAAGGCAGCATCTAGATCAGCTTTGAGGTCATCCACATGTTCGATGCCCACCGACAGACGTAACAAGTTGTCTGTAATACCTGCCGCGAGTCGAGCGCTTTCATCCATAGCCGCATGGGTCATGGTTGCAGGGTGAGCAATCAAGCTTTCTACTCCGCCCAACGATTCCGCTAAACAGAACAATTTAAGCGCGGCTAAAAATTCTTTTACTTCTTTGAGGCTTGCGTCGAGTTCAAACGCCACCATACCGCCAAAGCCAAATTGCTGACGCTTAGCCAATTCATGACTTGGATGACTCTCTAAACCCGGATAATGAACTGCTGAGACTTTCGGGTGCTGCCCTAATACTTCCACCAATACTTTGGCGTTCTCTTCATGCTGACGAATACGCGGCAGCAGTGTTCGAATACCCCGAAGCGTCAGGTAGCTATCAAATGGTGCACCAGTGACGCCAATGCAGTTCGACCACCACGCAATTTGCTCCCCGATTTCTTCAGATTTGGCAATCAGGCAGCCACCCACCACGTCGCTGTGACCATTGACGAATTTAGTGGTGGAATGCACCACCAGATCAGCACCTAGCGTAAGAGGCTGTTGCAGTGCTGGCGACATAAAGGTGTTGTCGACCACGACTAAGGCATCCACTTGATGAGAAAGCTCGGAGATTTTTGCAATATCAACTAAACGCATCAATGGGTTACTTGGGCTTTCAACCCATACCATTTTCGGTTTCTGAGCCAACGCTTTCGCCAAAGCCACTTCATCATGTTGGTCAACAATTTCTAAACGAAAATGTCCTTTGGCCGCTAAATTGGTAAATAAGCGATAAGTACCACCGTAGCAATCATGTGGGATCACCAATAAATCGCCAGCGTCTAATAACATAGTCGCCAAATGACAAGCAGCAGTACCGCAAGCAGTCACAACCCCGTGAGCACCTTTTTCTAAATCGGCCATGGCTGCACCCAGCATGTTACGTGTGGGGTTTCCCGAGCGTGAATAGTCAAACTGACGCTTTTCATCAAAGCCAGCAAAGCTGTAAGTGCTTGTTAAATATATAGGTGGAACCACTGCTCCGTGTTGAGTGTCGCTATCTATTCCTGCGCGCACGGCCGTCGTTGCGGTTTTGTCATGGCTCATATTCGGTCTCCTGATTGAAAGCAACCCCGCTTTCAATTGATATTTGAGGGTCTCACGGGGTACAGAATAACTACATCTGCTCCCTGACAATAGTGCCACCTTAGCCGCCCTTTAATTGGACGTCAATACATCTAGACGTCTAGAAATCCTTGCGTATAGCAATCCAAAATTTGACTGAGCCATGAAGGTGGGTAAAATCATGCAGGATATTAAAAGAAGAGTTGCTAACAAACAGGCGGATTTATGGCGGACGAGTGGAACGGCGAATATATTAGCCCTTACGCCGAACACGGTAAGAAGAACGAGCAAGTGAAGAAGATCACTGTATCTATCCCACTGAAAGTTCTAAAGATTTTGACCGACGAGAGAACTCGCCGACAAATCAACAATTTACGCCATGCAACGAATTCGGAGCTATTGTGTGAAGCATTTTTGCATGCTTACACCGGCCAGCCATTACCTACCGATGTTGATCTGAGCAAAGACAAGCCGGACAACTTACCAGAAGAAGTGCTTCGAATATTAAAAGAACGCGGTTTACCCGTGCCAGATTTATACGAAGACGAGTAATACTTAGTTGACGACTGGGCCCACTTGCGTGGCCCAGTGTTGCCACTCTTCAACTCGAAGCACCTGAGAAGGGTGTTTAAGTCGCATGCGGAACTTACCATACGACTTATGTACAGTGCCGCGTACAATCCATTGCTCGCCAATGACCGATATATCGCTGGGCAAATTGACTGAATCAGCTTGAGCCAGCTCAACGCCTACCCAAACTGTGTCATCCAGCACCCACCACAGATTGGAGCTAGAACGCTCAAAGTGAGTGACCTTCCCTGACACCTCAATCCATTTTCGGTGCGCTTTTCGTATCGATTGCGCCATCACCGGATGCGCCTTGTTGTGGCTCCAAATGCCAATGCGCTGCTCACGCGCCAACCACTCGGCCATGGCATAGCAACGCCACATATCAAAATCATCGATAACCATTAGACGAGCCATTCCCTCAAGCAAGAGCTGCTGATTGACATTCACGCCTTGAAAGTTCACCACATGCCCAAGTGTACGACCAAACCGGTCAACACCTCGGCCATCGGTTCCCACTGAAATTGATTGTTCATCGAGCAAGCGAGTAAGGGCTTCGCGCGCTTCCAATGCAAAAGGTTGGCTCCGCGCAGGCACATCATGATTAATCTCTGGCGCATTGATCCCCAAAAAACGAATTCGCTCACCGTTGCTTAATGTGACCGTGTCGCCGTCGTGAATCTGTTGAATAGTGAGATTGGTGCGCTGTGTAATGGGTGGGCAGGCAAGCATGTGAGGCGTTGCTGCATAAGTGTTGGCAAACGGTCCAATCAAACACAATAAACAAAAAACTCGGATACATGTTTGCATGCGTGTTTCATCCACCTTTATCGACTGAATAACAAAATCTGGATACAAAAAAGGCGCCATCAGGCGCCCTTTTCTCATGGTGCAAAAATTTATTTTTTGCCCAATGCACCGAAACGCTTCTTGAAGCGATCAACACGTCCGCCGGTATCCAGAACTTTCTGCTTACCAGTATAGAACGGGTGACATGCGCTACATACGTCGATGTGAAAATCTTTACCCAGAGTAGAACGAGTCTGGATTTTGTTACCGCAAGAGCAAGTTGCAGTGACTTCTGAATATTCAGGATGAATACCTTGTTGCATGGGAAACCTCTATAGTTCAGGCCGTGTCGCCATCTAACCCGAAGTCAGACACCACACGTGGTTACAATTATCGTAAGGGCGCGAATTCTAATGGAGTTGGGCGTCCAGATCAATAATAGATTGGTAATTTTTTAACCAATTGATAAGGCACTTTCGTTGACTCGCTTCCATGATACCATTCAGACATTAAGCAATCACTCATGAAATATCACCTTGTCGACTGAATCCATCATCGAAGTAGCATTACCAGTGCCAATGCGCCGAACCTTTGATTACAAGGTCGACTCGTTGACTCACTGCGCCATTGGCTGTCGCGTTCAGGTTCCCTTTGGGCGCCGAGTGATGGTAGGAATCGTCGTGGCGCATAAAGACACCAGCGATTGGCCCATTGAACAAGTCAAAGCCGTTGAAACGATTTTCGATGATGTGCCATTATGGACGCCTAACATTGATAAGCTGCTTCGATGGGCGAGCCAATACTACCAACACCCTGTGGGCGAAGTATTTCACCACGCACTTCCCAAGCGCCTGCGCATGGGCGATGCGCCCGACGCTTCTGATATTGAAGTGTGGCGTTTGACCGATGCAGGCCAAGCCTTAACAATTCATGATTTAGGTCGCGCTAAAAAACAATGGAAGCTACTTTCACTGCTGAGTTCCGGCCCTCAGGATAAAGGGAGCATCACTGCTGCGGGCGTCGCCAAAGCGACCATCGACGCGTTACTCGAAAAACAATGGATTGAACAAGCAACACTCTCTGATCTTCCGACTCAAAAGCCCGACAGCGACGCTCCACCACCAACCACAGAGCAAGCGATTGCTATCACTGCATTACAGCGTCACTTAGACGGTTTTCACGTGACATTACTTGAAGGCGTTACCGGTTCAGGCAAAACACGCGTGTACTTAGATGTCATTGCAGATGTCATTGCAGCGGGGAAACAAGCGCTGATCTTGGTTCCAGAGATTGGTTTAACGCCACAAACACTAGCACGCTTTCGCAAACACTTAGGCGTTCACATTGCCGTCATTCACTCTGGGCTAAACGACTCAGAGCGACTCGCTGCATGGCAAGCCGCACGAACGGGGCAAGTGTCAGTAATTTTGGGAACTCGTTCAGCCATTTTCACTCCCATGAAGAACCCTGGCATTATCATCATCGACGAAGAACATGATGCCAGCTACAAGCAACAAGATGGATTTCGTTATCATGGCCGAGATTTGGCGGTTATGCGCGCCAAAAACGAGGGCATATCACTTATTTTAGGTTCAGCAACACCTAGCTTCGAGTCATTCCAAAACGCTTTGAGCGGCCGCTATCACCACTTGCAACTGAAACATCGAGCAACGGGCGGCGTCATGCCCACCATGAATGTCGTTGATATGCGCCAACAAACACTCGAGGGGCCGTTATCTGCTCCTTTAATTCAAACCATGCAGAAACATTTGGATGCCGGAAACCAAGTGTTGGTATTTTTAAACCGTCGTGGTTTCTCACCCGTATTGCTATGCCATGAGTGTGGCTGGTTTGCTGAATGTGGTCGCTGTGAGCGACCTTATACGTGGCATAAAAATCAACGCCGGTTAACCTGTCACCATTGTGCAACCGAACGCCCTATTCCTCACCAGTGCGAACAGTGTGGTAGCACGCAATTGCTTCCTGTTGGGCATGGCACTGAGCGCTTGCAAGAAGTGATTGAAACGCAATTTAAAGACTTTGAAGTGGCGCGTATTGACCGCGATAGCACACGCAAAAAAGATTCGTTCAGCCGTATCATCGCAGACATACAAGACGGCAAATATCAGATTTTACTGGGCACTCAAATGCTGGCCAAGGGGCACGATTTTGGCAAAGTGAGCCTCGTCGCAATGCTCGACATCGACGGCGCTCTGTTTAGCAACGACTTCCGTGCTGGCGAGAAAATTAGTCAGCTGCTCACTCAAGTTTCTGGGCGTGCCGGACGAGCAGGACAACCCGCACAAGTGGTGCTACAAACCCACTACCCAGAACACCCTTGGGTGCAGCAATTAATGACCGAGGATTACAGCGCCATTGCCAAAGACTTGTTAAAAGAGCGCGAGCAAGCTCTGCTGCCACCTTTTGCATCACTAGTCATGGTTCGCGCTGAAGCCAGTCAAGACAATTTGGTTCGGCGTTTTTTTGAAAGTGCAGAGCAAATTATTCGCCAACATGCACCCAAAGATGTCATGATCATGCCAGCAAGCCCATGCAGCATGACTAAAAAAGCCGGTAAATATCGCTGGCAAATGCCACTGCTCAGTGCACAGCGTGCCGCTCTTCAACGACTGCTATTTCAATGCACAGGCCTTATCGAAAAAACCCCCGAAGCCCCCAAAGTACGCTGGCATATCGACGTAGACCCTATTGAAACGACTTAACTTATGTAAGTCGTTTAATTTCTAAATCACAGTTAAAGTCTCTCATCGAGATTTCATTGCAAAAAATGGCCGATGGGAATTCTATGATAAACGCAAGTCAAAGCTCTCCGCTGATCGTTGCTGATCATATCAACTTCTCATCAAGAGAGATTTACGCCATCACTTGCAGTATCGGAGAACAAGCGCAAGGGTTCCTGCACTCAATGAAGATTGAGCCACGCAATGTGGCGAGTGGTCAATTATCTTTGAAGTAAAGAGAGTTTAGTGGAGATTACCCACAAAAATGCCAGATCACATTGTTGACCTGGCATTTTTTATGACCGTTCTTAACGAGCTTCTAACCTGCTAGTACAGCAATTTTCCCAACGGGTTGAGTAGGCGTGAAGGGCCTGAAGTGAAGTGGAGCGGCGCTTCAACCGCGGCAAAACATAAGCAATCCTCACTGGCATCGGCACCGGGTGTATGCGTGTGATTTGCGTCGCGAAGGATAAAGTCTCCTTCTTGGTATATATCATCTTCGTCAACAAAGCTGCCTGATAATACCAAAGTAGCTTCTCTACCTTTATGTGTATGCTGAGGTATGTTGCCGCCTTGCTCAATGTACAAAAAGCTCGTTCGCCATGATTCATCTTGATGCATTCGGCTTCGCCAAAGCTTACCCATTTGGCGCCACTGAGATGCATTTGCCGCATGCGTTTGCAATGCCCGGGGTAGGCGAAATTTACGACCATTCAACTCGATATATTTGACGCCCGAAGGTTGTGTCACTACAACGTCTTCGGATTCCAATATGTTTGCGAGCATGCCTTCTAACCCTGCATCCATAACAACATGCGCGTCATTATTTTCAACTACATCGTCAAGCGCAGCGCCAGCCAACTCTGCTTCAACCGCCAACACTTGCGCTTGGCACAAACGGCACATATCAACGTGAGCAGATACAGCAAGAGCCAAGGCAGGTGATAACTCACCGGCAACAAATTCCCGGATTAATTCAGCTGTAGGGTGACTCTTAATCATGATTAGCCTCGATTTTTTCTTGTAGCTTCTGAACAGCAAGGCGAATTCTTGATTTCACCGTACCCAGAGGGATATTTAATTCTTCAGCAACTTGTTGCTGCGGTTTGTCTTCTAAATACACTTTGCGAATCACTTCCATCTGAACTTCGGATAAAGCGTCGTAATATTTTTCAAGTTGTAATTGTAGGACTAAATGATCGGGTTGGTTGCGACCATCGCCCGCGTCAGCCTCAAGGATCGGCCATAAATCCTCTGCGCTGATGGTGTCGGCTTTGTTGCTCAGCTTTCGCATTGCGTCATAACGTAAATTACGGGCAATGGTAAAAATCCAAGTCGACGCAGCGCCTTTATCTGGGTTGTAGAGGTGAGCTTTTTGCCAAACGCTGAGCATGGTGTCTTGCACCAACTCTAATGCTAACGCTTCAGTGCCACATAACTTCATGGCGAATGCCTTTAACCGTGGTGCAAAGTGATTAAACAACTTGGTGTACGCTGCTTTACTTTGCGTTTCACCGATTTCAACCAGTGTGAGCTTCCACTGCTTGCCTTCGTCTCGGCTTCTTTGTGTCATTGGGTTAGAACTCATTGCTTTTGAAACATTTGAATCATTGCTCGGAGTATAACCAGAAACACTCATCGTTGCTGTTGTCATCGCTCATCCTCTGAAGTGACGGGCCTAAATTGGCCCGTCCATCACATCATTAATCATCCAGACTAATAACTGATACGCTCGTTGCAGAAGAAGGATCATCAATCGCAACTAAAGTTGTTAAAGTGCCCCCTTCTAATGCTAGCTCAGCAGGGCCAATCGCTACTGTGCTGGTATCTACCGGCGTGACAATGGCGTAAGCCATACCGGGCATCACCGACAACACCATGGTGTCACCCTTGTAGGGTACGTTAGATATCTTCACGTCATCATCACTGATCGTTGCATCTGCGCTCACGTAAATATCCACATTACCCGCAAGCGTTGAAGCGTGAATGACTCTAAGCTTGGCTTCTGTCGCCACGCGACGTGTATTGTTATCTTCAACCAAGTACAGTTCGTCGTTGTCTACCATGTCACTCAAATTGCCGATGGCAATGGCTGAATAAGCTTGGCCGCTCATTAACTCTCCTTCGAGCGTTAACGCATCTACCACAGCCACAGGATCCGAGCCACTCACTGCCACATTAAAGGTATATTCCGCTCCGGGTACCTGTAGGTAATCAGTCGAATATTTATACATCAAATTATATAAAGGACTGTCCATGGCAGGAGCGTCACCATTGATCCAAACATCAACTCCCGGTGCATCTGAAATGGTATGAACAGCTCTAATTGCTGCGCCAGCACTCATATCATCAACCAATAAATAACCTTCCCCCGTATCGACTAATACATCGACAGGTGATGATCCAGTTCCAGTGTTGGTTACCGCAGCTGCAAACCAATCCGCACCGGCTGGAACCGCAACGGTACCTGAATCAAAATAAACCATGCTTGCATCATCTGGCGCTGTAATGCGGATTTGGTAATCTCCGGCAGGCACTTCTATTGCATCAGTGGCCATTGGGTATTCGACGTTATCGGCAAATGGCGTGGCCGCGGACAAATCAGCACCGGGAGCAGTAATAAACACATCAACCATTGGCGCATCGGGCGACGAATGCATGACTTGCACTCGGGCCCCTTCTGGCATCAACGAGTCTCGACTGACAATTTGAGGCCCAAAAGCCATCGGAGTGCCAGCATCTGCTGCGACTTTACCGGTTGCAATCACGTTGTATTCGACGTTTGGCTCCAACGCGAGTTCAATTTCTGGAATTACAGTGGTCGTGCTACCGTCAGCCAAAATCGCATCGACTTGCACGGTGTGAGCACCCGAAGCAACCGTAATTGCACCTGAGCTCATGGCATAGTCAACACCTTCAAGTGCGGGCTGACCATCCAGCCATACGTTCACAGCCGGAGCATCGGGAGAAGCATGGAGCACTCGCAACTGAGAATAATCCATTTCTTCTGAAGAATTGTCGTTGTCATTGTCGTTACAGCCCACGAGGATTGTGGCCATCATTGAAGCAAGAATTAGTTGGTTGAAAGGTTTCATTGCAGCATTCCTTATTATTGTGTTGTGCAATGAAATTTACGGGGGGGGTCAAAAAAAGATCAGGAGGGAGAAGTGAAGCCCATCACACTTTCAGATGGGCAATAAACAATCATTAATCGTCATCACATGGTGGATTCGATGGCTTCAATCAGATCATCATCTTCTGGGGTCGTCATGGCACCAAAAGATGCAATCACCTTGCCTGAACGGTCCACTACGTACTTGTGAAAATTCCATTTTGGCGATTCACCGGCTTGCTCTGCAAGCTTACGGTAGAGTGGATCCGCATCATCGCCGCGCACAGCCATAGGCTCGAACATAGGGAACTTCACACCGTATGTAAGCTCACACAATTCGGCTGTTTTTCCTTCTTCTTTATCTTCTTGATTAAAATCGTGAGATGGAAAACCCAGCACTACAACATCTTTGTCTTTGTAGTTTTCATACAAAGCTTCTAAGCCTTTAAATTGAGGTGTGAAACCGCAGTAACTGGCGGTATTTACAATCAATAGCGTTTTACCTTTATATTCAGAACACATGTTAACGGTTTCTGAGCTGTTCAATTTACGCTTCATAAACTTCAACGTGTCAGGACAATCTGCTGCTTGTACAACAGCCGTGAATCCCACACTTATTGCAGCCAACATCACGCCAGCGATCAATGCTTTCATTGCCTTTCTCCAATTTTTTTAATGGCCTGATTCAAAAATGCTAAAGCCGCATTACAATCAGGTTGTTCTAATAATAGTTGTTTGTCATCTGGATTTAACGGTAGCAATTCTAACCAGCGATGGCACAGCCAAGTTGCATTATGCTCGTCAAACTCCAAAGCCAGCTTGTGCAGACTCTCATTTTCTTCATAGAGCATGCGCAATTGCTCTGCGAGCTCATATAATTCTGACGGCAATTCCACCGGATGCCAATCTTCCACCGCTTCTGTAAATCCGACTTTCAAACCATCGGGCTCTGCCCATACTCTGTTGAGTCGTCTTTTACGAATGCCACGCACCGTAATACCGAGCAAGCCATCGGGCAGCGCATCAAAATCAACGATCTCAATTTCGGTTGCCAACGGAAACATGTTCATCAGCGTGTCAGGCTTGGCACTGGCATCTAGCATGCACATGCATATCTTGCGGCCACCACTGGCCGCCTCTTTTACCATACGAACATAACGAGGCTCGAAAATTCGAAGAGGTAACATACCGCCAGGCAACACATGAGCGGTGAGCGGAAACAAGGCAAATTCAGCACTCATTGTCATCAGCTCCTTAGTTCTATTGATGATGCTTCATTGTCTGTATTACGCCTGAAAACAGCGGCAAGACCAATTCTGCCACTACTTTTTATTTTAGATGCGCGATTAAGCTTGATGATGCTGGTCAAAAACGCATCCGCGGTTTACAATTTCCGCCCAGCCCGCCTCCGATGCATCAGACTAAATTCTAGCGACTATGAAATCGATTATTGAACAACTTTTAACAACCACCATCGCTCAACTTAAATCTGCAGAAATCATTCCTGCCGATCTAGCGCCGCGTCTGCAAATTGATCGCACAAAAGACAAGAGCCACGGTGATTTCGCTACCAATTTAGCCATGATGATGGCCAAACCCGCAGGCAAGAACCCTCGCGAACTGGCTCAACTCATTATTGAACACCTGCCTCAAAATTCAGCAATCTCTGATGTTGCCATTGCAGGGCCAGGCTTTATCAACTTCTTCGTTAATCCAGATTATCTCGCTGAACAAATTAAAGCACTGCTGGCAGATGAACACGCTGGTGTAACGGTGGCAACTGAACCACAAACCATTGTGGTGGATTATTCTGCACCAAACGTAGCCAAAGAAATGGCCGTTCACCATATTCGCTCTACGGTGATTGGCGATGCAGTCACTCGTACGCTTGAGTTTTTAGGGCACAAGGTTGTTCGCGCTAACCATATTGGTGATTGGGGTACCCAATTTGGCATGCTCATCGCGTATTTGGAAAAGGTTCAAAACGAGCAAGCGGCAGATATGGAGCTATCCGATCTGGAAGCCTTTTATCGCGAAGCCAAAAAACATTATGACGACGACGCAGAGTTTGCAGAGCGCGCTCGAAACTATGTGGTTAAACTTCAAGGTGGTGACGAATACTGCCTGAAGATGTGGCGCAAGCTCGTTGATATCACCATGGTGCAAAATCAAAACAACTATGATCGCTTGAATGTCTCGCTCAGCAATGACGACGTTATGGGTGAAAGCTTGTACAACCCCATGTTGCCAAACATTGTCGAAGATTTGCTAGGCCAAGGGTTAGCGGTTGAAGATGACGGCGCGATTGTTGTCTTCCTTGAAGAATTTAAAGGTAAAGACGGCGAAGCCATGGGCGTTATTATCCGCAAACGCGATGGTGGCTACCTTTACACCACAACCGACATTGCCTGTGCTAAGTACCGTGTTGAGACACTGAATGCCGACCGCGTGTTGTACTTCATTGACTCACGCCAAGCCATGCACTTGCAACAAGCATGGAGCATTGCGCGAAAAGCGGGGTACGTAGGAGATCATGTCTCACTTGAGCATTGTGCCTTCGGCATGATGTTAGGCAAAGATGGTAAGCCTTTCAAAACGCGTTCTGGCGGCACTGTGAAGATGGTCGACTTGCTCGATGAAGCGCAAGAACGAGCCACGGCTTTGATTGCTGAAAAGAGTAATGATTTAAATGAACAAGAACGCAGTACCGTTGCCTCAGCAGTTGCCATGGGCGCAGTAAAATACGCTGATTTATCGAAAAACAGAACTACGGATTACATTTTCGACTGGGATAACATGCTCACATTTGAAGGTAATACGGCACCTTACCTTCAGTACGCTTACACGCGCATCCAGTCTATTTTCCGTAAAGCAGACATCACACCCGAACAATTGCAAGGCACGTTGAATCTCACAGAAGCAGCCGAACAAGCCTTGGCGCAAAAGCTCACTCAATTGAGCGATGTGGTAAACAACGTCGCGGCAAAGTCTTCGCCACATTTACTTTGTACTTATTTGTTCGAACTTTCGGGTCAATTCATGAGTTTCTACGAAGCTTGCCCAGTGAACAAAGATGGCGTGAGTGCAAATGAACGTAACAGCCGACTGATCCTGTGTGGCGCAACGGCCAAAGTTCTTAAAACCGGCTTAAGCCTGCTAGGAATTGCGACCTTAGAACGGATGTAAACTATGCCTCGCGATTATGCTAATCGCGGGCGCCCAGCCGCAAAGAAGAAAGCGACTCGGCGTCCCGCAGCCAAAAAATCCCCGAAGCAAACAGCTTCTGCGCCTTGGTTTATGATTCTCTTGGTTGTGGCGCTGCTAGTTGGCTTCGGCTACTTCTTATATTCCATTAAAGGTGGCGCGCAGCAACAAGCATCTGAGCCACCAGAAACCAGCCCAACAAAAAACAAAACGGTAAGTACACCAAAAAGTGATTTGCCCGAAAAGCCCGAAGAGCGATGGACCTTTATTGAAGAATTAGAAAATAAAGAAGTCGAAGTCGACGTGCCCGACGCGCCTGAAAAAACTCGACCTTATTTGATGCAATGTGGATCATTTAGAACCGAGAGACAAGCCGATGAACTCAAAGCTCGCATTGCTTTTCAAGGGCTTAGCTCTGAAGTGAGACGTACAGAAGGTACCAAAGGAGTTTGGTTTAAGGTTGTATTAGGGCCTTACGATACCAAGCGCGCAGCCGAAAAACATCGTCACGTAATGCAACGAGGCGACATTCAAGGCTGCCAAATCTGGCACTGGTGACTTGAAAAATACAATATCGCCCCTATTTTCCTAAGAAGTACACACTCTTCAGGAGAAGGTTCTTGACCACGATTGTTTCTGTACGTCGTAATGGCAAAGTTGTTATTGGGGGCGATGGCCAAGTTTCACTGGGCAACACAGTGATGAAAGGCAACGCTAAAAAAGTCCGTCGCTTATATAACAACCAAGTATTGGCCGGTTTTGCGGGGGGCACAGCGGACGCCTTCACGCTGTTCGAGCGCTTTGAAAGCAAGCTCGAAATTCATCAGGGGCATTTGACTCGCGCCGCCGTCGAATTGGCGAAAGACTGGCGCACTGACCGCATGCTTCGCAAGCTCGAAGCACTCTTAGCAGTTGCAGATCATACAGCATCTCTCATTATCACCGGTAATGGTGACGTTGTTCAGCCTGAACACGACCTGATTGCCATTGGCTCTGGCGGTTCATTCGCTCAAGCCAGTGCCACTGCTTTGTTAGAAAACACCGAATTACCCGCCGATGAAATTGTACAAAAAAGTTTAGCAATTGCCGGCAATATCTGTGTTTATACCAACCAATTCCAAACCATTGAGCAGCTCGACTACTAGTCGCTTGATGCGTTCACCATAGGATTGAATTATGTCCGCTATGACTCCCCGTGAGATTGTGCATGAACTAGACCGACATATTGTGGGTCAGCAAGATGCAAAACGAGCCGTTGCAATTGCGCTGCGAAATCGCTGGCGCCGCATGCAATTGCCTGACGCTTTGCGCCAAGAAGTAACGCCTAAAAATATTTTGATGATCGGACCAACAGGCGTCGGTAAAACTGAAATTGCGCGCCGCTTAGCGAAGCTCGCCAACGCTCCCTTTATCAAGGTTGAAGCCACCAAGTTCACCGAGGTGGGCTACGTTGGTAAAGAAGTTGACTCCATCATTCGCGATCTCGCCGACATGTCGATGAAAATGGTCAAAGAGCAAGAAGTGGAAAAGAACCGTTTTCGCGCTGAAGAAGCCGCCGAAGAACGTGTACTAGACGCACTACTGCCGCCGCCCAAAGAAGGCTGGAATGAAGATCAATCATCGCAAAGTAACACGCGACAAATCTTCCGTAAGAAACTGCGCGAGGGCGATTTGGATGACAAAGAAATTGAAGTCGAAATTGCTCAACCGCAAGTCGGCGTAGAAATTATGTCTCCTCCTGGCATGGAAGAAATGACGAACCAGCTTCAGGGTTTGTTCCAAAACATGTCGGGCACCCATAGCCAAATGCGCAAAATGAAAGTCAAAGATGCGCTCAAAGCAATGGTCGAAGAGGAAGCTAACAAGCTCGTCAACCCAGAAGATCTCAAGCAAAAAGCGATGGAATCAGTGGAGCAACACGGCATTGTGTTTATCGACGAAGTCGACAAAATTTGTAAGCGCGGCGATGCTTCTGGACCAGATGTAAGCCGTGAAGGCGTGCAGCGTGATTTGTTACCTCTGGTTGAAGGTTGCACCGTCAACACCAAGCACGGCATGATTAAAACCGATCATATGCTGTTTATTGCCTCAGGTGCGTTCCAAATGGCGAAGCCATCGGATTTAATTCCCGAGCTACAAGGTCGACTCCCTATTCGCGTTGAACTAGGCGCACTGAGCAGTGAAGACTTTGTTCGCATTTTAACCGAGCCCAATGCCTCGCTCACAGAGCAATACGAAGCGCTAATGGCCACCGAAGGTGTCATTGTTAAATTTGAAGAAAGTGGCATTAAGCGCATTGCAGAAGCAGCATGGCAAGTGAATGAACGCACCGAAAATATTGGTGCTCGGCGATTGCACACTGTGCTTGAGCGCTTGATGGAAGAATTGTCATTTACCGCATCTGACCAACATGGTGAAACCATTTTGATTGATGCAGACTATGTGAACAAATCATTGAATGAACTCGTTGAAGATGAAGACCTAAGTCGCTTCATTCTTTAATCCGAGCACAAGGTGAACCCGATGAAGCCTCAAGTCACGCACATTAAATTGCATCGAGAAAGTCAGCGTTTAACGTTAACTTTCTCTGATCAGTTAAGTGCGGATTTATCGGCTGAATTTCTTCGGGTTCATTCTCCATCCGCGGAAGTGCAACGGCATGGAAAACCAATTGTGGTGACCGACAAACATGACGTTCGCATGCTCGATGTTCAAGCCGTAGGACATTACGCGGTAAGAATTATTTTCGATGACGGCCACGACACGGGCATTTACAGTTGGTCTTGGCTGCATCACCTTTGCCAAGACCAAGAGCAACTCAAACTGCAATACCAGCAACAAGTGGCGTTAAAAAACGCTGAAAAAGCATTACAGATTCCAATCTCTGTTCGATTTAACGACGACTAACCCACTTTGGCTATTGAACTTGGAATTGCGAGACTTGCGCTTTGAGCGCACTAGATTGCTCGCTCACTTCGGCCGCCACGCTCACACTCTGCTCTGAATTTGCGCTGGTTGACCCTGCAATATCTCGAATGCGCTGTACATTTTGGCTCACCTCTTGAGACACCTGGCTTTGCTGCTCTGTTGCTGTTGCTATTTGTGTATTCATGTCCAAAATACTCGACACAGCTTGCACAATGCGGTGCAAAATTTGGCCAACCTCATTCGCCAGTTCAGCCGACTCGGTGCCCGACTGACTGCAATCTTGCATCATTTCAGTAATTTTTTTGGTGCTTTGCTGCAATGTGCTAATGATTCCTGAGATTTCCTCGGTAGACTCCTGAGTTCGATTCGCCAGACTACGAACCTCATCGGCCACCACCGAGAAACCGCGCCCTAACTCTCCGGCACGGGCAGCTTCAATCGCAGCATTTAGCGCCAATAGGTTGGTTTGTTCAGCAATGCCTTTAATGACCTCTACGACCGCGCCAATCGTATCGCTTTGCACCGCCAACTCATTCACAACTTCAGTGGTGTGATTGAGTTTCTCAGACAAACTCTGAATGTGCGTCACACTGTTGTCCACTTCTTGAACACCATTACTCGCTTCTTTAAAGGTGTTGCCTGCGTATTCAGCAGCTTGCTCTGTATTGCGAGCAATTTCGCCTACGGTTTGCCCCATTTCTGTGGTTGCAGTGGCTACCATTTCTGTTTCTTGCAACTGCTGTTCGGCGCCTTCATGAGTGTTATCGGCTTGTTGCGATAAGCGCTCTACCGCGGAATCAAGAATGTGACTGGAGTTGGCCACGCTTGATGCGAGCGTCTGAAACATCACTAATAACTCATTTAACGCTCTTCCCATTTCAGTAATTTCGTCTCGGCCACTTTCGTCCGCTCGGATCGTTAAGTTTTTAGACTGAACGATTTCTCTCATAGAACTTTGCAATGATACGATTCGAGACCGAATAGATTGACTAATCCATAACGTCAGGGCTAACGATACTGACACCAAGATAGCCACGATAATCACAGCAATTAAGGCAAATTGGGTACGACTGTTGTCAATTGAATCGTTAATCAACTGAGACACCCGATTTACATTTTCAATTGCAGCTTGCTGTTCGGTGGCCAAATTGCCCCGAATACCTTGATCTGCGGTTAACCCCACTATTTTCTCCGCATCCACTAATTTAGTGAACGCCTCTTCATACAAATCCAAATATTGTGACAAGTTAGACTGGTTACCCATGCTCAGGCCACTGGTGCGTAACGACGATTTAATATTAAAAATATTGTCGGAAAAGGTGTCTAAGTATTTAGGATCCAAGCGCAACATGAAGTCTTTTTCATTCCGCCTAAGTTCGAGTGTGTCGTACATCAGGCGGTAATTTTTTTGTTGAAATAATAATTCTTGTGCTTGATGAGCCTGCTTTCGTAACTCTCCCGACAAACCATCCTTGTATGATAAGCCGACTATTTCTCGATACTTAACCAGTTCGTTAAATGCCTCTCCATAAACATCAGCAATGATTTCAAGTTGATCGAGTTCAGCAATGAGCTCTGCGCTAGAATGTGCTTTCATGCGTTCTAGGGTCGCATCAAAATGCCCATCCAAAGCGATAAACCGGTCTCGGTGCTTAACATCCAAATCAAGTTGAAACTGCAATACCGAAGCTTCCATTTTATCCAGCGTGACCAGTAAGTCAGAAGCTTCGCGCTGGAATTGGTTTTGTTCAGCGGCCGTGTTGTCATACCACCAACCTAGGGCCAGCAAAAAGGCTATTGTCATCGAACTGACAACAAGTAAAAGCATTAACCGTTGTTTTATGGTCATCCAAACTCTCACAGCGAAACCAGAGATGTATTAGATTAAACATAGTCAAAAACTAAAAATGTGGTAAACGCTGCCTAAGGTTTTAACATGTTACTGTGGCGTAGGGCGGAAATTGCACTTGGCTCCATAACTCGTCAGCCACTTCGGACATGGGCCGAGTGGCACCTGCTGCAATCCATTGAGCAAGCATTTGAGCCACATTGGGATAATTGACGGGTTCTGCAGCAGGCTTTTCCAACCAAGACGACACCACATCAGCATCTAATTTTTGCATCGTCGAAGCCAAATTCAGCTGCTCTAATGTCAGTACATTTGATTCCTGCTCAAATTGGCGTACCAAAGGCTTCACTAGAATTTTTTTGCCAAGAAACAAAGATTCACTCGGCAATTCAAAACCGCCATTTGCTATCACTCCCTCGCAGTTTTGTAGGTTCGCTTCAAATGACTCTCGGTTTAATGCTCTGTAATGCAAATGATCAACGTCAGCATCTTTGGTTTCCGGATGATAAATATAGAAATCGACCTGCGAATAAGACTTCAGCAACTGAGCAATATCAGCTAACGATTCAAATGGCAGATATACAATGACTTTACCTTTGACGGGCGCACAGCGTTGCATATCAACATTAATAATGGGCGGTAAAATCGCATGTCCAAAATGATGCCAATGCACCCCCACCTTCTCTGAAGTAGGCGCAAAGTATTTCATCACAATTTTTGAGCCTAAGTCTTGCCCAGTTTTGGGAATTGGAAAACTAAACGCCGCCTGATGAGACAATCCAATACAACGAACTTTCTGCAATTTTGCAGCCCAGGCTGACACGGGTTCAAAGTCGTTTAGAATCAAGTCATAGCCACTCACATCGAGTTGCTTAATATCTTTAACCAACTGACGGGCATTCAAATCTTGCATGGTTTTAAACAGGTTTACTCGGCCTTGCGATGTAGCAAAGCTCAGCCCTCCACGCACCTCATAATCACCAAACAAATCCATATTAAAGAGCTCTTCTGGAGCTCTCCCTGAGAATAAGTAATCTACTTTTATATCGGTGTTTTGAAATGCAGTTGCCATTGCTCTAGCACGGGTAATATGGCCATTGCCCGTTGCTTGTACGCCATACAAAATTCGCATCAACTATTTACTTCTTATCTCAAACGGAAGGAGTGGACTAAACCCACATCGCAAGACTTATCCAAGCGGCACTCGCACCTAATGCAAAGCCACAGAGGATATCGGTTGGAAAATGCACTCTGAGTAACACTCGAGAGGCACCAATTAAAGCGGCCCAGGCATAACACAAAGATGCTATATCTGGATAAAATTGAGCCACAACGGTTGCCATTATAAAAGCAGCTGCGGTGTGGCCTGAGGGCAAGCTAAACTTATCGGAAGGCTTTACAAATGCAGGCAATGCCAGTAGTACTTCGCAGGGACGATTGCGTTTAAACACGTTTTTAATGACAAAATAGAATGGCAACTCAAAGGCAAACGCAGTGAGGGCCACTATAAAAAACTGGGTTCCGTGTTGACCATCAAGCAACATCGCCAGCACCCCAAGCACAAGGTATAGATGACCATCTCCGGAACGCGACACCCATCGAGCTACCGTAGCTATATTGGCGGCGTACTTTCGATCTGTAATACTTGCATATAACGCGTGGTCAGCACGCTGGATTGATTGCAACATGTTCAAAATCTATACAGTTCTGTGTCGCTATTAATCCTAGAACCCTTATATGACAGTTCCGTGAAACATTGACGACATTTTAATCACAATTGAATTGTTTAAAAGATTGCTATGAACCTCTAAATACCTGTTAGATTTAACACTATCTGCTTTGACATTAGGGCCATCTATGCGACCCGAACAAACATCCGTTTTCGTGGCAGGCGGAGCATCATGGGATGCCATTATCGATTTAGATGTGCTGCCTCATAACCAACCCGAATCACTTTTTGCCAAGCGCTATCACGAAGCCGTTGGTGGCACTGGTGCGGGCAAGGCTCTGAACCTTGAGAAGCTGGGATTCAATGTCATGCTGCATGTTGTGTTGGGCCAAGATGAATGGGGTGACAAAATTCAACAACGCTTCCAGCGAACCGGCGTTCAACTCCTCACTGATATCGACCCAAATGGCACCGAACGGCACACTAATCTCATGGATGCCGACGGCAGACGAATTAGTATTTTTACCCACTCCGCATCACCCATTCCAGGCATAGACCCTGAACACCTAGCTCGGGCAATGCGCCATGCCGATTACGTGGTCATCAATATCATTAACTACTGCCGACGACTGCTCCCATATGCCCGCGAGCTGGGAAAACCAGTATGGTGCGACTTACATGATTATGATGGCAAAAATAGCTATCACAGTGATTTTGTTGCCGCTGCTGATTACATTTTTATGAGTGATGACAAACTCGATAACCCCAGATCACTGATGGAAAGCCTTGTCGATGCGGGCAAACAGTTAGTTGTATGCACACATGGCAAACGAGGTGCATCTGCACTCACTCATGATGGCCAATGGTTTGCAGTATCAGCCCTGACCGACTTATTCATTAATGATTGCAACGGGGCAGGCGACGCATTCTTTGCGGGTTATTTGTTTGGCCACCAGCAAGGGTTATCAGTGTTAGATTGTTTACGAGTGGGAACAAAAGTCGCGGCCCGCTGTATCAGCTCGGATGAACTTGTTGACACCACATTGACAGAACAAATTGCACTCTCAGGTTATTGAAATTTAGTCTGTTAATCGACTCTTTGATCTAGCAATGGGTTTCCTGCCTTTGCTGGTTTATACTAATTGCAACTAGCGCCTATTTTCGGAACAAGAACAATGGAATACAACACATCAGAATTGTGCGATACCTATGCCGACCTCATCGATGTAGTCGAGCCGATGTTCACTAACTTTGGTGGCGTATCGTCGTTTGGCGGTCAAATTGTCACGATCAAATGTTTTGAAGACAATGGTTTGATCCAAAACATGGTGCAAGAGTCGGGAGTTGGAAAAGTCCTACTCATTGATGGCGGAGGTTCTTTGCGCCGGGCTTTAATTGATATCAACATTGCTGAACAAGCGTTAGAAAACGACTGGGAAGGCATTGTTTGCTATGGCTGCGCTCGCGATGTTGACGCCTTAGCAGAATTAGAAATAGGCATTCAAGCCTTAACGTCAATACCTGTCGGCTCAGAAAGCCAAGGGCACGGCGAAGTTGACGTAGCGATTAATTTCGGTGGCGTGACATTTCTTCCCGAAGATCATTTATATGCAGATAGCACCGGCGTCGTTCTGTCGACCGAGCCTCTGGATATGGAGTAGCTTGTTTTGGTGCGCAACTCATTGGTTGCGCACCAAAATCAAGACTCCACGCACCACTGCTGTACAATTAGCACCCACCTATTTCTCTCTCTGCACTGCCAGAATAATTTTCTCCGCCTCTAGCGCAACTATTTACCTTATAAATATCAATAAATTAAATGCAACAATTGTATTTTAATACGTTATGGCTTTGTTTTTGCTTTGAGCTAGTTAGAAACTCCTGTACTCACCGAGTTTCTGATGATTGCCGCTTGCTCCATCGCATCAGGGCCAGGGAACGGGGCAAGCGGCCTTTTTAACGATTTGCCCCAACTCGCATTTTTTACATTTCCAAGCGCAACATTTCTCTCCTGTCATATAGTTATTATCAAGACCTTATAGAAATAACTCGGTACTTATGGCGCCATCAAATCCTCAAGACATGCCAATCATGTTTGCTCCCAACCCAGACAAAAAACCGGTTGATGAGAGAAAGCGAGCTTCATGGCGAATCCTCGTTGTAGATGATGATGACGAAGTTCATAAAGTCACACTTTTAGCACTCAATAATCAAACCATACTCGAGCGTCATTTGGAGTTTGAGCATGCTTACAGTGCCAAAGAAGCACGCGACAAGCTTATGCAGCATGATGATTTTGCCGTGATATTGCTCGATGTCGTGATGGAAAGTGATAATGCTGGCCTTGAATTAGTGCACTACATTCGTAACCAATTAGCCATGTCAGCACCGCGCATTATCTTACGAACGGGCCAACCCGGCTATGCCCCTGAACAAACCGTTATTCATGAATACGACATTAATGATTACCGAACAAAAACCGAAATAACGCAAGATAGGCTGATCACATCACTTACCACTGCAATTCGATCATATCGGCAAATTAATCTACTCGACAAAAGCTTGAGCGGTATGGAAATGGCGATTCGTCGAGCAGCTTCGAATCACTCAAATTTAGGCTTTAGTCAATTTGCTCAATACTCACTTGAACATCTTTCTCAGATAATGGGCGCGCAGGCCGACGCTTTATTTGTGGTTCAATGGGGATTACCTGAAGTTGTAGCTGGATTAGGGAATTTTGATAACAAGACCCTTCTCGATCAATTGCCCGATGAGCATCAGCATGAAGTTTTACAATGCTTGTTTGACGGTGTTGTCATCAGCCAAGACAACCACTTGTGCATAAGCATCAACAGTTGCAGCCTGCCCTCGGTGTTATTCCTGAAAATGCCAACGCCGATCAGTCGACCCGACCGACACCTCATTCAGAGTTACTGCCAACATATTCGAATTGCATACGAAAACATCGTGCTACTCAAACAGCTGCATCACACCGCATTTGTTGATGAAGTGACTCAACTGGGCAACCGCAATCAAATGCTGGAACGCTTGGATAACCTTTGTGAAGAGCAAGCGCCTGACATTACCTTTGCTCTCATCGATATTGACCACTTTTCAGACATCAATGGCAGTTTAGGCCAACAATTTGGCGACGACACCTTACGCGCATTTGCCATGCGCTTAGAAGCCGAAATGGGTGGTGGTGACTTATTTTATGCACGCATTCATGCTGACGTCTTTGGCATTGTGGGGCCAAGCCAACTAATCAGCGCCAAACGTTTACTCGACCTGTTCATCAAGCCTCTTAGCGTTGGCACTCATTTTTTGCCACTGCGGATTAAAATTGGCCTGTGTCGCCTGTCAGAAATGCATCATGACGGTTTATCCATCATGCACCAATGCAGCATTGCATTAACTCAAGCAAAACGAAATGAGCATTTACGTCATGCATGGTTTGAAAGTGACTACGAAACACGCACCAAAGAGCGTTTAGACATTATTCGGCGCTTACGCCAAGCGGTGAATGCTGGCGAGCTTATGCTGTGGTATCAGCCTCAAATGAACCTTCAAACAGGAAAAGTTGAAGCGCTCGAAGGATTACTGCGGTGGCGCGACAGTGGTCGCTTTGTTTCACCGGCTACGTTCATTCCTCTTGCCGAATACTCCGGATTAATTAATGAAATAGGTAGCTCTGTGATCGACACGGCATGCGCACAGCTCAAACAATTTTCAGAACAGGAAATTGATGTTCGGATCGCGATCAACATTTCAATGCAGCAATTTAGAAAAGACGATTTTTCCCACAATATTCACCAACAAATGGCGCACCACGGCATTGACCCCACCAAGCTCGAACTGGAAGTGACAGAGAGCGTTGTGATGGACGACCCTAAATCGGTCATCAATATTCTCGAGGAACTACAGTCGCTGGGCGTCAAGGTCGCCATTGATGACTTTGGAACAGGCTATTCAAGCCTAAGCTACCTGAAACAGTTACCTCTTAATGCGATAAAAATTGACCGCGCATTTGTATGTGAAATTGAGCAGCCAGAAGTGGCATCAATCGTTGAAATGATTATTTCTCTGGCCGCTCGGTTAGGACTCACAGTCATTGCCGAAGGTATTGAAACACCGTCACAAGGTGTTCGACTCAAATCGTTAGGCTGTCATTTAGGCCAAGGATTTCTCATTGCTAAACCCATGCCAATAGAAAAGATCATGGAATATTTGCAAAGCAACCCCAATTGCCCGTTTAATTAAAACTCAACACATAGACCACAACGACTTTAAATGTCCCCTAAACCCGTGATATTAATGACTGGCTGTTCAAGCGGTTTAGGGCTTGCTCTCGCTCGGCAAGCCCTAAAACAAAGCTACGCTGTTATCGCCACAGCACGTCGTGTACAAGACATCTCTATAGAGCCGCATGAAAACCTTTTGACCCTGTCACTCGATGTAACTCAACCCAATAATATTGCCCATGTCATGGAACAAGCCGCATCATGGCGAGGGCAAATAGATGTGCTCATCAACAATGCTGGATATGGTCAAATGGGAGCCTTATTGGACTTGTCGGCTGAGCAACTCAACCAGCAATTAAACACCAATGTAACCGCCCCAATAGCCATGATTAAGGCTACGCTACCGTTATTTCCAAAACGGCAAGGGCGAGTCATTCAAATAGGCAGTGTCTCGGCCAAGCTCAGCACTCCGTTTGCTGGTGCTTACTGTGGTTCAAAGGCCGCTTTGCAAATCATGTCAGATGCATTAAGAATGGAATTATCAGAACTTGGAGTGTCGGTGTGCACTGTTCAATTGGGAGCTGTCGCCAGTGAATTTGCTAACAACGCTCAAAAAGGCCTGCTCGATGCGATTCCTACGCACAGTAAATTTAGCCACCTCAAGCACTACATTGAAGCTCGGGCAAATGCATCACAACAACACCCAACTGCCGCCAGAGACGTTGCTGTGAAAATTATTCATTCGCTCAACAAGCCCCCAACGGCATACCTCAAAATTGCCAATGGAAGTCACGCTCTACCCTTGCTCGCATTGTTTCCGGTCAAATTGACCGACTGGATTCTAAAACGTAAATTTGGACTCAATTGATCCGATCAATGCCCCAAAGATGGTTACTTTATATGGGGCAGGCCATTATTTAGCGCGCCCCAAATACACATCCATCATATTGTTCCATTCAGGCTCATCGATGACGGTCAGAATTTCTTGATTAATCACTTCTCGGGCGACCGTACTCGGTGGCAAAGCAATACCATAGTCTTGGCGAGCAAGCACAGTTGGCAATACTCGAAGTTGTTCGCTGAACTCATTGCCCACCGCGTATTGAAGAATTGGAATGTCATATACAACAGCCGAAACCTCGCCATCTGCCAAAGCTTGCAAAGCATCTTCAACGGTGTCAGCAGTGCTGTATCGAATAAGCTGATCATGCAATAGATCGGCACTTGTGCTTTGAGCCAATGTCATGACTTTCTTATCATACAAGTCATCAAGACCTTTAATAGACTGCCCTAACTGATTAACAGTTAACGAGGTAGCAATCGCTGCGGTAAAACTTGAAATAATAATAATACTGGCAAACATCCATACCAACGCCACCACTCGGCCGCCCATAGTGCGAGGTGATTTATCACCATATCCAACCGTTGTCATAGTCACCGCCGACCACCATAACCCGGCAGCAATACCTCTGACTGGCGCTTCATTAAACTCTTCGTTGTGGCGTCGTTCGGCTAACCAGACTAAAACGCCAATCACGGCCAGCACAAATAACAATGCACTCACGGCCTTCAAAAATGCAGGCGATATAAAGCGTTTCGTGGCATCTAAAATTCCAACATCTTCACTTTTGACTACCGCTATACCAATACCCGAGCTTAAATACGGATGTGTAAAATCGACTGTTCGTTCACGCTCAGCAGTAATGGTAAGTGCCGCCGCCGCAGCTTGAATGTCGCCTTGAGCGGTAGCCGTAAGCATTTCTTCAATGCTCATTTCTTTAAATTCAAACTTTAAGTCAGTATTCGCAGCAACGCGTCTGACCAATTCAATGCTAATGCCCTGCCATCCATCGTCAGTTTTAATACTAAATGGCGGAGCATGGCGAGTCGCGATCACCACGGTCTTATCCGTGACAAACGCTTTGGGCGGTGGTTGTTGATCTTGCGCGCACACCGATGTGACAGCACTCACCATAGCAAACAAGCCAATAAATAACGTATGTAGTAAAGATTTGATGCCCGATGTATGCCCCATTGAATGGTCCCTTTCGTTGCCTAATGAATGCAAATTGCATTTCGATTTAAATCAAGATTTAGCGCTTCAAGTATATAACTAAGCGACTCAAGGTGTTTGATAATTTAGCGGTTTCATACTCAGCAATGGATTCGCTCAGAACAACGGTTGCCGCCACTTCGAAGAATTGCGATCATGATGCCCATTATGGAATAAAGGATATAGCCGCATGGCACACTGGCAGTTTTGGATTGATCGTGGCGGAACGTTTACCGACCTTGTAGGAAAGTCCCCCTGCGGCAGGTTGCACGTCCATAAATTACTCTCTGAACATGCCGAACAGTACCAAGATGCGGTCACCGAAGGCGTGCGCCGTATTCTGTCGAAAAACAATGCGGTGGATGCGTCAATTGATGTGGTAAAAATGGGAACAACTGTGGCGACCAATGCTTTGCTGGAGCGCAAAGGTGATCCGACGCTACTGGTCATTACCCAAGGCTTTGCTGATTCGCTGGTGATCGGGTACCAGAATAGACCCCACTTATTTGAACGTGCTGTGTCTCGCCCAGAGCAACTCTATTCGCAGGTCATTGAAGCCACTGAGCGGTTAAATCACAACGGTCAAATCTTAACGGCCCTAGACACAAAAACACTACACCGTGATTTGAGTAAGGCCTATGCCAGTGGCCTTCGCAGCTGTGCCATTGTGTTTATGCACAGCTACCAACACCCTCAGCACGAGTTGATTGCAGGTCAAATCGCGCGTGACATAGGCTTCATGCAAGTGTCACTAAGCCATCAATCCAGCGCGCTGATTAAACTGGTCAGTCGCGGCGACACCTGCGTTGCCGACGCCTACTTATCACCCGTGTTGAGGCGCTATGTGTCTAAAGTTCGCCAAGGTCTACATGGCGCCAATTTGCAAATGATGCAAAGCCACGGCGGCTTAACCGATGCCCGCCAATTTCATGGCAAGGATGCCATACTCTCCGGTCCAGCCGGTGGTGTAGTCAGTATGGTCGAAACAGCTCGTCAAGCTGGGTTCGAGCAGATTATTGGCTTTGACATGGGCGGCACAAGTACCGATGTGTCTTTGTTCAATGGCCAATACGAACGCAGCTTTGAAACCGAGGTTGCAGGTGTAAGACTTCGCGCCCCGATGCTTAACATCCATACAGTTGCTGCTGGCGGTGGCTCTGTGTTGAGCTTCGACGGCCACCGCATGCGCGTGGGCCCAGAATCAGCAGGGGCATCTCCGGGGCCACGTTGCTATCGCAACCAAGGGCCTTTGGCGGTCACCGATATTAACGTTATGCTCGGCAAGATCCAGCCTGATTTTTTTCCTTCTGTGTTTGGCCCCCTTGGCGATCAACCCATTGATCAAGTTGCTGTTCAACAGGCTTTTTCTGAGCTTCAGGATTCGATTTCAACGCCAGAATCCCCCAAAACGGCAGAGCAAATTGCCAGCGGTTTTTTACGCATCGCGGTGAATCATATGGCAAACGCCATCAAAACCATTTCCGTTCAAAAAGGTCAGCCCGCCAACGACTTCGTTTTGTCGTGCTTTGGCGGTGCCGGGCCGCAACATGCTTGCTTGGTGGCCGATGAACTAGGCATTGAGTCCATCATGATTCATCCGCTGTCGGGCGTACTCTCAGCATTTGGTATGGGACTCGCCAGTTTACGCGATGTGCAAAGTCAAACCCTTGAAGTCATTTTAGATGAAGCGGGTTTAGTACAGGCCCAGCACTTGGCCCATACGTTGGGGCAGCAATCTCACCGCACCATTACCGAGCAACTTAGAACAAAAGTGCCGCTCCACCAACAAACACAGTTGGCACTCAGATATGAGGGTTCAGACACCACGCTCACAGTGGAACTGGCAAGCGGTAAAGCAATGCGACAAGCATTCGAGTCGCAGCATCAAACTTTATTTGGGTTTATCCAACCAAGTGTGGCGCTGATTGTGGCCAATGTGCAAGTTGAAGTGGAAGCACAAGAACACACACTATCGGCCCCCCAAGCTGTTCGTCGTCCGGATTCGACACCTGAACCGCTGTGCTCTCGTTCTGTGTATATGGGAGATCAGTGGCACTCTACGCCATTTTATGAACGCCAAACCTTGTTAAACGGGCAACAAGTGGCAGGGCCTGCCATTATTGTCGATGACACCACAACTGTGGTGATAGAGCCCGATTGGCGCGCATTAATTGACACTCACGGTAATCTGCAATTATCCCGAACTGCGCCAAGACAACAACAGAGAAACATTGGCACACACGCCGATCCTGTGATGTTAGAAGTGTTCAATAACCTGTTTATGCATATTGCGACGCACATGGGCCATGTACTGCAACAAACCGCCTCTTCGGTGAATATTAAAGAGCGATTAGACTTTTCCTGTGCCGTGTTTGATACCCGAGGCGAACTAGTGGCCAATGCCCCGCATATGCCGGTTCATTTGGGCTCAATGGGCGAGACAGTCAGCGCTGTACTGAAGCGACTCACGCCACAAGCGGGTGCGAGTTACTTGGTCAATAGCCCCTATCATGGTGGTACTCATTTACCCGACTTAACCGTGGTCACTCCCGTATTTGACGAGGCCAATGAATTGTTGTTTTTGGTGGCAAGCCGAGGACACCACGCCGATATTGGTGGCATTTCGCCGGGCTCGATGCCAGCGCACAGTCAGCACTTAAACCAAGAAGGTATTTGTTTTGAGTGTTTTGAGTTGGTTTCCAATGGCGAATTCAATGAGCAACAACTTCGCCAACAACTCTCAGCTGGGCCGTTTTCTGCCCGCAACCCAGACCAAAATGTAGCGGATTTGAAGGCTCAACTAGCCGCCAACCAAAAAGGGGTTACCGAACTCCATAAAGTATTGAATTACTTTGGCCTCGATACCGTGCGTGCTTATATGGCGCATGTTCAAGATTACGCCGAGCTTTGTGTGCGTCGTGCGATTGGTCAACTAACTGACGGGCAATACAGCTACCCATTGGACAATGGTGCTCGTATCGAAGTGGCGATTCAAGTGGATCACCGTACAGCCAGCGCTATCATCGACTTTACCGGTACATCATCGCAAACCGAAGATAACTTTAATGCGCCGCGAGCGGTCACTATGGCTGCTGTTCTGTATGTATTCCGTTGCTTAGTCGACGATGATATTCCACTCAATGCAGGCTGCATGAAACCGATTGATGTCATCATTCCCGAAGGCTCAATGTTGTCACCCGTATCTCCGGCGGCAGTGGTTGCTGGCAATGTCGAAACCTCGCAGTGTGTGTGCAATGCACTATTTGCCGCCATGGGAACCATGGCGCCCGGCCAAGGCACCATGAATAATCTTATTTTTGGCAACGACCAACATCAGTATTACGAAACCATCTGCGGCGGCACCGGAGCAGGATTGCACGGCAATGGAACCGATGCGATTCACTGTCATATGACCAATTCTCGACTCACGGACCCCGAAGTTTTAGAACAACGTTTCCCTGTGGTGCTTGAGTCGTTTTCAATCCGTCCAAATAGCGGGGGGCAAGGGCTGTTCACAGGCGGCAATGGAGTCATTCGTCGACTACGCTTTACCGAAGACGTGGAAGTTTCTGTATTGAGTAATCATCGTTCTCAAGGCCCAGCAGGCTTAAATGGAGGCTCTTGCGCAAGCGCCGGTCAAAATACCGTTTGGCGATTAGATGGCAGCCGCGAGCCCATTGCCTACTCAGCTCATATCTCGCTGCAAGCAGGTGAAAGTATCGAACTTGCTACCCCCGGAGGAGGAGGTTTTGGCAGCTAAACACATATTGGCAGCGGGTGCGCTAAGCATGATTGCTTCGCTCACTCAGGCATTCACGCTCGATAAACAATGGCGTGAACACTTAAATGAGTCGGGTATGATACTCGCAAGCAGACCATTTACGGGACACGGGCAGCCAGAGTTTTTTGCAACCTTGCCCCTTGAAGGCCCACCTCATGCCATGTTGTCGTTGCTACTCGACATAAACCGAGTCTCAGAATGGGCTTATCATGCAGATGGGTCGACCGTTATTACACATCCCACGCCTGATGCATGGCGCGTTCATTCCCGATTTTCACCGCCATGGCCGATTCGTGATCGCGATGTGTTTAGCCACTCTGTTCATTGGCAAAACGTACAAGGCATATGGCTAGAGATAAAATCAATTCCAGATGAATTCCCACCCCAACCTGGCTACGTGCGCATTCGAGATATGCAGAATTGCTGGCATGCCAGAGCGAATATTGATGGCACCGCTACTTTGTATCACCTCGGCCATGTCCGAGATCCAGGCTTGCTCCCTAATTTTGTCATCAATCCAGCGCAAGCGAGCGCTTTAAAAACAACACTCAAAAATATGGCAAAAGTGCTGCCCAGTTATCGTCAAAAAGTCACTGAAATAGGGCTCTCTCAACCACCACATAATTGGCACTACTGCCAACGTTTAGCACGTATTCTCGATTTGAATGAACACACAAAACGCGATCAACCAGAGTAAAATTCAAACTTGCATCCTTGGCCGTCCACAGACACACTAAACTCGCCTAAATACGAAAGAGTATCGTCATGCTTGAGACCCTAATTCAAAACTCAAAAGCCTTTTTTGAACACCATGGATTACCCGATTGGATGGCCACATTCACTCTGCTAGGTATGGCCTTGTTTGCTGGACTGGTGGTTGATTTAATCGCCCGAAGAGGCTTGCTCAAATGGGTTCAAGCCAGCGTGCATAACAATAAGATTAATTGGGATGACGTGCTGTGGAAACATGGCGTATTTAAACGCGCCGCGCATTTATTACCCGGCTTAGTGTTCTATCATGCTGCAGGCATTGTACTCGAAGCCACACCGGTAACCGCTGCGGCCTTTACCAAGGCTGCTGCCGTTTACCTTTTGATCATGGGAGGCCTCACCATTATGGCGTTGATTAACGCCTTAACTGAGCTTGCCGATCTGAAAGACAGCGATAACAAGCTGCCCTTGAGAAGCCTGCAACAGCTCTTCAAACTCATCATGATCATTGCCCTAGCAGTCACTTTATTAAGTTTATTGCTCGATCAAAACCCTATATACCTGCTCAGTGGTCTCGGTGCGTTCACGGCAATTTTGCTGTTGATTTTTAAAGACACTATATTGGGATTGGTTGGCGGTATTCAGCTCGCAGCCAACGACATGGTGCGACGCGGTGACTGGATTGAAATGGGTAAATATGGTGCTGATGGCGATGTGATTGACGTTGGCTTAACCACCGTCAAGGTTCGCAATTGGGACAAAACTATTACCACCATTCCAACTTATGCATTGATCACTGATTCATTCCGCAACTGGCGAGGCATGTCTGAATCGGGAGGGCGGAGAATCAAGCGTTCTGTGTTCCTTGATGTCAGTAGCATTAGGTTTATGGATGCGACATTGCAAGCCGACATGTCGAAGGTTTCGGTGTTGCAGCCTTACCTTCAAAGCAAGCAGGCTGAACTTTCTCAACAACCTAGCGAACCGCTCGAAGCCAGCCCAGTAAATGGCCGACGGCTAACCAACGTGGGCACCTTCAGAGCCTACCTTGAGGATTACTTAAAGAACAGAACGGACATTCATCCAGAAATGACATTGCTTGTGCGGCAGCTGGCTCCCTCAGAAAAAGGTTTGCCGATCGAGATATATTGTTTCAGTGCGCGCCAAGAATGGGCTGTTTATGAATCAATTCAGGCTGATATCTTTGATCACATTTACGCCATTTTACCAAGCTTTGGGCTTAGAGCATTCCAGTCTCCCACAGGGCACGACTTTCAGGTATTCAGCTCACATCATTGTTAGCCAGTTGGGCTCCGGTTAAGCCAGGCATTGAGAGGCTTAACCGGACTGACACTGAACAACTCGACTTATGGCTGGCCGCCACATTCGACCTACCAAGGATCAAGATCTTCAGATACAGGCAATACGCCTATCAGCGAGACTTATACTTTGTATTCAACTGACTCATCTTCAAGCGTACGGCTTTGAGCTACGCCTTTTTTCACCAACGCATCAAGTGTTGCTTTACGCGCTTTAATTGCTTTTGCTGAACTCCAGTCTCCCACTTCTTGCAATGCAGCAAGAGCAGTGGCTTGGGCTTCTGTTAGGTCGGCACTTGGAATCACTTTTTCAACGTTCTTTTTCTCCGCAGTAACTTTTGCTGCGGACTTTGCTCTTTTAATAGGCGCCTTTGCTGGAGCAGCAGTACCTTCGATCAGTCCTAGTAATTCAGTGCTGCTTAAACCTACATAAGCACTGAATGCCTTACCACGTGGCAACGGGTTACCTTGAGAGACTAGTTTATAAGCCCATGCTAACTCAGCTTTTACAGGCGATGTGTTTGTTTCAGATACTGTGTTTTCAATACTCATAGAGTCTTTTGGCTCCTGACAACGTTGAATATTTTAAGAAGGTGGAGAATCATAATGCACAGCCCACTTTAAATACCAGCCCCCACACCACTTTTGACGGCTAAATTACGACCAAGATAACTATTTCGCCACTTTTAGGCCCTCAATAGACGAATAATTCCGACGTTAGGTCACCCGATCTTGTTTTTTAGTGCTCCATTAGCGCTGGATAAGCCCTTGAAACTGGACTGTCATCAAATATTCATACATTTCTCAAACTTCTTTACCGCCATAAATTAACTCGACTGAAACATAAGCACTATGGGTCAGAAAAGCGCTCTCACCCATTTTTCGTGGCCCGACCAGGCCCTCTCTCAAACCTCATTCACCCAACACCCTCACTTGTTAAGAAAACGTAAAAAAACCAAACAAAAACACAACCTTAAACATATAGAAAAACTCATTCTTCTCTGGCATGGTGAATTTCTTTAGCAGCCTAAATTCTCTGAACCATGTTATGAGCTGCGCATGAGAGAGGGCCTCATTCGCGGCTATCAATGATTTTAAAACGCATCTAATAGATGTGTTGCTTTCTAGGGCGCCCACTTAGAAAGTGAACTTAATTTGGGCAATATTTGACAGGAAGTAAGCATGAAGAAGTTATTAGCATTGGTCCCCCTCGCCCTATTACTCACCGCCTGCGGCACTGCAACCGTTGAAGAGCTGATTGAAGACCCAGATAAATTGGCAAAAGTGAACGAAAAATGCTCCACCTTGATGATGCAAGGTAAAAACACCGATACCGAAGAGTGTAATAACGCCCGTGAAGCCATCAACCAAATGACTTCAAATATGCTCAAAGGCTTTTTGGGCAAATGATTCTAAGGAGAGAGGCGCGATAGCCTCTCTCTACACTCATTTTACCGCAAGGCTGGCATACAACATTTTGTAGCTATGGATTTTTAACGCGTCAGGCGCGTCCGAATGGTACATAAAATACTGCCCCATCGATGTAGCCATCGCTTCTATAACCTCAATCACCATCGCTTCTGGAATGACCGCAAAAAACCCCTGCTTCTGGCCTTTCTGAATGACCGACAACACGAAACAAAACAAGTCTTTCCACACGGCTTCTCGCTGCACTTGATTCACCGCTGAAGAGTGGCTGTATTGAATCACAAAGCGCAATTGTTGCGGAAAACTAGCGCACCACTGTAAATAATTCATCCACACGGTTTGTAGCTCATCCATCTCAATTTCAGCTGAATGTACAGGTTTTATATGGCGCGCTAAGTCTGCCTTAATGTCGAGATATAGCGCCTGCACTAAAGCTTCTTTATTGCCAAAGTGATGAAATAGAGTCCCCGTTGCAACGCCCGCTGTTTTGGCGATTGATGATGTGGTGACATGTTCAACGCCATGCTTTGAAAACAAGGCCAATGCAGCTTCAAGCAAACGGCTGCGCTTTTCGTCCATGTTGCGTGTTCGCCGCGAAACGCTTTGATTCACATCTGTCATTATCGAACCAACACCTTAAATAAAACCTTCTGCCACCAACGCTGATACGGTGGAGTGACCAAAGCGGCCGTCGTCAAACGTCCTCGTTTGAACACCGTTTTGGCATGAGAAAAAGTGATAAAGCCTTCTTTACCGTGATAATGCCCCATACCAGAAGGGCCAATACCGCCAAATGGCGCATCATCAGCAGCGCATTGATATAGAGTTTCATTCAACGCAACACCGCCAGAATGCGTCCGAGACAAGACTTCCGACTGTACCTTCTTATCCAAGCTCATTAGATATAGCGCAAGTGGGCGGGGCCGTTCATTCACATAGGCCAACGCTTGATCAAAGGTTTGATAGCTCACTATCGGCAAAATAGGCCCGAACAACTCATCTTGCATCACGGCCATATCATCACTCACATCACTGATCAGGTGAGGCAACATGCGGTGTACCTCATCATCACATGAAGGTTCCATCACAGGTGAAATAGAGGCGCCGAGACGCTCTGCATCTGTCAAGATCGTCTTTAAACGCGCATATTGTCGAGCATTAATAATCGACGAATAGTCTTTGCTAGCAATCCCCTTAGGGTAGCGCGCCAAAAACAACTTCTTAAAACTAGCTTTAAACGCTTCCACTTTGTCTTGAGGACAAAGAATGTAATCGGGGGCAATGCAGATCTGGCCTGCGTTTAAACATTTGCCCATCATTAACCGATTGACTGCAAATTCAATATCGCAATCAGGTGCGATCAGCACAGGCGACTTCCCTCCCAGCTCTAAGGTCACTGGAGTCAGGTTTTTTGCTGCTGTAGCCATCACATGACGTCCCACTTGCGTGGAGCCGGTAAACAACAAATGGTCGAAGGGCAGCGCACTAAACTCTGCTGCGATATCGGCCTCACCTTCGATCACAGCCACCTGATGAGATTCGAAACATTGTTCGATGACCGTTTTACAAACGCGATTGAACTGCGGCGTAAATTCCGACAGTTTTAGCATCACCCGATTACCTGCGGCCAATGCTGTCATAAGTGGACCAAACGACAACATAAGCGGCACATTCCAAGGCACAATAATGCCCACAACACCTTTGGCTTGGTAATGCACTTTGACCGATGCAGGCCATAGCGCCATACCAACATGGCGACGCGAAGGCTTCATCCATGATTTTAATCGAGAAAGGGTATAACGAAATTGTTGAGCCGTCGGCAGCACATCTAGGAGCATGGAATCATAACCAGCACGATGACCAAAGTCTTGGTTAAGCGCCTCAGAAAATTCATGCTGATGGGACAAAAATGCGTGATGTAAGCGTTGAAGATCAGACTTGCGCTGCGGATAGGTTCGTTCAGGTTGCTTTGAAAATGCCTGCCGCTGAGCGGCAAAAAATGAGCCTAGCTCCGAGCGCGTTGCATATATACTTTGAATCGATGAGTTTTCAAAGTCCAGCGACTCACGTTGTTCATTGCTGAATGTTTGCACGTCAAACCCCACTATTGACTGACTAGTCAGTTAATAATAGCGTTTAACGATGACAACAACAATGTTCAGCCATGCCTCATTAATGACGATGTGATGGCCAGCCTGTTGGTAATAACTCGGCGACAAAAGCACGTGCTCCGCGCCTTAGAATTGACCCCGAATAAAGCAAAATCAGCAGTGCGAGAGAGGCATATTGCACCCATGAGGCATCTTGAAAGTGAGGTAATTCAAGTGCCACAGACGGCCAAACCGGCATGAAAAAAGCAAACAAGAATGCAAGCAACAACATTAATATTGTCATCAAGTAAGCTGTTTTCACTCCATGCAGTTGCGCAATGAGTTTTATCAGAGAAATGTTAATCGCCGGGCCAATTAACAGCAAAATCAACGCTAAAGCGGGCGGTAAGCCATTAATCAGTAATACCGCGAGCACTGGCGTCATGCCAGTGGCACAAAGGTGGAAGGGCAGACAGATACACGCCAGCACCACCACCCCTAAAAGTAACGGCATTAAGTGAAAGCCATCAATCACCGGGATTAATGATGCCACCACGAGGCCTGCCACAATCCAAGGCGCAGTATGGTCAATTAAGTGAGCGTAACCATGCCGAATAGCTTGCTGTAAGCGACGTTTTACAGAGCTCCCCACGTGAGGTGCAGCGGCTTCATCTGCTTCAGGTTCCTGATTCTTCAACCAGTGCCCAACTAATAAAGCCATCGACAAAGCAAAAATGAGAGTCACCGCGATTCGCCATAAAGCCCACTCGCCACCCAGCAAGCCCCATGTGAGAAGTACAGCGTCAATTCCAAGTAGAGGTGATGCCATCAAAAATGCGATGGCATAAGTTCGGCCCGCGCCTTCGCTGACTAACATACGATACAGCTTGCTGGCATTGGGCACACAAATGGGCAAAGGGAGTCCAATCACTACACCGCGTAACGCTTGTCCCATAGTGTTTCCGCCCGATAGCCCTGCAAACGGCCGAGGCACCACATAGTGAATCACTGCTGCCACACAATAGGCCAATAGCAACCAGGGCGAAGCCACTAAACTCAACTCTAATAATCGTTCCAACACCAGCACACTGGTATCCTGGTGCGCCACCATCTCTGCGCTGTGGTGACCATGCTCCATCACTCCGAGCCAATAAGGCATCATAATCGAAAGTAATACCACCACACCGATTAAAGAGCCTATGCCCTGTAACCAGTCTTGCTCGCTGCCCTGATGTTGATGTGCATGCTCACCATGAGAGTCCTCATGGCTGTGTGAGTGTGGTTCCGCATTGTGCTCGTGCGCATGATCTTCATGGTAAGGACGATGGAATACGACGTGCAATATTGTGCCAACCACCAAAGCATCAAACCATGCCACGGGCGCGCCACTCAGTAACGACAACCAGTTCTCGGCCAAGGTATGGCCCACCACCGTACTCACCGCAATTGCGGCCAATACAAGCGATGCGATAAAGACACCGAAGTGAGGTCGAAGCAGCCACCAAATAGTTAAGCCCACTGGCAAACGATGCAAAATGACACCTAGAGCGAATAAGTAATGCCCGCCATGACTGCCTGCCTCAGCTAAAGCGGCACCATCAGTCATGCCGTGAATACCTAAGCCAATAGCAGCAAATAACATTGCGCCGGCATGCGCTTGACGGGCTATTTTTCGGAATAGGTGTTCCAGCATTGTCGGGACTGACATGCCAACAGCGAGAAAGATCAGCGATAGCCAGCCGCCATTATCAAGAATTTCGGGCAGCATATGAAACACGACCAAGCCGCCAATGGTGACAAAAATAAATGCATCTAAGCCACCCATTAAGCGAGTATTACGCTCAAATAGGCGATAGAGAAGAGGCCCTAAAAGTAAGGCTAATATTGAGAGCGTTAGATACATTAATGATGAATTCGTTGTAGATAAATAGATTTCAGCGGCCTATTGGCCGCTGGTGAACTATAGCGATCTGAGCGAATTTGAGCAATAGCTAGGGCGGTTCAAATCACTTTAGAGAAGCGATTTGACGGGGCTTTCTGAAGATAAGCGTCGAAGCACATGCAAATATTACGAATCAATAATTTACCAGCAGGGAGGACTCTAATTTCATCATCAAATAAGGCCACAAGCTGATCACCCACCATAGGTTCAAGTTGACTCAGCGCATTGGCAAAATAGCGATCAAACTCAATATCAAATACATATTCAATGGTGCGTTTGTTCAACGTCATATTGCAAATCAAATCGGAAATCACTCTCTGCCGAATGGCGTCGTCTTGGCTCAGTATGTAGCCTTTTTCATGGCCACTACCTGTTTCTTTAACTGCCTGATAGTAGGGCTTTAAGTCGCGAAGATTCTGAGCAAAACAGTTACCGATCTGACTAATCGAAGACACACCCAAGCCCAGTAAATCGCAATTTTGATGCGTAGTATAGCCCTGAAAGTTGCGATGCAATTTCCCTTCACGCTGGGCCTTAGATAGCTCATCGTCAGGTTTTGCAAAATGGTCCATACCAATAAAATCAAGACCTGCGTCGGTGAGTTTATCGATGGCCAATTGCAACAATTGCAATTTCTCATCAGCACTGGGTAAGTCTTCCGTTTTTATTTTACGTTGCGCGGCAAAGCGCGTCGGTAAATGAGCATAATTGAAAATAGACAAACGGTCTGGCTTGAGTGCAATCACTTGATCAAGCGTGTGCGAAAAGCTTTTCACGGTTTGATGAGGTAAACCGTAAATTAAGTCGAGGTTGATCGAGCGAAAACCCGCCGCCCGAGCCGCTATCATAATTTGCGAGACTAGTGCTTCAGATTGCACGCGGTTCACCGCAATTTGTACCGGTTCTGAAAAGTCCTGAACTCCAATACTCATGCGGTTAAAGCCCAATTCAGCCAGCGCATCAACATAGGTAAGTGTCACTTCTCTCGGATCAACTTCAATGCTTATTTGAGCGTCATCAGACACATTAAATCTGGAGCGAAGAGCAGCCATCAAGCGTGCGCATTGCGGTGCGGACAAATAGCTTGGCGTACCCCCACCCCAATGTATTTGAGTGACAGGTTTGTCTGAAAACTCGGCTGGAAGCAATTCAATTTCTTGCAATAGCACGTCCAAGTACGCATCTATTTTTTCAGGGTGACGAGTCACGACCTTATTGCAACCACAGTAGTAACAGAGCGTATGGCAAAACGGTAAATGCACATACAAAGATAATTCTGGTTTGTCGCTGTGATGCCAAGCATCGATCACTTGGGCACGCGTCACCTCCGAATGAAACGATAGCGCCGTCGGATACGAGGTATAACGTGGGCCACTCGAATTGTATTTATGCAGAAGTTCTGCACGAAGCTGTTGCGCAATCATCTCATTTTTCAGCCGCAATTAGTCCAGACTGCAAGTCTAACAACACGTCTGAGAAGCACTTTGATTTAGCGCATACAACTGACGAATGGTGCTTTGCACTATCAGCGAACTAATGCAGGTTGCCACGCAAGAATGGTAGGTAGCTCTTCGGTGATCGCCTTTTCAAATTCAGCTTCAAATTTTGTGCGCTCCATATCGAGCTTAAAAATCTCTTTCTTGGAATACTGTTTACGCGCATCGTGCGTGGGGTGATGCCTAATAGCATCGTACAAACCATGAATGGACGGAAATAACTCCGCCGCATTGGGCTTCTCTTCATGAGTTTCAAACGCGAGATGATCCATCAACACACACAAACGAATGGCAGCCTCTGACAATTCACATTGACCCTGCTGAGTGGCTCGAACGATGGTATCGATACTGCTTAACAAGCGTTCGTTGCGCGCCACTAACTTTTCACGTGCAGCTATTTTTTTTTGTGCTTGCTGTTGAGTTTGATGCTTGAGCATAAACAACAACTTTCCCGCGTAAACAGCAAGCCCAAGTACAATTAAAACAGCCGCTGCGACAGCAAACCAAATCATGATTCTTTCCTACTTCTAATGCTATTAAGCCTATTAAGACCAGTCATCCTTTAACGACTTACCTTGTTGCGTTAGATCATCCCAATCATCGCCTTCATCTTCAACCAAGCCTAACGCTTCAATCAGCCAGTCATAACGGCTGAGTTTTTGTTCAAACTCTGCAAGCTCAGATGCATCTAACACGCCACCATTTTCCAAGGTTTCCAGCTGTGCCATAAACACTTTGTCATTCTCAAGCGCTTCCATTGCCGCTTTTTTTGCTGCATCGGTTTGAGGCGGCCACACCACCACAGGCTTATTCGGTTTTGCCGCCTTAGGCGTTGCCGATACAGCCGGAGTCAATGAGATGGGTTTCTTGCTGCCTAAGCGCTTATCTCCTTTCTGACCTGCATTCGCCCCAGCGCCGTTCCCTGACGTTGTTCCACCTTGGCGATTACCCGCTGCTTTGCCTTTTCCAGGCTTTTTACTTTGCTTGCCTTGTGGCTTCGCATCACGCGCTATTTTTGTGGGAGCAAGAGGGCCGCCCGAGCGAGTTTTTTTCATACGTGTCATATTTATTCTCCGCTACAACGCATGATTCATTTGCGCTGCAATAAAATGGCATCACTGCCAAAAAATTCTAAAGTCAGCCCATCTCGATGCGCAAGAAACTCAAAGGTCTCTCGGCTAAAGAAGCTGACATGTGTTGGATCTAGCTTGTAGTGCCACCGCGCAAATTGAGAGGGGCTTTGCACAAGCCCTGTCATTAACCCCAAATAGCCTTGGGGTTTTAACAGGGTCATCCAAGTATTCCATTCTTTTTCGGGCTGATGAAAATGTTCAATAGCCTCGGTACAGGTAATAAAGTCGTAGTGATCTTGAAGCACAATGGTGCAGGGCGCAAAAAAAGGGTCATACACTGAAATATGATGCCCACGTTCAGTCAAAATTGCGGCTAAGGCTGGCCCCGGACCACACCCAAAATCTAGACCACTACTATTCGGTTTCACCCGAGCTAACAAAGGTGTTGCCAATCGACTCAAAAATTGTCGATAACGTATGTCAAATACATCGTTTTGATGGCAATCATAGAGTGCTTTTTCTTGTTCAGGCAAAGGCCTTTGCGAAGGTTCAACAAACACCAAAGAGCACGTTTCACATTGCCAAAACTGACGTCGTTCATCAGTGTGGTAATGCCTCGGCGTCGAGCATTGACATAAAGGGCACACAAGGTTGCTGTTGCTCATAAAACTCTCCATCTGAGCAATGACGGCTGGCGGCTTGTCAAATTTCACGCAAAAGAAAAAGCGCCATATCTCTATGCCGCTTTCTGGTTATCTGGCGCATTGTACCGCACCCCAATAATGACTGTGAACCGCAAAGTCCAGTTATCCCTTTATTGGCTTTTCTTCCTTGTTATTCTTTTTATCGTCAGTTCGAATTATTGGTTCATCCCAAACACTTTCAGTCGCCATCCTAGCTACGGCATCCATTGCCAATTAATGTGGACAAATGCCCAATCGAAATAGGAATCACCATTCCCACGCAAACACTGTAACTACTGTGTAATTAATAAGCAATCCGCCTATTAAATCGTTTTGAAGTAGCGAGGAGCATCTTAATAACTAAAGGTTATTAAGATGCTCAACTTCGCACTTATTCTGTCATCACTGTGAGTTCTACCGCTTCATCTTCGATAAACTCAAAACCGTGTTCAGCACGAGCTTGGCGAGCTCGCACAAGCAAGAACTCGGTCACCGCCATGTATTGTTCTAAAGACCTCACCATGCTTGCATCCACAATGTAATAGTCATCAATGACCAGCGTTGGGACGCCTCGCAATTCAATAGACTCTTGTAGCCGTTCATCAGCATTGAGTTGCTGATTGACAATGGGAGAGGTCACCTCACGCTCGGCAGCTTCAGCATCAATGCCCTGAGCAACAAGCCATTGAATTAAGCTTTTTTGATCGGAAATAGCCCCCGGTTCCGACGCCAACATATCAAACAGTGCGTCATCTAATGCCTCTGCGCCCTCAAGCTTCGACGTCACATAAAACGCCTTCGCATGAAAGTACCAATTGAGCCTTAATTGCGCGGGTATCCGTTGCCAATCCACATCGGGTGCTTTTAACTGGCTGTATTGCTCATCAAAACTCGCACAACTGGCACATCCGTACCAAAACCATTGACGAACCTTCACCGGAGATTTAAGCACAGCCTCAGACAGCGGCTGGGAAGTCACTCGGTAGTCTTGTCCAACCTGAAAGGCATCCACAGCAACAGCTGGCTGTATTACCAACATCAGCAGGATTAAAAAAGGCGACCAAAGGCCGCCTTTTCTGGAGTGATTATTAATGTAAGCCGCCAAGATATTTCGAAAGCGCATCAATTTCATCATCTGTAAGTTTCTGCGCCACATCGCGCATCATTCCGTTCAAGTCGTTCGCACGCTCGCCAGAGCGAAAAGCGGTCAGCTGAAGCTTAATGTACTCAGCATTTTGACCTGAGATTTTAGGGAAGCCTGACAACTCAGTACCATTACCACGAGGGCCATGACATGCTACACATGCTGCAATTTTACGCTCAATATCCCCCCCTAAATACAACGGTTGGGCTACTTCAATAACCGACTCAGGAGTGCTGCCAGCTTGCGCAGGCATGTTTGAGTAATGTTCTGCCAAAGCATCCATCATTTCTTCGGTAAGAGGCATCGCCATTCCGCCCATTACGGCATTAGCACGACCTTCTCCGCCCATAATGGCTGATTTGAACTCGCGTAATTGCTTAGCGATGTATTTGCTATGTTGTCCCGCAAGATTAGGGTATGCGTCCATGATTGCTTGACCGTTCTGGCCATGACATGCCGCACAGCCCATCGCTGCTTGTTCAACTTCCGCAGGTTCGAGTGCGCTTGCCGAAGTAGAGGCCAGCAACCCCATAATGCAAGCTAAGATGATTCTGTTCATTGATTACCTGTTATTATAGTCAATTTCGTCTGACATGAACGCCACCGCTAGGGACGTGGTACACTTGCGACCACAAAGCGCCTCTATCGCGCGATATTGTACACCAATTTAACCAAAAGTAACCAAATGGTCGGAGGAAGCTCGTGTCGGATCAGAAACTATTGTTCCAGAACGCCTACTTTACTACCAGCGCTCCTGATATACGACACATGCCCGAAGATGAGGGCATCGAGATTGCCTTTGCAGGTCGTTCAAACGCTGGCAAATCGAGCGCATTAAATGCGCTCACGCGCCAAAAGCGCCTGGCGAAAACAAGTTCAACGCCCGGTCGCACACAATTAATTAACGTTTTTAACGTGACAGACGACGTGCGCCTGATCGATTTACCCGGCTATGGTTACGCTAAAGTGCCTATTGCTGTGAGAAATAAATGGCAAAAAGCACTGGGGGAATATCTCCAAGCCCGCGCATGTTTGAAAGGTCTTGTGGTCTTGATGGATATCCGTCATCCGCTCAAAGATCTAGACCAACAAATGTTAGGTTGGGCTGCTGAGTCAGGGCTACAAATATTGGTGGCGCTCACCAAAGCTGACAAACTATCTCAGTCGGAACGTTCTAAAACATTGCGAAAAGTAAGAGAGGCATGTTTGTACTTTGGCGAAAACGTTGAAGTGATCGCTTTCTCATCCACACGTGGGTTTGGACTACCGGAGATGGAATCTGTCATCACTCGCTGGTGCACTGAACCTAATCCAATCGATTCCGAAGAACTCGACTCCGACACATCCGACGAACAAGCCTAATACCTTCCACTTTGTGCCACTCAGGTCATGGGCAACCATTCTGAGTGGACCGAATGATGTTGCAGTATCACGCTCCTCAAATTTTTCATAAAAAAAACCCCCGCGTTGGCTAAACGCAGGGGTTCCAATAAGAGAAGATGGACAAAGCACTTTTAACTTGCACTAATTAAGACTGCCTTGAACTGAATTGGTTCAATCTATTTTGCGAAAAGTAAAATGCTTTGAAATGTTGTAGCTGAAAAAACCTATATTCCAGCCGATCTTGGTAATTAAATTACATAACTATTATTTAATTACGTTATGTGAACCCGCGCAAGTGGGTGCACTATTTTGGTTCGGCACAGAAACCAGTTTATTTTGAGACCCAAATAAGTGCAATTTTATTGTTCTAGGTCATTTACACTGAATTTAAGGCAAAAAAAACGCCCCGACTGAACCCAGCCGGGGCGGCAAATATAAGCCTATTCAATTACGTGAACTAAAAGGTCTGAAAGATAGAACATCTTACCTCTGTACCCTACACCACTAAATATACACACAAATCTGGTGCAATGAAAGTATTGTCCGTAATTAATTTACTCAAGTGCACCATTAAATTGCAGGCAAAAAAAAGCCGATCTTCATGATCGGCTTAAAAAAAACACACTTTGCGAAACACAACCACTAACTGTTGTTTGCAGCGTTCACATATATTCAGACTCAAGTGGTTTCATTAAGTTCAAATTTTTTTTAATGCGCTTGCTGCCAATTTTCTCCGTGCCCTGCTTCAACCACAAGAGGCACATCCAGCTCTGCAGATTTTTCCATTAAATCAATAACTTTTGATTTAACTTCATCTAATTTGTGCAATGGTACTTCCAACACTAATTCATCGTGAACCTGCATCACCATAAATACATCTTGATTTTCTGGCTCTGTAAGCCAGTTCGCAACATTCAACATTGCCAATTTAATGATATCCGCTGCAGTGCCTTGCATGGGCGCGTTAATTGCAGCTCTTTCAGCAGCTTTTTTACGGGCTACATTTCGAGCGCGAATATCCGGCAAATATAAACGGCGTCCAAAAATGGTTTCTACATAAGCATTTTCTTCCGCTTTTTCGCGCGTACGTTCCATATACTCCAGCACCCCAGGATAACGCTCAAAATAGGTGTCCATGTACTGCTGTGCCTGATTTCGACCAATGCCAAGCTGCTTCGATAAGCCGAACGCTGACATGCCATAAATTAAACCAAAGTTAATTGCTTTAGCACTGCGACGCTGATCCGCAGACACTTGATCTAAATTCACGCCAAAGACTTCAGCAGCGGTTGCTTTGTGCACGTCCAAATTATTTGAAAATGCATCGAGCAAACCTTTATCTCCCGATAAATGAGCCATGATTCGAAGTTCAATTTGAGAATAGTCAGCCGCCACCAACGCGTATCCTTCTTGTGCAACAAACGCTTGGCGGACACGCTGACCTTCTTCCGTGCGGATAGGTATATTTTGCAAGTTAGGATCAGAAGACGACAACCGACCAGTGGCCGTCACTGCCTGATGATAGGAAGTGTGAATACGCCCAGTTTGCGCATTGATCATGTTGGGCAGTTTGTCAGTGTATGTGCTTTTGAGCTTGCTCAAACCACGATGCTCAATAATAAGTTTGGGCAAAGGGTAGTCCAGCGCGAGTTCTTGCAATACATCTTCTGCCGTTGAAGGCGCTCCTTTGGGCGTCTTTTTGATAATAGGAAGGCCCATTTGATCAAATAAGATTTCTTGCAGCTGTTTCGGTGATCCCAAATTAAACTGCTTGCCGGCCTGCTCATAAGCTTCCTGCTCTAACGTTTCTAATCGCGCACCAAGCTCTACACTTTGTTGTCCGAGCATAAAGCTATCCACTAGTACGCCATGGCGCTCAACAGCTGACAAAATTGGAACCAGCGGCATTTCAATGTTGTCATACACGCCTTGTAAGCTAGGCTCTTTGGCCAATTTTTCTTTGAGTACATGATGCAGCTGCAGTGTTACATCAGCATCTTCTGCAGCATAAGGAGCCGCTTGCTCTAAAGCAACTTGATTGAAGGTGAGCTGTTTGGCGCCTTTACCGGCAACATCTTCAAAACTAATAGTTTTATGACCAAGATACTTCAGCGAAAGGCTGTCCATATCATGGCGCGAACCCACAGAGCTAAACACATAGCTCTCGAGCATTGTGTCGCATAACGGTCCCGCAAATTCAATATCGTAACGCGCAAGTACACTCATATCGTACTTGAGATTTTGACCCACTTTAGTGTGAGATTCACTCAAGAGTAATGGCTGTAGGTCTTGTAACACTTGCTCGCGCGACAGTTGTTCAGGTGCGCCGGGGTAATCATGCGCTAATGGCACGTAAACGGCTTCGCCAGGATTTATTGCAAGCGAAATCCCGACCAACTCAGCCACCATGTAATCGAGCGCCGTGGTTTCGGTATCAATCGCGAATAGGTCGCAAGCTTGGAGCTTTGCTAGGTAAGCATTCCAGTCGCTAAGCTCGGTAATACACTGATAGTTTGAGGTATCGATACCCGATTCAGGTGCCACTTGTTCGCCGTCGTCTTTAGCAGTTTGATGATCACGAACTTCACTCAACCAACGACGAAATTCCAACTCCCCGTACAAGGTTGCTAAAGTACTGAGATCCGGCTCACGAACCTCAAGCACGTTAGGCATTTGTTCGGGGGTCACATCCACGTCGAGCTTAATTGTTGCAAGCTCATAGGAAAGTTTGGCCATTTCTTTATTGTCTGCCAACTTGGCCGCCATAGTTTTTGAACCACGGAACCCCAGTGCTGCGATTTTATCTAAGTTCGCGTAAATATCATCAATACTGCCCAACCCTTGAAGCATTGCCAGCGCAGTTTTTTGACCCACCCCCGGGACGCCAGGGATGTTATCCACCTTGTCACCCATGAGCGCTAGATAATCGATAATGAGATCTGCACCAATACCGAATTTTTCGATGACTTCATCAGGACCCATAATAGTATCGGTCATGGTATTAATGAGAGTGACATCAGGGTTGACCAGTTGCGCCAGATCCTTATCACCAGTGCTAATGAGAGTATGTAATCCTTGTGCTTTGGCATGCACAGCTAAGGTGCCAATAACGTCATCCGCCTCAACACCGGGCGTCACAATCATTGGTAAACCCATGGCTTTAATCACTTCGTAAAGCGGTTCAACCTGAGTTCTCAAATCGTCGGGCATCGGCGGACGCTGCGCCTTGTATTCCTGATACATGTCATCCCGAAATGTTGGCCCTTTTGCATCAAATACCACGGCCATTAATTTGGGGTTGTATTGCCTGATCAGGCTTCGGAGCATATTCACAACGCCATACACTGCACCGGTCGCTTCACCTTTGGAGTTCGTTAAATGCGGTGGAGAATGGTATGCACGGTATAAATAGGAGGAACCATCGACCAAGACAAAGGGCTGTTCAGGTATCTGAGGCATGAGAATCTTGCGCTGTTAGAATTAAGTGGGCATAGGATGCCACAAAGCGAATTAGATTACATAGAACGGCATGGATACGACCTGTGCGTAACCGTTGTGCTCTGTGGATAACTCTGTTGAAGAAAATCGCGCAGGAAAAATTCTTCCAAGAGAAGAAAATCTCTCAGACAATAACCAATTAATATTATTACTTTTTTTTGGCTGCTTATTGGAAGCCAGAGTTAGTAACTGATCGGTGAGGCTGTGAACAACTTTGTTATATTTGCTTGGGCAAGCAAATCACTGCGTCCGTGCTGTTCAAAGTAGGAACCGATGTGACGACGAAATATATCAGACAATGCCGCCTTTGACACAACAATTTTTTAACTTAAAGACAAAACGTGCGCACGCTCAATTTTGAGCAAAATTCGTCCAACATAGATAACAAATGGGCACACTTCTTGTGCCCATTGAATCAAAATAATATTAATTACCAAAAACAACTGTGCGATTGTTGTAAACCAGTACTTGTCGGTTTAGGTGACGCCAAATAGCGCGAGATAACACAACCTTCTCTACATCTCGCCCCTTGCGTACAAGGTCATCCACATCATCGGTATGACGAACATGCTCTACGTCTTGCTCAATAATCGGACCAGCATCAAGCTCTGCAGTCACATAGTGGCTGGTGGCGCCGATGATTTTCACTCCCCGCTCATAGGCGGAATGATAAGGACGAGCGCCAGGGAAAGCTGGCAAGAAACTATGATGAATATTAATAATTTGATTCGGGTATGAGCGAATGAAATCATCAGACAGTATTTGCATGTAGCGAGCCAACACAATGAAATCGATATTGTACTGCTTGAGCAGTTCGCGCTGTTGCAACTCAGCTTCCGCTTTATTGTCTTTGGTCACTGGAATATGAACAAACTTGATGCCCAAATTGGTGGCTGAACGTTCTAAGTCAGGGTGATTACTAATCACAAGAGGGATTTCAGCGTCCCATTCGTGGGACTGATAACGAGCTAACAGATCGAACAGGCAATGATCGTGCTTAGACACAAAGATGGCCATGCGCGGCTTTATATCGCTATAGAATAATTGCCAATCCATTTGTAGGGGCGTGGCCAACGCTTTTTCAAACGCTCCTGCAAGCGACTCTCTTGGAATCACGAAATCTGCCAAATCCCATTCAACACGCATAAAAAAGCGACCTTCTCGACGATCCACGTGCTGTTCTATATCAATCACGTTGCCGCCGTTGGTATAGATAAATTGGGTGACGGTGTGAACCAACCCTTTCTGGTCGGGACACGAGATAAGCAAAATCGCTGATACCTGTTCGGAGGCTTGCGTGGCCATTACTTTCAATACCTTAAGACATAATTGGACGGCCAGTATTAACCAGCCTGAACAATGACGCAACCATCTTACGCCGCCATCATTTTCAATAACGAATAAAATCAGATAGTTAATATCGTCAGTAATTGTTCGTAATAAAAATTTTGAAAAATATTCATCGCTAAATCAGGTGATTATTTGAAATATCATGCGGCAGCAAAAAACTATGGCGAGAGTCAGCTAAACTTAAAGTCAGGCATGTATGAGAAGGAAGCGAAATTATGGCGCAACGTGTACGGACACGCTTTACGACACGCGAAGCGATGTATTATTTGAGAGCGCGACCTCAATTCAATGAGTTTAGTGACCAATATCTCTCTGATTTAATCGCATCGGTTGTGACCGCGTCGGATAACAAAGATTTGTCCTTGTTAAGCTTGGCTCAGATTGAGAACGAGTTGTGCCAAGATCCATTTTCGGCAATGGCTTGATGCAACATCACCCATAAAAAAAGCAGGCAGCGCCTGCTTTTTTTATGGGTGATGTTGCACACGGCAATTGTTTGCGGTTGTCACCGATCACATTCGTAGTATTGAATAAAATCAATCAGGTGACTTTTAATCCCTAAAAGGTCTTGTTCTGAAAACATCTGTTGGTCATGGTCACTGATGCAACCCAACAGCGACTTCAATACATTATCAGATACAGCCTCGTACTTAGAGTTGGCTCTAAGAAGCCTAAATGCCTCAAGCTTAGTCATGTTAAAAAATTCCTTTTCTTAACCACCAAATTTGCAATCGAGCCAAAAATAGTCCTTTATTGGCTAAATTTCAAGCAAATAAAGCTAAATTTGAATCTAATTCCCTATTTTAATGCGTTGGATTAATGAACAACTCTGCTTCGGCTGCAGTTCATAAACATCATTGCCAGCGTTAACCGCTTCGATACAGACCATCGTAAGGTAGCCGTTGTCGTTAAAGTCACCGAGCTCTTGGGACTTTTCAATCCACGGATTCCACACAACCGTCGTATGACTACCTGATTTACTTACTTCAATGTTACGGTCATTTTGGCCATCGTGGATCACACAAGTCGTATCGGTATCGAGATACACACGATCTACTTCTTGATCAATCAGTACACCGCCTTTTTGTATGATCTGATCTTCACTGCTTACTTTGTCATCAAATACTGTTTGATCAAGGCCCGTAATTTCAGTTTCAGCAATATCACCCACAACGAAATACGTGTGTAAAGCTCCTCCGACAACCATTGGTGAATCGCCCGTATTGGTTGAAGTCAGATTCATTTCCAGCTCGATTCCGACAACAATACTGATTTTCAATTCAAAGGCATGTGGCCAAATAGCAAGGCTGCTGTCAGTTTCAGTCAAGATTAACTCAACCAATGTTTGCCCATTAGCGCGATTTTCAATGTGAGCAATCGTCCAGTGTTGATTTCGAGCAAAACCATGCTGCGGCAAGCTCGTATCTGTTGAATGCGGTCCAAACCAAGGCCAACACACAGGAACTCCACCTCGAATGGCTTTTCCTTCTTTATAAACGACATCTTCGCTCATCCAAATCACAGGTTTCTCACCTATGGGCTGAAATTCACAAACGTGGCCACCGTGAACGCACACTTTTGCTTGAGCTTGGTCATTCGCTACGTGTATGAAGGTAAGGCCGCTGTCTGACTGGCTGAATGAAATGCCAGTTGTATTCGCGTATTTTTGTTGAAGTTGTTGAAGCATATCGATCACGGCTCCATGCCAATAAAATAGAAGATTAGAGAAATGGTACTAAGCGTCAGTGCTTAGCACCACATTGATTCGATGAAGTTTTCGTGTTGCTAAACGCTACTTCGCGCCAACAAGCTGTTGAATATGGGCCCAACAAACAGCATTTTGCGCAAGCGCCCCTGTCGGAGTGAGCCAAAAACATTCTGCCATTTGGTCGTAATGCAGATGGATTGTGCCTTGTGGCACATTCAACATAGCAAACCACACATCGGCCCCTGGACAGATTTCGGATATTTTACCGCTCAAAACCAACGCCATATGATTTGCGGCTCGCTCAATATGAGCATCACTAAAGCACGGTTCAACTAAACAAAGAGCATCTAAAGACGGCTCTAGCTGCTGCATGATACCTCCAAGTCATCACTCCACTTAGGAGGAAGTTGCGCGTAGTGACCCATATCTGGCTGTTCTGCAAATGGCTTGGTTAGCAGGCTATGTAGTTGTTGAACTTCGGTGTAGTCGCCAGTCTTGGCCTTTTCGATGGCCGTATGCGCAAGATGATTACGCAAAATGTACTTTGGGTTACTCGCCAGCATCAATGATTGCCCATGCGTTGCATCATCTTGCTCACCACGACGTTTCCGGTAACGCCCCCACCATTGGCGAAAGCCTTCCAAATCGATAAATTCATTTTCTAACGCGCAACGACTTTCCCTAACATCTTGTTCAGACAGCAGTCTGAAGCTGAGGGTATGATCGTGTCGCCCACGCTGAATAAGTTCAAAGAATTCGGTCATCATTGGTCCATCACCATCTCGAATTCCATCAAGTCCAAATTTAGCAGCCATCAGACGACTGTATTCCCGCATTAAGTTGAGCTCATATAAACCCAACGCTTTGTCGGTGTCTTCTTTACCAACAAGCGGTGACAACGCATGGGCTAGGCACTGCAAATTCCAATGCCCAATCCCAGGTTGCTGCACATAACTATAGCGGCCACTGTGATCGGAATGATTGGGGATATGGTTGGCTTCGTATTTATCCATAAAACCATATGGACCGTAGTCGAATGTAAGCCCCAACAACGACATATTGTCGGTGTTCATCACGCCATGGGTAAACCCAACCGACTGCCATTTTGCAATGAGCGTAGCTGTGCGGATGACCACTTGCTCAAACATCGCCAAATATGGGTTTGCTGCTGTTAAGCACGATTGAAAATGATGGCGCAAGGCGTAGTCAGCCAGCTCTTTCAGTATGCCGTGACGATTGGTGTGAAAAAAATACTCAAAATGACCAAACCGTAAATGGCTCTCGGAAACTCGCAAGACCGTGGCGGCGGTTTCCATTTCTTCTCGCTGTACTGGGGTTTCACTGTCAAGTACACAAAGTGCTCGGCTGGTTGGAATCCCAAGAGCATGCATGGCTTCAGATGCTAAGAACTCTCGAATACTAGAGCGCAATACGGCTCGCCCATCTCCGCTGCGGGAGTAAGGTGTTAAACCTGCGCCTTTAAGGTGTAAGTCCCAGCTCTGTTGTTGAGCATTAGTGATCTGGCCCAACAATAACCCGCGCCCGTCTCCGAGTTGCGGCACATAGTGGCCAAACTGATGACCGGAATACACCTGTGCAAGCGGCGCACTGCCTTGAAGGACACTTGCACCGGAAAAGTAGCGGCACAGTTCAGATTCTGCTGGCTGCTGCTTTAAATCAAGCAACGATCCAACCTGCTCTGCATAAGCCACCAGCTTCGGCCGCATGATCGGCATCGCCATGACTTCACTATATGTTTCTGGTAACTCGTCATGCCAATGATTATTAAATTGCCAATCTTGCACCGCACACTCCTTCGTTTTTCATCATGCTAGCAGTAACAGGTCTCAATCTCATTACTTATATTCTTGCAAAGCAGCACCTTAAGCTTAATGTAAATCTTTCCAATGGGTTTTGTTTACATGTCTACACTTAGGTCCTGACATGTGAGTAAAAATTTGAACAAAAGGGACAATTGTTATGCCTCTCTCTAAAAAGTTAGTTGCAGAGTTTTTCGGAACATTTTGGTTAGTGCTTGGAGGGTGCGGAAGTGCAGTATTAGCAGCCGCCTTTCCTGACGTAGGTATTGGTTTGTTGGGCGTAAGCTTGGCGTTTGGTTTAACCGTGCTGACCATGGCCTTTGCCATAGGGCATATTTCAGGTTGTCACCTCAATCCTGCGGTATCGGTTGGATTATGGATGGGAGGGCGTTTTCCTGCCTCAGAATTGCTACCTTATATCGGTGCGCAAGTAATTGGCGGTATTGCAGGTGCAGGAATTTTATATGTGATTGCCTCAGGCCAAGCAGATTTCACCACCGCCGCAGGATTTGCATCCAATGGCTTTGGAGAACATTCACCGGGTGGATACAGCCTAACCGCTGCATTAGTGTGCGAGATCGTCATGACCTTTATGTTCTTGATGGTGATTTTAGGCTCCACCGACAAACGCGCACCTGCGGGGCTTGCTCCAATTGCTATTGGTTTGTGTTTAACACTGATTCATTTGATTAGTATTCCAGTGACCAACACGTCGGTAAACCCTGCACGTAGTACCGGTGTAGCGGTATTTGTAGGAGATTGGGCAACCGCACAATTATGGCTGTTCTGGGTTGCCCCTATTGTGGGTGCAGCAATTGCGGGCGTGGTTTATAACTGGCTTGGCAAAGAAGACTAATGCACGTTTTCTAACACATATGCACAAATGGCGGTGAGAAACTCATCGCCATATTTAGCCAACTTAGTTCGCCCCACACCTGTGATCGATAAAAGTTGACTATCGTTCGTCGGTTTTTGCTCTGACATTTCCACCAAAGTCGCATCCGAAAACACCACGTAAGGCGGCACTTCATCACGATCTGCCAAGGTTTTCCTAACCGAACGAAGACGCTGAAACAACCCACGATCATCATCGCTTAAACCCAGTTGCAATGAACGCTTATCTTTCACACGCACACGCGGTACCGCAAGCTCTAGGGTTTGTTCATTTCTGAGCACTGGACGAGCAGCCTCGGTCAGCACCAATGCGCCGTGATGCGTAATATCTTGACGAACCAAACCTCGATGAATCAGTTGCCGAATCACCGACAGCCACTGATCATGACTTTGATGTTTACCAATGCCGTAGGTGGATAGTTGGTCGTGTGCCAATCGTTTTACTTTTTCATTTTCAGAGCCACGCAACACATCCGCAATATGATGAGCGGTATGCCGTTGGTCGGCTCTAAACACACAGCTCAATGCCATTTGGGCATCGGTTAAGCCATCATATAACTGAGGTGGATTAAGACACACGTCGCAGTTTCCACACGCTTGATTGGCCGGTTCATCAAAGTAATTGAGTAGCACCTGACGACGACACGTCAGCGCTTCACAAAACGCACTCATGGCGTTTAACTTGTGCGACTCAATTTGACGTTGTTCAGGGTTTTCGACATTGGCAATAAACCCCAACAGGCGTTGCATATCGGCGGGGTCATGCAACATCAAAGCTTCTGCGGGTAGGCCGTCGCGGCCTGCTCTGCCCGTTTCTTGATAATAAGATTCAATATTTTTAGGCATGTCGTAGTGCACCACGAAACGCACGTTGGATTTGTTAATTCCCATACCAAACGCAACCGTTGCAACCACAACTTCGACTTCATCGCGTTGGAATTTATCTTGAACGCCGTGTCGCACAGTCGGCTCTAACCCGGCATGATAAACCGCTGAGTTAATTTGGTGCTGACGTAATTTTTCAGAAACCTGCTCACAACGAGCGCGGCTACCGCAATAGATAATGCCACTTTGGCCGCGCCGCTCATTCAAATAATCAAGCAGTTGTTTCAGCGGCCGATATTTATCTTCCAGCGTATAGCGAATATTGGGCCGGTCAAAGCTACCCGCATGCAACAGGGGGTTATCAAAGTTTAAACGGCGAACAATGTCGCGCTGGGTGGCTGCATCGGCGGTTGCCGTGAGCGCCATAATTGGTAAATGAGGATACTGTTCTTTCACTTGTCCAAGTGCTGCATAATCCGGTCTGAAGTCGTGCCCCCACTGCGAAATACAGTGCGCTTCATCCACCGCAATAAAAGCCAAGGGTAGATCTTCGATTCGCTCAATGAAGTGACCTCGAACCAGGCGTTCAGGCGACACATACAGTAATTCCAATTCACCTTGATGCGCTGAGCGCAATATTTCGCTTTGCTCTTCTCGGGGAATGTCGCCATACAAAGCGGCCGCTTTGATCCCCATATTTTGCAATGAATCGACTTGATCTTTCATCAGAGAAATCAACGGCGAAATCACTAACACCAATCTTTTCATCACCAGAGCAGGGAGCTGATAACACAATGATTTCCCAGCACCAGTCGGCATGAGTACGAGCGTATCGCGTCCAGAACAAATGGCTTCCATTACCGCTTGCTGACCGGGTCTAAATTCGCTGTAGCCAAACACACTTTCAAGCGTGCGCAGTAAAGCTGAAGAAGTGTCAGTTGTGGGAGTGTGATGTTCCATTCGGGATATCTTGCTCAGTTCGGTCTGGAAGTAAGAGGGGAATTGTACCCGTAATCAGCAGAGTCACAACCGAGCCTAACCTCGGCCCAGCGCCAACACGACTGACTCAAGTTCATAATTTCTCGCGAAAACAATTGTGTAGTTGGTTATTTCTGCAAGAAATTAATTCTAAATCCACTGGGCCGCAGAGGCTGTTAATCATTAAAAATGCTACTGTTTGAGCGTTTTGATTTCAGCACGAAGTGCTTTTAATTCGGCATGAATATCGATCAAAGTTGGTTCGCCTTCGTGCAACTTCGCTTCTTCCGCTTTATTTTCATTTTCAATGACATTCACTACAATTCCGATCACCATATTCAAAAACGCAAATGCCGTTAAACAAATAAAACTCAAATAGTACATCCAGCTCCAACCATGAACGGCCATGGTTTCGTACATCACGTCTGTCCAGTCTTCAAACGTCATGACTCTAAACAAAGTGAGTAAAGATATCGCGATGTCTCCCCACAATGTTGGGTTTATCGCGCCGAATAAGGTCGTTCCGACAGCAGCATAAATATAGAAAATAACGAACATCATCAGCAACACATAACCCAGCTGCGGCAGGGCTTTGAGCAACGAATTAATCAAGGTGCGCAGCTCGGGAATAATCGACACCATACGCAACACCCGAAACACTCGAACCAAGCGAGCAATAAGTGCCATGTCTTGATGTCCTATAGGAATCAACGACAGTGTAACGACCAAAGTATCAAATAAATTCCAGCCATTTTTAAAGAAGTCGCGCTTTCTCGGCTCGCCAATAAAGCGAATCGTGATCTCCGTTAAAAAGAAGAGTGTGATCGCCCAATCGAGTATATTTAGTGCGCTATTAAACCAATCAGGCACCTCAAATGTTTTCACGCCAATGATTAAGGCAGAAACAATAATGACGCCAATAACCAACAGCTCAAAGACTTTGTTGCTTCGAAGTTGGTCAAACTTGTTTTGTAACGTCTGAAAAGAAAATGCAGCCATGAACGAACTCTAACTTCCATTAAATTAAATACACGTCAATTGCCTTGCATTTAACGATAGTTTCCAAAATTGTACCAGTCCGAATTCGTCAATGAATGTGTCTTCATCGACAACACATCATCCCGCAGCGACTTTCTTCAATCAGATCGCGACGTGTACACTGCAGCATAAACCAACCAATAAATGCATAAAAACGATTTACTTATGCATATCTATTGAAAAACAAAAATTAGACAAAACAATATCTACAATCTAATAATTTATGGAAAAACACGCCCAAGATGCCGCATTAAATCGAAACAAAAGGCCAAGGCAACCATTAATTTATTGTATTTTAAGTGTATTAATAATTGTTCGCTTTGTATACACAAGGCGGTAGTAAATCAAAAATACTGTTTCAATATGCAGTTACTTCGAGATGAACTCCTTGATTTGAGTAATGGACGCGCTATCATCAAATGCATACTTATGCATCAACCCATTGAGGTCATTTCCGTGCGAAATGTATGGTTGTTGATTGGATTAATGACGACTCCAACGGCGTGGGCGTCAGACCGATCAGAAGTAGCAGATTTGTTGTGGATTATTGTTGCAGCAGGTCTTGTGTTTTTTATGCAAGCTGGCTTTACCATGCTTGAGTCTGGCTTAGTCAGAGCAAAGAACAGCTACAATGTTGCCGTAAAAAATATTAGCGACTTCACCGTTGCCATGCTCACATTCTGGTTATTCGGCTTTGCCATTATGTTTGGAGATGGCGCATCCGGCTGGTTCGGTTCCAACGGGTTCTTTGGGGCTCTTCTGAACACGCCCTACGACTTTGCATTCTTCTTGTTTCAAGCCACATTCGTTGGCACTGCAGCAACAATTGTTGCCGGGGCTGTTGCAGAACGGATGAAGTTCAAAGCCTACCTCATTGTTTCAGTCGTCATCAGTCTCATTATTTACCCCGTTTCTGGACATTGGATGTGGGGCAGCTTACTCATGCCCGATAACCAAGGTTGGTTAGAAGCCAAGGGCTTTATGGACTTTGCCGGATCCACTGTTGTGCATTCAGTGGGGGCATGGGTTGCGCTGGCAGCCATTATTGTTCTGGGGCCTCGTGCAGAACGCTTCGATGACAACGGTGATGCGCAAGACATTCCCGGGCATAACCTTTTGCTCTCAACCCTAGGCGTATTTATTCTCTGGTTTGGTTGGATTGGCTTCAATGGCGGTAGTACGCTCAAAGCCGAGGGCGCAATTGCTAAAATTGTGGTCAACACTATGCTGGCAGCCAGTGCAGGTGGTCTTACGGCAGTCGCGATTAGCTGGGTAGCACACCAAGGTCAAATTAGAGTTGAGCGCGCTCTGAATGGAATTATAGCAGGACTCGTCTCCATCACTGCCGGTTGTGCATTTGTCGATCCGGGCAATGCAATTATCATCGGTATCATCGGCAGTGCGATTGTGTATTGTGCCGAAAGTGTATTGCTCCACGTCTTTAAATTAGATGATCCCGTGGGAGCGGTCGCAGTTCACGGCTTTGGCGGCATTTGGGGCACTTTAGCCATCGCCTTCTTTGCCAATGCCGACACACTGGCAACGGGTAATCGATTCGACCAATTTTTAGTTCAAGTTAGCGGCGTGTTTGCAACCTTTATCTGGGCCTTTGGTATGGGTCTGCTTACTTTTGTCTTGCTCAAGGCACTGCATGATTTGCGCGTCACACCGGAAGAAGAAAATTTAGGACTAAATATGGTTGAACACGGTGCCAAGTCTGTTTGGCTCGATTCAATGAAGACCATGCATCACATCATTCAGACCGGTGACTTAACCACAAGAGCGCCCATTGAGCGTGCAACCGAAGCCGGAGAAACTGCCACTGCCTTTAACTATTTGCTCGACCGGTTTCAGTCCAGCATTAGCCTTATGGCCGACTCTGCACGAAATATTTCGGTGCAAAGTACTCAGCTTGATCAAGTTGTGAATCATAGTGCTGACGGTATTCTTCGCCAACAAAATATTACACGCGATATCACCGAACTCATGGCCAACGTGCTACAACAAGCAGAGCAAACTCAGCAATCCTCTAGTCACGGTGCCAACCTTGTCTCTCAGGCACAACAAGACGTGACCAGCGGTGTTGAAAATGTTGCTCGCCTGTCCGATGCGGTGAACGAGTTATCCAACAACCTCACTGCGGCATCTGAACGGGCCGATCGGCTTTCGACTCAAACTAATGCCATTGCCGAGATCGTTGAATTAATTCAAAATATTGCCGCACAAACTAATTTGTTGGCCTTGAATGCTGCTATCGAGTCGGCTCGTGCCGGAGCGCACGGCCGTGGCTTTGCTGTGGTTGCTGATGAAGTGCGTCATTTGGCGCAGCGCACTCAATCCGCAACTGAAGATATTCAACTGCAAATCGAAACCTTACAAAGTGAAGCCAAAGGCTCAGCAGATGTACTGCGAAGCTATTCCAAAATAGCCATGCAAAATGCCAATCAATCACAAGATACGCTGACTGCATTGCAAACCCTGGTCAATGCTATCGATAGTATTACCGATCTGAACTTACAAATTGCTGACGCAGCCACGCACCAAGCCAAGCTCACGCATCAAACTCATGAACTTTTGAGCGAAGCGCATATCATCACTGAAGGCAATCAAGCCGGTACAGAGCAACTCTCGCAAGCATCACAAGCGCTACGCAATAGTGTGAAAGGGTTTGAATCAACTATTTCGGATTATCGACACCGGAACGCTTAGCATCACTGTCGGAGCATGCTCTGGATATGAGAGCATGCTCCGATCGAGTTTTACTTGAATATCTTCCCTTTCATTACTTTCCTTTTCGATCAACTGATGTCTATCATTTGTGAGTCTTTCGCTTTTATAAACCTCCTTTTTCTCATAAAAACATCGGTTTATTTATTGATAATAAAGTGATGCTCATTTGTTGCGAATACGTTTAAGCTTGATCTAAAACAAAACCACATTTCTATTGATAATTATTATTGTTCGCATCTATTGTTGATAGTTGCCATAAATCCATGAAATTTGCTCATGTTTCTCCATTCGTTTTTCTCCTAGGCATTTCCTCCATGCCATCTTTTGCCGACGATTCCGCCAGTGAAGTAGAGGTCGTTCAGGTCACCGGTGTGCGTCAGAAGTTAGAACAAGCAGGACGCCTAAAAGATGTGATTCAAAAAACAGAAGTACTTGATGCTTTAAGCATTGAAAACAAAAACGCATTGAGTTTGTCAGAAGCCATTAACAACGAACCTGGCGTGAATGTTTCGAACGAATGCTCGATGTGTGGCGTCAAACGCGTCATGCTCAACGGCATGAAAGGTGAGCATACGACCATTTTGGTGGATGATCTGCCCACTCACACCTTGATTTCAGGCTTTTATGCCGTGGATGCCATTGCGACCACTGGCGTCGATCGTATTGAAGTCGCCCGCGGTGCTGGCGCCTCATTGATTGCGCCCGAAGCGATTGGGGGCACGGTAAATGTCATTACTAAACAAGCCGTTGAAAATACCGCATCCATCGATTTCACCAAAGGATCTGAACAGTTTTCAGCTTATAAACTCGCTGCAACTGCAGTGAACGATGACGGCAGCACCGGCCTTTCTATCAGCGGCCAGTACGACACTCAAGATCAAGAAGATCACGATGATAACGGTGTCAGTGAGGCTCCTTTTGTAGAAAATATGTCACTCACGGCACTCCTCAGTCACGACTTAAATAACAGAAATAATGTTCAATTGCGCATCTCGCAGGTTCAATCTGAAATCTTTGGTGGACCGATGCTGGGCCAATCCGCACATGGTATTGGCCACATACTGTCATCTTTTGATGGGCAAGAATCGGAGCAATTATTTAAAGACGATGATGTCCGAAACGAATATATTGGTAAGCCTTGGGAAACCACTGAATGGATTGATACCCACCGTGATGAAGCCTACGTCAAATGGTTGACCGATATTAATAATGAATTGGTCTCCGAATTTTCCGTCAGTTATGCAAAGCATAATCAAGACTCATTTTATGAAGGCATTGATTACTCAGCTGAAGATACCATGTGGTATGGCCGCGCCAAACTTGATTGGGCATTGAACAATACTCATTTTTTAACCTTTGGTGCTGACCGTCGCCAAGAAGAAATGCGTTCACACACAAATGCATTACAAAATGTTGATACTTATGTCAGTGACTCATTTGACTACGTCACACAAGGTATATTCATCCAAGATACATGGACGCCTGAAGATTGGTTAGAAGTGGCTGTTGCGGTGCGTATTGATCACATTGATGCAGACTTTATTGATCCTAGCAAACCCGGTACAGAAATTAGTGAAACATTTGTTGCGCCACGTATGGATGTACGCTGGTTCCACCATGACCAATGGACAAGTCGATTTTCTGTAGGACGTGGGTACCGCGCTCCTCTCTCATTCTTTGAAACCGACCATGGTATTTTAGATGCTGAGTTAGGCTATTTGATTGACGTGGATGAACTTGAAGAAAGTATGTCGTTCAATTATTCACTCAGCTTCGACAACTCGATTGCAAGCAGTACATTCTCAATTGCTCACTCAAATGTTAAAAATCTGGCAAGTTTAGAAGAAACGGAGCAGGGCATACCGATTCTAACGCAACTCGAAGAAGACGCGTCTGTCACCACGTTAGATTGGGTGTCAGGTTATCAAGTTTCTGAAAACATCTTACTCTCATTGTCACTTGAGCATTTTGATTATAATGATGAGTTTAAATCATCATACTCAATTGCCCCGATTGAAGAGCGCGTGTCATTCGATGCTGAATGGACATCTGAATACCTTCAGGCATATTGGTCGACCGTTTGGTTTGGTAGCCGTGATCTTTCTGAATATGGTTACGAGGGATACAACATTAAAGGCGATTTGAATTCAAATAAAACAACTCATGCACCGTCTCATTCAGTATCAAACATACGCTTTAAAGTGCCATTAAATAAGGATTGCCATGTCTATGCAGGCCTCTCAAATGTATTTAACTACACTCAAGTAGAAGAAGGTGATACGCCACTGTTTTTTGATGCTAATGAGTCATACGATGTCGCTTACATCTATGCTCCATTACACGGCAGAGAGTTTTATGCGGGCTTCCAATACAACTTGTAATGCTCTGCTTGCACTTGCAGCTGTCATTTGGAGTCAAACGGCAGCTGCAAACTTGTATTCATTACAACTCAAAGACATCAGATCCATGACTCAATCGATTTGGATTGATAATGCAACTCACCCCACCATCGCATTGGTTTATCAAGTGGGATGTCGTTGGTGCAAGAAGCAAGCTCAAGATCTCGCTAAATTGAGCCAATCTCATTCTGTGAATACGGTACTCATTGGTATGGGAGCGTCGTCACGCGATCTCAAAACGGAGCTGAGACATTTCCCATCCCATTTATCCGCAAAAGAAGCAAACCGAGAATTACTTACTCAAATCAAAGGGGTAGAGGCTGTTCCCACAACGCTATACATCTCACCACAGGGCGAGTTGATTTATAAACATCGAGGTTATATTCCCTCTGCAACATATCTACAAGTTGGGCGCGACTATATTGTTTCTAAAGGCGCTGTTGGAGCGCCACAATAATGAGCGCAAATGAACAGCACCTACGCCGTTCAATGGTCATTTTTGCTGCGCTAACAAACGGTCTAAGTTATTCGCAAATTGCTGACGATCGGCTTGGCTTAGCGGTGGCGGCCCTCCAGTGTGAACACCACTGGAACGAATGCTATCCATAAAGTCACGAATGTTGAGACGCTGTCGAATTGTGTCTTGGGTGTATAGCTCTCCGCGCGGGTTTAGGGCATGAGCCCCTTTGTCCATCACCTCTGCTGCCAGCGGAATATCGGCTGTAATCACTAAATCACCAGCTTGGCAGCGTTGTACTATTTCGTTGTCAGCCACATCAAAGCCGGCCTGAACTTGAATCGCTGAAATATTTTTTGCCGCGGGCACCTTGATGTATTGATTGGCCACCAACGTCAAGTCGATGCCTGTGCGCTGCGCAGCCCGAAATAAAATGTCTTTGATGACCACCGGACATGCGTCCGCATCAACCCATATCTTCATGAAATTTCACCCTATTAATTGGAACCAAAGTTTTCGATGGGATGCCCCCAAACTGCGAATTCATTGCCCGATGGCTCTTTGAAATGAAACCGTCGCCCGCCGGGAAACTCAAAAATGGGTTTCACAATGTTGCCGCCACCATCCACTACTTTAGCCAAATAACTGTCTAGATCATTGGCAAAAAATACCACTAATGCGCCACCATTACTTGTTTCATTGGCAATGGGCGCACTAAAGAAGCCGCCATCGAGCCCTGCATCTGCAGCAGAAAATGAACTGTAATCGGGGCCATAGTCTGTAAAGGTCCATTCAAACACGCGCTCAAAAAACGCTTTAGTGGCCGCTAAGTCGCGCGCGGCAAATTCAACATAATTGATAGTGGCGGTAGATGTCATGATTCGACTTTTCCTATGCGGTTATCCATTTTTAAGCGACGCTTAGCGTTGTGCATTTCGTTGTAGGCTGTTAAATTTTTCATCGATAAATCCAGCAACCGCTTGGACTGCTGGATTGGATTGCTCTTGCATCGCCAACACTCGATAAATCGCGATCAACCGTTTCGATTCCATCGGCAACGCCAGCTTCACAAGTGTTCCGGCAACCAACTCCTCTTCTATTTGTGGCTCAGTAATAAAAGCAAAGCCCAACCCCTGCTTAACAATACGAATTGACGTGCCAAAGTACGTCACGGTCCAACGCTGCTCGGCTTGGAGCCACCCAGCGTCCATCGAGCGACGACTGCCAGAATCTCGCACAACAACTTGGCGATGTTGCTTCATATCGTCTGACGACACCGTCCCTTCAATATGTGCCATTGGGTGGTTGGGGCTGACAACACAAGGCATTTCGAATTGATCCACCGGCGTGCCCATAAACCCAGGTAACACATGCGGGGTATACACCATATCAGCTTGGCGCTCGAGCAAAGCATCATCGGTGGCAGACAAGGTCGTTTCCAACAAACGAATACGCGTTTGCGGATACTGTTCCGAAAAGCCTCTCAATCCGCAGATAATGGGTTGCATATCAACGAGTGAGTCCACGGCAATGGTTACTTCAGCTTGCCAACCTGAGGCTAAGTAGTTCGCATGTGCTTCCACTGAAAGCGCTTGATTCAACAAATTATTCGCGTGTCGGTAGAGCACCGTACCCGCTTCGGTGAGCGCCGCTTTTCGTCCTTGTTGTTCCAAGGCGGGTGTGGGGAGCTGTTGTTCTAACTTGCCCACAGAATAACTAATGGCCGACTGACTTTTATTTAACGCTTCGGCCGCTTTGGCAAACGAGCCACAATCCACCACTGCTTTAAACGCGGCCCATTGCTCTAACGATACTCTTGGAAGCTTCATTCACACCTTCTTCAAACCATTCATTATTTAGATAAATATAGGCCACAACCATAAGAATCTAATCAAATTTCATGAATTATGAAAGGGATCCAAACGCCAAACACAAGGTTCTTGGACGCAGGGCTAATTTTTAAGTGTGAATCGTTAGCAAGGGTCATCAAACCTCACCTAGTTGAGGTATTCTTGTGCTTAAGAGTGCAGCGATTCTTAAGCACAAAAAAGAGGGTACACGATGAATTTTGAAGATGTTATGGCAGCCTTGTCATATGTGGTGTTTACATATGACGAAAGCCCCATCACTGTCATGCAAATACTGCAGGTTCCCGTTTATATATTCCTTGCATGGTTTATTGTTCGGCGCGTCGGAAAAATAATTGTCAGCACCATGCACAAACGCAAGGTCAATGCCGATGCGGTTCATTTATTCTCTCGCATGTATCTGGTGTTAACTATTGCCGTATTGGTCGTCACCAGTTTAGAAGTACTCAATATACCGCTCACGGCCTTTGCATTTGTGTCAGGTGCTATCGCTATTGGTGTGGGCTTTGGCGCTCAAAACATCATTAACAACTTCATCAGTGGTTGGATTTTGATGTGGGAACGGCCTATTCGAATCGGCGATTTATTGGAAGTTGGAGAAGCGAGGGGGGTGGTAGAAAGTATTAACACACGCTCTACACTCATTCGCCGAAACGATGGCGTGCATATGCTGGTTCCCAACAGTCAACTGCTTGAAAATACCGTTACCAACTGGACTTTAGTAGACAACAATGCCCGTACATTTGTACGCGTAGGTGTGGCTTACGGTTGTGATGTAGTTCTGGTAAGGGATTTATTGCAAAGTATTTTAGATGAACGCGCCGACATTCTCACTTCTACCAAGCCTTTGGTATTGTTTGAAGACTTTGGTGACAACGCACTCATTTTCGATCTGATTTTTTGGATGAACGCCAATGCGGAATCCGACATACGCCGCACCCGCAGCGAAATTCGTTTCCGCATGTACGAGGTTTTAAATCAACATGAGATCGTCATTGCTTACCCACAACGAGATGTTCACCTTGATGGTAGCTTAACGCTAAAGCACGCCGAGCCGGAATAACAGCGCAGACAATGCCTCACCAAAGGTGGCGATTGGTGAGGCGAACAAAGGCCTAAGACTGCGACATATTTGCCACAAATTCCCCAGTTTGATAATCCTCAATGGCCTGTTCAATTTGCGCCTGAGAGTTCATCACAAATGGGCCATATTGCACAATGGGCTCGCGTAATGGTCGCCCTGCCAATAACAACACCTGAGCACCTTCGGCCAATTCAAACTCGAGCCTACCCTCCGCACTATATCGCATCAGTTGGCCAGCCGTTGCACCTGCGGCTTGCCCCGCCACCACATAGACTAATGCAGTATGGCCATCCGTTAACGCCACCGATACCAGCCGAGATTGCGATGCCATATTTGTTATATGCCAATACAAAGGCTCACTCACGGGTACATATGTATGCGCCGATAGATCTTCACCATTGATCACAGCTGAGCCTGCAATAGCAGTGATCTTGAGATGCTTAACACATGCATGGTGCAGCTCATCTGACTGAACGTTTTGATAACTCGGAGACATCATTTTTTGGTGGCTTGGCAAATTAATCCAAAGCTGAAAACCACGAACTAACCCCTCGGTTTGTAACGGCATTTCCGAATGGATAATGCCACGCCCTGCGGTCATCCATTGCACACCACCAGCATGGATAGTCTCTACATGCCCTAAGTGATCTCGATGTTCGAAACTGCCACTTAGCATATACGACACCGTGATCATGCCTCGGTGCGGGTGACGAGGAAACCCCCTGATATAGTCGTCAGGCGTAGACGAACCAAAGTCATCAAGCATCAGAAACGGGTCGAACCGTTCCAACCCTTGGCCACCAAAAATTCGCAGTAACTTAACACCGGAACCGTCTTGCGTGGCGTGTCCATCAATCACTTCAACCACAGTCCGTCGTTTCATACAGCGATCTCCAATTCTGTTTAAATAACTCATGAAGCTCAGAATACGCCAACATTTGTGAACTATTAGTCGATATATCGGCGCTTATTCATCTAAAAATCGAGATGGATTTGTTTCACGTATCTGAGGTTAAACAGGTAAGTTGATCATATTGAGCCTTAACTGGGTTCACAATTTGAGCAACTCGAATTGTGTATTCAGCAAACCTCACTCTAAACTGATCATTATAATTAGAATAATTACTCCACACAGAGAAGCTTATGTCCCTCGTCAAACCCTCAACCATGATCCACGAAGTTGCAGAGTTATTTCACAACGGTATGCCCTTTGATAAAGTCATAGGGCTTCGAGTCGAACGCTGTGAACCCGAAGGGGCCACATTAAGTTTTGACGCCAAACCAGAATTAATTGGTAATCCTATTCATCAGATTTTGCACGGTGGAGTGATCTCAACTGCATTGGACGTTGCAGGTGCCGCCGTCACATTTGCTGCTGCGCTCAACCGAATGCCGGAAATGCCTAAACAAGAAATGTATGACCGTTTAGGGCGAATGAGCACGATTGATCTCCGTATTGATTATCTTCGCCCCGGTCGAGGGCAAGTGTTCACCGCAACTTCCCATATCATTCGCGCTGGCAGTAAAGTTGCTGTGGCACGAATGGAACTGCACAACGAAGACGGCACTCATATCGCATTTGGTACCGGCACTTACATGGTGGGCTAAGCTGTACACCAGAGCATACAATTTGACATGGCTCATGCAGCAAACTCACTGGTAAGAGCTGCTAGAGCAGGCTAGACTGCGCTCTTTCTTAATTCCCCAGTGTTGTTTCAAACACTCTGCTAGGAACCTTCATGCAGAACACAGCCAAACATGGCGCCATTTTCGCAATCTTAGCGTATAGCATGTGGGGCATTGCTCCGCTTTATTTTAAGCTGCTATCGCAAATTCCCGCGCTTGAAATGATTGGGCACCGAGTGCTTTGGTCATTTTTTCTTTTGGTTTTGATCATTAGCTTGCGCGTGGGCTGGCAACCGGTCAAAGATATCTTAAAAACGCCTAAAAAATTAGCATGGTTATGCGTGAGTTCCCTGCTCATCGCCATCAACTGGTTAGTATTTATTTGGGCAATTAATGCCGATCATATGCTCGACGCATCGTTAGGTTATTACATTAATCCTATTGTAAATGTGGGTCTGGGCATGTTTTTTCTAGGCGAGCGCCTCGCTCGATTGCAATGGCTTGCCATTGGTTTGGCAAGCTGTGGTGTATTGGTGCAGCTGATCACCTTTGGCTCCATCCCTTGGATTGCTCTAATCCTTGCTGTGAGCTTTGGCTTATATGGCCTAATTCGAAAGCAAGTTGTCATTGATGGAGTCTCTGGTCTTTGGATTGAAACCTTGTTACTCGCGCCCTTTGCGCTCGCATACTTATGCTTCATCGCCCCCCACAACATTCCAATGTCTCAATATGACGGCGTCACGCAGATACTGCTAGTGGCGGCTGGAATAGTTACGACCTTACCGCTGTTATGCTTTATTGCTGCCGCCAAACGATTGCCGCTGTCAGTTTTAGGCTTTTTTCAATACATTGGCCCCAGCTTAATGTTCCTTTTAGCCACACTTGTCTATGATGAGCCGCTGACTCAGGATAAAATCATCACCTTTGGATTTATCTGGCTAGCGCTAATTGTTTTCAGTTGGCATGGGTGGCGCACGCACCGCCGCACTGAACAAGCCTCAGCCATTCGCTCTAACGCATGATTTAGGTATTAGTATGAATAACTACAACTGGCTTTTGTTCTCCTTTAAAGGGCGAATAAATCGAAAGACCTTCTGGCTTTTTCAATTGTTCATGATGGCTGTGGTGGTTGCTCTACTGATGATGTTGGGCGGGGACCTGCTAGATCGTTTGAAAAACCCAGATGATGTCGAGGCCTTCAATGAGTTGATGGACTTGGCGTGGAAAATTAATTTAGTGTTCTTATGGCCCAAACTGGCGGTGGACGTAAAGCGTTTTCAAGATCGCAACAAAGCTTGGTATTGGGTGTTGATTCAACTGATTCCAATGATTGGTCCAATCTGGTATTTGATTGACGCAGGCTTTATGCCTGGCACCGCTGGCGAAAACCGCTTTGGCACCGCCGCAGGCCCAAACCCACCGCCGTCGGGCGGCCAAAATCAGTCTGGCGAGAGCGGTCATTTCGACGCTTAAATAACCAATAAACAGGTGCTATTGAGAGAAACACCTATTCAGACTAATCTTGTTAAAACAATTTGTTACTTGGGGATTCAACAATGAGCACATTTACAGGGACGAGTTTTGGCATACGATTATTGTTTGCCGCTATCTTAGTGTTTGCTACATACAACCCCACAGGGTTTTCGTATTCACATTGGCTCATTGCTAGCTTTGAAGGGTTTTCTCCTCTCGTTGCCGTGCTCGGCATTGTGCTACTCATTGGCTGGGTTGTTTGTCTTAAAGCAACGTTCGACTCGCTTGGCCCACTCGGCCTGGTGTTAGGCATTGCACTTCAAGCCAGTATTGTATGGCTGATGATGAGCTGGGGTTGGTTTAGCCTCGACAGCGTCAACGTCATGGCTTGGGTCGTATTGTTGATGATGACGGTGTTGTTGGCTGTTGGTATGAGTTGGTCGCACTTACACCGCCGTTTAACAGGCCAAGTAGATGTTGATGAGATTTCAGATTAATCCTTTAATCCATCTCCTTACTCAGTAAAAGGGCTTCACCGCCCTTATACTCCTCTCATCTGATAAACACTGTCGTTCTGCTTCTATGCATTTAATACTTCACGGTTTTACACTGTCGGCTCGCGCGCCGATCGAAACTCAATTACTCAATTTCTTAACGCAATGCCAAGCAGACTTTCAAACCAAGGTTATTGGGGATTTAAGCTATCTTCATGCCGATGCTGTTCGCCAACATGGCATTCGACTATTGCATGTAGAGTCACTCGGATACAGCCAATTTAAGTTACACTTTGAATATGATTGGCAGCTGTTTAATGGCTGCCGAGGAATGGACGAAAGCGGCACGATTCAGAGTGCGGTGCGTTTTAAAAAGGCGTCAATGGACACCCTTGAACTGGATCTTTCAGCCTTTGGGAACGATACCGATGGGAATGGCTTTTAACGACGTTAGCCCAACGCCGTTAAACGTGCATAAGTAACCACCAACCACTTGCTACCCACATCATCAAAGTGAACTTGAATGCGTGTTTGGGCACCGCTTCCTTCATAGTTCGTCACGGTACCATCACCAAATTTTGTATGGTTGACGCGCTGCCCTAGATGAAACCCACTGGCATCAAAACGCTCAGACTCTTGATGGAAGCGATTCTGCATCGTGGGCTTTTGCACTGTTGTTTTGAGTTTAACGTTCTCGATAAGGTCGGCTGGAATTTCTCGAATAAAACGAGACGGGCGATTGTAACTTTCTTTGCCGTAAAGACGGCGCGTTTCAGCATGGCAAATCACCAGCTTCTTCATCGCACGCGTCATCGCAACATAACACAAGCGCCGCTCTTCCTCTAAGCGCTCAGGATCTTCGCCCGACTGCATACTTGGGAACATACCCTCTTCCACCCCTGGCACAAATACAAGCGGAAACTCCAACCCTTTCGCTGCATGCATGGTCATGAGCTGCACGGCATCATCAAACTCATCAGCCTGACTTTCACCCGCTTCAAGTGCAGCATGGCTTAGAAAAGAGTCGAGCTCTGACATGTCTTGCTCATCTTCATCGAGCACGAAGTCTTTGGCGGCGCTCACAAGCTCCTCCAAGTTCTCCACTCGTGTTTGACCTTTCTCGCCTTTCTCAGCTTGATACATTGCCAACAGACCTGAATGGCGCATAGACACATCTACTTTTTCATACAGCGCTTTTTCAGCTAACTCGTCACTTAAGAAGTCGATTAAGTCGACAAATTTTGCCACCGAGGAAGAGGCTCGTCCTGTGAGAAGTTTTTGTTCCACCATCATCACTGCGGATTGCCACATTGAACATCCTTGCTCCCGCGCATTGAGTCGAACTTTTTCAAGGCTAGTTTCGCCAATGCCTCGCGTTGGGGTGTTTACAATGCGCTCAAAAGCAGCATCGTCACGGCGATTGCTAATTAACCGTAAGTACGACATGGCGTCTTTAATTTCTTGGCGCTCGAAGAAGCGTACCCCGCCATAAATTCGATACTTCATGCCCGAATTAATGAATGCCCCTTCCAATACTCGCGACTGGGCATTACTTCGATACAAAATGGCAGCATCAACCAATGCATTGCCTTGCTGCTGCCATTGTTGCAGCTGATTCACAATGTAATTGGCTTCATCTAGCTCGTTATAAGCTTCATACACAGAGATGGGCTCGCCATCACTACCGTCAGTCCATAACTCTTTGCCCAATCGGCCCGTGTTATTTTCGATGACCGCATTGGCAGCTTTCAAAATGGTGGCCGTCGAGCGATAGTTTTGTTCCAACCGAATCATCTTTGCGCCGGGAAACTCATCTAAGAATTTTTGAATGTTTTCTACTTTTGCACCACGCCAACCATAAATGGACTGGTCATCATCACCCACAATCGTGACATGGCTGGTATCGCCTGCAAGAATGCGGATCCAAGCATATTGAATGCTATTGGTGTCTTGAAATTCGTCCACCAATATATGACGAAAACGATCTCGATAGTGACGCAAGAGGGTGGCATTTTTTAACCATAGCTCATGAGCACGCAACAACAATTCAGCAAAATCCACCAAGCCTGCGCGATCGCACGCCTGCTGATAAGCCTCGTAGATTTGTAGCCACGTTTTGGTCGTGGGGTCGTCATAGTGATCGATATTTTGAGGCCGCAAGCCTTCATCTTTATTGCCATTGATAAACCAAGCGCCCTGTTTGGCAGGCCACTTTTTTTCATCCAACCCCATGGCTTTGATTAAGCGCCGAATGAGGCGAATTTGGTCATCGCTATCGAGAATTTGAAATGCTTGCGGCAAACCGGCTTCTTGATGATGTGCGCGGAGCAAACGATGAGCCAATGAGTGGAAGGTACCAATCCACATTCCGTTCGATTGGCCGCGTAATAGCTGTTCAGTTCGGCCACGCATTTCAGCTGCCGCTTTGTTGGTGAAGGTTACCGCCAACACAGAAAAAGGGGAAACTTGTTCAACGCGCAGCAACCATGCAATGCGATGCACCAACACACGAGTTTTACCACTGCCTGCGCCCGCCAAAATTAACTGACTGCACGGCGGAGAACCCACCGCTTCTCGCTGGGCATCGTTAAGGCCGTCGAGTAATTCACTGACATCCATGAGTGGCAACCTTCATCAAAACAAACAAAGATGTGAGTATATCACCATTTAAGTGTATGGATATACAGTGTTAATAACGCATTTAATCATCGTTCGATACTATGTCAGGCTGTCAACCAAGTCAGAAAAGTGTGTATATTCAAGATGAGGTAAGCGCACACTATGCTCAGAATACTTATTAAATGGAATATTAAGCTGCGATTCATTAAACCAGGCAGCCTGCCAACCTGCGTTAATCGCGCCCACCACATCACTCACAATATGATCGCCAACATGTAGCCATGCGCTCCCATAATGTCCTGTTTGCTGCTCAGCATGACGAAATAAATCGCAGTACGGTTTCATCCGAAATTCACCCGCCTTCGGCGATAACACATGGTCGAAGATTCCAGCTAAACCAATGTTATCTGGGCGCGCATTGCCGTTGGTAATGGCAATAATCGGGTAGTGTTGGGCGAGACGCTGAAGTAAGGCTACATTGTCTGGCGGCACCTGAAAATCATTGCGTGTTTGTAGAAATACATTCAAACCTTGTACAGCCAGAGACGCTGCATCTTGAGCGCTATATCCTTGTTGCTCAAACGCATGTTGTAGGCTGCTCAAACGAAGCGCAGTAACGTCGTGTGCAACCTCAGGGTGAAGCGCCGCATAGCCTTGGCGCTGCTTCATCCATTGGTGCATCGTCATACCTTGAAAGGCTTCACATTTAAGTGCCAACCAATCAATGAGCGCAGTTTCTGCCGCAATCATGATGGGCACATTGTCGTACAGGGTATCGTCTAGATCAAAGCTGATTGCGGTGGGGCGAACCCAGTCTCGGTAAAATTTCATATTACCCCACTTTATTCATTATTCATCTACCGATGGTTATGCGTGGCGACGTTCACGAATTTGACGCAAGACTGACGACACTAACGTTCGCAATTGATTCAACAACAACACATCTAAGTTTGGATTAAAATGCGTCGAATCTTGGCTACCAAAGGCCAGCAAAATAGACTCATCTTCCAACGTCATCAGCGCTGCTGATTGCACATTTTCTTCATCAAAGACCAATGCGCGGTCTTGCTCTGACAACCGCCCAAAATAAAATGGTTCGTCACCTAAACGATGACGAACAAGCTCAGATAAGGCTTTATGATCAACCGGCTTACGACGCGGCACCCAGTCTTGCTGGCCAGATAAAGGCCACATGGTAATGGCGTTTAAATCCAACAACTCGGTTAGAGTGTGCTGAATTTTTTGCTGCACTTCGTTAATGGAAGTACACGGCAGCAAGGCCAGATATAGTGTGCAGAAATTGCGATATATCGTTTCATTGTGTTTAGCAATGCCCATCAGCTCTGTAATTTCTTCACGGAGCTGCATATTTTGTTCACGCAGTTTTTCAAGTTGTCGATCCACCAGCGAGATACTGCCTCGCTGTGAGTGATTCAATTGTACGCCGGCCAAAAAATCGGCTTGGTTTTCAAAAAACTGGGGGTGGGCTTCTAAATAAGCGCGAACCTGCACTTCATCCAATGCAACTTGCTCTGCAACGGGTACGTCTTCATTACTCATAAGTTTATCGTTCCATCGTAAACATGTTTTGCAGGTCCGGTCATACGGACGGGGTGCTCATCGCTATCGCAACGGATCCGCAGTTGGCCACCGGGCAAATCAACTTTCACGCGGTTATCAAGCAACCCTAATTTTTGCCCAATCACCACAGCAGCGCATGCGCCAGTGCCGCATGCTAGAGTTTCGCCCACGCCTCGCTCAAACACTCTAAGTCGAATGTGGCCACGGCTAACAACCTGCATGAATCCGGCGTTCACGCCTTGCGGAAAGCGAGCATGCTTCTCAATGGCAGGACCAACCCCTTCAACATCAAAGTTATCAACGTCATCCACCACAGTCACACAATGTGGATTTCCCATTGAGACGACGCCCACATCATATGATTTGCCATGAACGTCTAGCGTGTATTTGTCGGCGCGTGCGGACGCGTCAAAGGGGACTTCAGAAGGAGTCCACTTGGCTTGCCCCATATTCACCGAGACATTGCCATCGCGCTCAACTTGCAACAACAAGTTGCCTTTCGCCGTTGAGACACCAATACGGTGCTTGTTGGTAAGACCTTTGATACGAACAAAACGGGCAAAACAACGCGCACCATTACCGCATTGCTCAACCTCCGAACCATCGGCATTAAAAATGCGATAGTGAAAGTCCATGTCTGGATCATAAGGCGGCTCGACCACTAACAACTGGTCGAAACCGATGCCGAAATTACGATCCGCCAAACGACGGATCTGTTCGGGCGAGAAAAAATGGTTTTGGGTGACATTGTCAATGACCATAAAGTCATTCCCCAAACCGTGCATTTTTGAAAAATCGAGCGGCATGTAACACCGAAACTAAAAACAGGAATTGTTGATAGTTTACGGCAGCACTACCTCTCCTTTCCAGAGGTCTGCGAAGGTTTCGCGCCGACGAACCTCTATGGCGTTGTCAGAATCCACCAATACCTCGGGCGGACGCGGACGAGAATTGTAGTTTGAAGCCATGCAGAAACCATAAGCACCTGCCGAACGAACCACCAATAAATCGCCTTCAGCAATCGCTAATTCACGATCTTTACCTAAGAAATCACCCGTCTCACAAACCGGTCCAACCACATCGTAAATGTCTGATTTTCTGTCCAAAGATGTATTTGCAGGCTGAATCGATTGATAGGCACTGTAGAGCGATGGACGAATTAAATCGTTCATCGCGGCATCCACAATTGCGAAGTGCTTTTCTTCGGTCGGCTTTAAAAATTCAACCTTAGTTAAGAGAATTCCTGCATTTGCCGCAATGGCTCTACCGGGCTCAAAAATTAATTTCAAATTCGGGCGATCGATCAAACGCTGACGCAATGCATGTGCATATTCTGAAGGATGTGGCGGCGTTTCGTCCTTATATGGCACACCTAATCCACCTCCAACATCCAGATGTTCAATCTCAATGCCCAACTCTGCCAGCTGATCGATAAGCGCTAACACGCGCTCAAGCGCGTCTAAAAACGGATCTAGCTCAGTCAACTGCGAGCCAATATGACAATCCACACCCACAATTTTCAATTGGTCATAGGCCATTGCCTGCTGATACACCGCGGGAGCATGTTCAATGGCAATACCAAATTTGTTTTCTTTTAGCCCAGTTGAGATGTAAGGATGCGTGCCCGCATCAACATCTGGGTTGACTCGAATTGAAATATTGGCCACTTTCCCTAAACGTCCTGCCACATTGGCAATGCGGTGCAATTCGGGTTCGGATTCAACGTTAAAGCATCCAACTCCAGCGTCCAACGCAAACTCAATTTCTTCGGATGTTTTACCCACGCCAGAAAACACCACTTTAGAAGTATCCCCACCCGCTTCAATCACTCGCGCTAATTCTCCGCCGGAGACGATATCAAAACCAGACCCCAATTTGGCAAGTACGCTAAGAATCGCCAGATTCGAGTTGGCTTTTACTGCATAACACACCAAGTGAGGGTGGTCGCCGGCAGCTTCATCAAATGCTTTCCAATGACGCTCTAACGTCGCACGGCTGTATACATAGCAAGGTGTACCAAAGTTATTTGCAATATCTTCTACAGGTACGTTTTCGGCAAAAAGCCTGCCGTCAGGCTGGTAATTAAAATGGTCCAACTACTTCTCTCCTAATCGTCTTGCACGGTATTACGCAATTCTGATTCGCTCGGGGCAGGATCAGGTTGAGTGTTTTCCACAGGATCTTCTTTGGGTTCTGGTGGCAGATACAATGGGCCTTTCTGACCGCACCCAAAAAGTGCCATTAAAAGCACCGAAAGTGGAAGCGTTAAAGCCAGTTGCCTGATATTTTTCATGATCTGATTACCGTGCAATGATGGATATTGTCAATTTGGTCTCTATAATCGCACTCAACACCACAAATGCAACCCTGTAATACGCTATGAACGATACTGAATTTCACACTTTGGTCGATACGCAATTGGAATGGCTTGAAGAGCAGCTGGACGAATCCGATGCCGATATTGATTACGAGACCACCGGAGGCATTCTCAGCATTGAGTTTGCAAATGACTCTAAGGTGATTATCAACCGCCAAGAACCTTTGCATCAGCTTTGGTTAGCCACGCGCTCTGGTGGCTATCATTTTAATTATAAAGATGGCGATTGGGTGGACGATCGCAGCGGCCAACTATTTTTAGACGTGCTAGAGAAAGCCTGCTCAGAGCAAGCACAAGAAGCAATTTCGTTTCGGGATTAAAGACTGAGCAACTGAAAGTCGGTTATAAATTAACCGACTGACTCACGTTTTGTTGCGCACCTGAACTATACGGCAGAATTTGCTTCATGCCATTGCGTTCAATAATTTCGTAGAATTGTGGCAGGTTGAAATTCACCATTTGACCTTGCGCTTCAGCGGTTTCTTTTTGGCGCGATGACGAGTAAAAGCGATTGACGCTTTGCACCAACTCATCTTTTGCCCCTTTGAAATGCTCATACAATTCCACTTGGTTCTCTTCGTCAACCACGTAAATATTAAAGCCTTCGCTGCAACGTTCAAAAAAGAACTGCACAAGACCTTCACTGGCGTGGTTTTCAACAATCGCTGGCGTATCAACATGTCCCGCAGGGCGATCAAAAATATCTCGACCACCTACTTTATTGTTGGAGATGTGGCGATAGAAATCGACAGGGTTTTCAAGTTTGTGTTTATAAACCGTGCGTCGCTCAAAGAACAAACCATAGCGCTCTCCCGCCAACGTTAACAGGCGATACGAGGCGCCCACTCCCGAGCGATCGAGGCGCATAGTCATGCAGTCAAGTAACACTCGGCGCACTTGTTGCCCCACCACATGATCCAACAAATTGCTGTAGCAAAACACATCACTCCGGATGGGAATCGTTGCTTGCTTGTGCATCTTAGAAGTGAGCATCACCATGCAGTCGAGAATGGCTTCATTGCCTTCAAAATGAAATGAGTGAATCTCATTCCAACTACTGATGTACAGTAAATCGATACTGCGAACCAAGTTCACTTGCGGTTCACCAATACTGAATACGTCTTGAGATGCGTCGATGTTCACCACAGGCTGCACGTCGTCATGTCCTGATGACATATTCACAAACAACAACAACTGACGAATTTCAGAAGGTTTAATCAACTCTTCTTGGCGCGTGGCTGGCGATGTGACCGGCATAGTGGCAGCTAAGTCACGCACAATCCGACGCACAGTGTCCACTGACACTTTCGAACTTGGACTGTGTACATGGATTTCTGTGCCTGGATTTACAATGCCATTGAAGTACGCCCAAGCAATTAATTTTGACAGGTGATCACAATGCTTTTGTGCTTTGGCACCTATCATGCTGCTTGCCCGCAGGGGATGCTTATATAGGTACCAGCCTGCGGCAATTTTTCGGCCTTCTGGCACTTCCACAAATGTCACTACCGGCTCATACAAACTCGGCGCAATATTTGGATTAATTAATTCGATTTTGCTCGGCGTCATTTCAAATGATGCATACAACTTACGCGACAATACCCCAATATCTTCTGGGTTAATCGCTTCACTGATTTGATTGCGTCGAGCAAATTCAATCAGTTTTCTGAATCCCACCATAAGCGCTTCAAGCACTTCACGATAAGATGTTTTAACTTGTTCTACTTTCCAGTGCTCGCGGCGATCCAGCTCTACCAACTGCTCGGGTTGCCAATCCCAGCGGCTCACCAGCCGCTGCAAGCACACAAGTTGCCAGTTGGAATGATCCGATGGTGCGCTCAATGCAATACATGTTTTGAGGTAAAAGCAGCGGCGCGCTAAGTCTAAGCGAGCCCAGTCACTGCTCTGACGCAAATAGTGAGTCACGCGGTCGAGCACAAGACAATAGCTATCTAGCGCCAATGGGTCTTGGCTACCTGTCATCCAACGATCTTTAAAATCGTGACACAACAAGCGTGTATTCGGATATTCCTGCGAGTAAGACTCCAGCAGCAATGTTTTTAAAACCGCCTTGAATGGTGAATCAATACCTTTGTACAACTGCCACAGCGCTGCGCCAAAGTATTCTTCAGCTGGAACTCGAGCGATGCCGCCTAAGTCAACCCACTCCTCGTGATTCACAAGGTGCTGTTCAAATAGCGAAGCCACGTACTCAGAATATTGATCTTCACAGGCTACTGGCACTAAGAACCACACCAAGTTACAACCCGCAAGACGAGTGCAAGTTCGATAAAACTCATCGAGTAACAACCAGTTTTGGCTTGAACCACAGTTCTCTTTGCTAATGGTTTGCTGACGGCTACGAACAAATTGCTCGGGGTCAACCAAGAAAAAGTTAGCTTCAACTTTGAGTCGGCTCGCCCAGTCGGTAATGCGTTGGCACTTTTGCTCTAATTGCATGCGCTCTGGCGCATTCAATGTTGAATCGTAAATGATCCAAATATCTAAATCTGAATCACAACACTGACCTAATGACGCTGTACTGCCCATGCAATACACGCCCAATATTTTTTGTTCAGTGACTGCGGTCTGATTGAACTGTTCCCATTCTTGAAGCAAGTGACTGGCACGTTCGTCAGGCGCGTAATTATTGATACCAGCAGGGCAGTTGTCGCCCACATAACCGGGCAAGGCGGAATGATTGAAATGAAGAAGCCCTGGAATGAGATCAAAAATGCGTAACCCATCAGCAGTTAACGCACCGCGAGAGCGCAACAAACGAAGATCATTCAGCTTTTTTAGCTTATCGAGCAGGGAGTCGATGTGAATGCCGTTCGTGTCCATATCAGTCCATTGCCGCCAGCATAGGAATGCAAAGTAGCGTTTGTTGGGTGATAGAATTCTGTCGACACGATAACAACATAAAAGCGTTCAATAATTGTTCAAGATAAAACGTGATCATGGTAACGGTTTTGTCGCGTCACGTAAACCAACACTGAAGCTAGGGACTTGGGCTAGATCAATCCTAGTGTTAGCATGACGATAATTTAGAAATTGGAAGTCACCATGTCCACAATCCGTATTGCGACACGTAAAAGTCCCCTTGCGCTCTGGCAAGCCGAATACGTGACAGCTCAGTTGTTACGCTTTCACCCCAACCTTCACGTTGAGCTCGTTAAAATCGAAACTCAGGGCGATAAAATATTAGACACTCCGCTGGCTAAGATTGGGGGTAAAGGGCTGTTTATCAAAGAGCTTGAAGTCGCCATGCTCAACGGCGAAGCCGATATTGCAGTGCATTCCATGAAGGACGTTCCGATGGAGTTGCCGGAGGGTTTCGCGTTACCCATTATTTGTCCGCGCGAAGATAGCTCTGATGCATTTGTCAGCAATACCTTTCAAAGCCTGAGCGAATTGCCACTCGGCAGTGTGGTCGGTACTTCCAGCTTACGCCGCCAGTGCCAACTGCGCGCCGTTCGTCCCGATTTAGTGATTAAAGATTTACGCGGCAATGTAGGAACACGTCTCGGCAAACTCGATGCTGGTGAATACGATGCCATTATTCTTGCCAGTGCCGGCTTGATTCGTTTAGAGCTGGCTGAGCGCATCGCGCAACGTTTGCCCCATAGTTTGTCATTGCCTGCCGCAGGGCAAGGTGCTGTGGGCATTGAAACACGCGAAGACGACCAAGCCACAAAAGCCTTATTAGCGCCGTTGCATTGCGAAGAAACTGCTGTGTGTGTTCGTGCCGAGCGCGCCATGAACCGCCACTTAGAAGGCGGCTGCCAAGTGCCGATTGCAGGCCAAGCGGCACTCACAAACAGAGGAATTACTCTGACTGGATTAGTGGGCAGTACCGATGGTGCAACAATCTTGCGCGCTGTGCATTCAGGCCCAAACGATGCCCCAGAAGCGTTGGGAGTCAAAGTCGCAGAATCGCTCATTAAGCTGGGAGCTGTTCCCTTGCTTCAAGCACTCGGCGAGCGATAAATATGGGGAGTGTGCTTATCACACGCCCAAACCCCGATGGCCTAGCGCTGCAACAACAACTCGCAGCAAAAGGCCTGAAAAGCTTCGTGCAGCCTCTTTTTTACATGCAGGCCGGGCGCCAACTTCAACAATTGTCGACGCACCTTGCCAGCGCTGACATCGTCATTGCCGTTAGCAAACATGCCATTGCATTCGCCGCTCAAAGCATTTCCTTCTGGCCGCCGAACAAACAGTACTTCGCCGTTGGGTATGCCACCCAAAAAGCGTGGCAGAAACAAGGCGTTCAACACGTGCATACTCCCACCGACAACCGCTCTGAAGGCTTATTAGAATTACCTCAACTGCAATCGGTAAAGCACTCAAACATAGTGATTTTAAGAGGTCAATCGGGACGAGAATTGCTATACGAGCACTTGATTGAGCGCCAAGCCAACGTGCATTATTGTGAGTGTTATCAACGGCAGGCGGTGCCTTTTGACGCACAATCGCAATTCAACGCTTGGCAACAAGCCAATGTTGAGCAAGTCGTGATCACAAGTGCCGAACAATTGGTACGGCTTCACGAATTGTGTCCGAAAGATCAGTTAGTTTGGCTATACTCAAGGCAATTGATCACGGTCAGTGAACGAATTATCGTGCATGCTCAACGACTTGGTTTTAAGATCACGCAATTAAGTTCAGGTGCCAGCAACGCAGCATTGTTTGAAGCCGTTACAGTACAATTAGAGAAAGGTTAACACCACGATGAGCGACACCAAGGACACAGCATCTCAGGCCTCACAGGACCCAGCTGACACCACTTCGCCGGTTGTCATCGAAACGGATGCTACACCGTCAGAGCCGCCCAAAACAAAATCCAAGCGAACCCAGGCAAAAACGGCGCAAACCAAAGATTCAGCCGAAGCCTCAGATGGCTCATCACCTAAGGCTATTAAACCGTCCAATGGCAAAGCGAATACCGCGTTAGTGTTGAGTATTATTACCATTGCGTTACTGATTTTGTCGCTATCTGCCATCACTATTATTTGGCCCGAATGGGAAAAACAACTTAAAGCCGCGTCCGACTTCCAAACTGACATGAAAGCGCGCCAACAAGAAACGTTGCAAGCCTTTAATGCCATTCAGCAGTCAAGTGCTTCGCAAGAAAAAACGTACCAAGTTCTACAAGGTCAAGTCACTGATGCATTATTCACTCAGCAACGGATTCAACAGCGCCTTCAGCAGTTTGATGGCCGCAATTCCAGCGAGTGGGTATTGGCGGAAGTTGATTACTTAATTCGACTGTCAACCCGTAAATTATGGATTGAGCGCGATGTGAATAGCGCAATCGCACTGCTTAAAAGTGCCGATTTACGCGTGTCCGAATTACACGATGCTAGCCTCACCCCACTGCGGCGCAGTTTAAACGAAGATATTGCCATGCTTCGCGCGCTACCTCTGGTTGATATTAATGGCATCGCATTAATGATTGATGGCCTGATTAGCCAAATCGACAGTTTGCCAATTAATACGCGCGTCATTCCTGAGTCTATTGTGACCGAGAAAAAAGAGGTGATAACCGATGATCCCTCGGATTGGCGCAGCAACTTAATGCACACATGGCATTCGTTTATCGATGGTTTTATTTCCGTGAGTCGTCGCTCAGACGACGCCAAGCCTTTACTTGCCCCCGACCAACGCTGGTACTTAGCGGCGAATATCCGCTTGTCGTTACAGCAGGCCCAGCTCGCTGCGATGCGCTCACAGCCCATGATTTATCGCAGCTCTCTCACTCAAGCTGATCAGTGGATTAGTCAATATTTCGATAACAGTAGCAGCACCGTTTCTTATGTCCGAGAAGCTCTGGCTGAACTTGCCATTGCGCCGGTTCAAATCGAGTTGCCACAAGATCTCAGCAGCCGCCGACAAATTAGTGGTGTACTGAATGAACGCAACGTCAAAGCATCGACTCCAACCGAAAGCACAGCACCTGGGAGTGAGTCTGCGGAGCCAGAACCTGAAATCACGGCCCCTGCACCTGCCAATGCCCCCCAATCTGATGCGCCGCAACCGCAAGTAGAATTGGAGCAAGACGCGAGTCATGATACCGATGCTGAAGAGCCCTTATCGACAGAGGAGCCAAGCGTATGATTCGGATCATCATTATCTTGGTGATTGCTGCGCTGGCGGTTATTTTCGGCCCGATAGCAAGTGGCAATAAAGGTTATGTGCTGATCGCCATGGGCGATTTGACCATAGAAATGACGGTCGTGAGCTTTGTCATTTCAATGATCATCTTATTTATTGGCTTTTTACTGGTTGAGTGGACTATCAAGAAAGTTCTTCGCATCACCAATCAGTCATTTTTGTGGTTAAGCCACCGCAAGAAAACAAAAGCCTTACAACAAACATCGGATGGTTTGTTAGCCGTTGCGGCTCAAGATTGGCGCAACGCCGAAAAGCTATTATCCCGCAGTGCTCCATACAGCCACACTCCTGCTTTAAACTATCTAGTTGCAGCTGAAGCGGCAAAGCAATTGGGTCACAGTAAACGGAGTGAGCAATACTTTGAACACGTAGGAGATGCGGCGCAAACGTCGTTAGCCGTGGCTATGACAAAAGCTCGATTAGCTCACGATGCTGACAGCCGCCAATCAGCCCTGACGGTATTGGAGCAGTGGCGCAAGCGCCACCCTAAAAATGTGGCTCTGCTCAACCAAGTTTCGCGTTTATACCTACAACTCGAGATGTGGGCTGAATGGCTTGATATACTGCCGGCTCTTCGAAAATACTCTGCGACACCCCATGAAACACTAGACCAGCAAGCCACGCAAGCACAGAGTCAATATCTCGACCACATGGCCCATCATAAAGGAGTTGAAAGCACGCTGAATTATTGGCATTCATTGCCAAAAGAAGTGCAGCAAAACCCTGAGATATTAAGCCAGTTTAGTCTCACCTTGCGTCACCACGGTGCAAGCCCGCAGGCGTCAGAGTTGGTCTACGCATTACTATGTAAAACACCACATCAGGCGTTGCTTGATGAGTGGTATCAGCTACCGGTTGTTGAGCAAGAAGAAAAGTTATTGGCGGTGAAAAAGCTGCGATTAAAAGAAAGCTCGGAACGAGCGGCATTTATTGGTATGACGGCACTGCACGCCAAACATTTTGCAGAAGCCGCAGACTACCTTAAGCAAGCCATTCGCTTGGAATCACATCAACGCGATCATTTGGCGCTGGCACATGCTTTGGAACAAAGTGGAAATTACAGTAGTGCGTTAGAAGTGTATAAAAAGGCCGTAACTACGCCGGCTTAAACCGGCGCTTTAGTATCTGAGGCTAATCAATAAACGCAAATGCATCAGAGAACATGCGCTCTCTCGGCATCCCGCGCGTTAAGAATGCATCTCGCGCAATCCCAACCATTTCAAAGCGCCCGGCCATGTACAAGTCGTGGCCCGACATATCTTCAAAGTCGGTCAGCACCGCTTCATGCACTTTGCCCTTCATGCCCGTCCAGCCTGCGCTTGGTTCTTCAACTACGGCATGAACATTTAACCAATCGTGAGTATCAGCGAGATGCTTTAAACGCGGAAAATCATACAAATCAGCTTCTTTGCGAACGCCCCAGTACACATGAATAGGTAACTTTCGTGGCACATTTATCATGCTGAGCAAGATTGAATGTACATACGAAAAGCCAGTGCCACCGGCCATCAAGATGGTCGACTCATGACGTTCAGGGTGCCAATAGGCATCGCCACCGGGCAATGAAATAGTCACCTCTTGTGTAGCTTTCAAGTGCGCCATGGCCTGCCCAGCGTAGCTATCTTCACGACCAACACCGATGTGCAATTCAATTTCCTTTGCACCTTGCGGGCTGGCAATTGAGAACGGACGCTGATCATCATCGCTCAGATGCAACATTAAATACTGGCCCGGCAGATAATCAATCTGTTGCACAGGCGCTAAAATCACCCGATGGACAAAAGGTGTGAGCGCCTCAATCCGGCGCACGGTGCATTGCACCTTATTCATAACTACTCCAACTCTTATTATTGTGGTGGCTCAAGGTCGATACCGAGCTCATCCCAAATGTCGTCAACACGCGTTTTTACATCTTGCGTCATTTCAATCGGAACGCCCCATTCTCGGTCTGTTTCGCCTTGCCACTTATTCGTCGCATCCATTCCCATTTTGGAGCCAAGCCCCGCAACGGGCGATGCAAAATCTAAGTAATCAATGGGCGTATTATCAACGAAAGTAGTATCTCTCATAGGATCCATTCGGGTGGTCATTGCCCAAATAACATCTTGCCAATTGCGTGCATCAATATCTTCATCACATACGATAACAAATTTCGTGTACATAAACTGACGTAAGAACGACCACACTCCCATCATGACACGCTTCGCATGCCCCGGATACTGCTTCCGTATCGTTACAATTGCGAGCCGATATGAACAGCCTTCTGGCGGCAAGTAAAAGTCGACAATTTCTGGATATTGTTTTTGCAAAATAGGCACGAAAACTTCATTCAAAGCGACCCCTAATACGGCAGGCTCATCCGGCGGACGACCGGTGTAGGTGCTGTGATAGATAGGGTCTTTGCGGTGCGTAATACGTTGCACGGTAAACACAGGAAAGCTTTCAACCTCGTTATAGTAACCGGTATGATCACCATAAGGCCCTTCGGGAGCCATTTCTCCGGGTTCGAGTACCCCCTCAAGCACAATTTCTGCGCTTGCCGGCACTTCTAAATCATTGCCTATACAACGCACTGTTTCGGTCTTATTGCCCCGCAACAAGCCAGCAAAAGCATATTCAGACATCGTATCGGGAACCGGCGTCACTGCACCCAAAATAGTAGCAGGATCAGCGCCCAGTGCCACCGACACGGGGAAAGGTTCGCCCGGATTGGATTGCTGCCAATCGCGAAAATCCAATGCGCCGCCTCGATGCGATAACCAGCGCATGATGAGCTTATTTTTACCCAGCAACTGTTGACGATAAATACCCAAGTTCTGGCGCTTAGCATTGGGGCCACGGGTAATCGTCAGCCCCCACGTCACTAGAGGGGCGACGTCTCCGGGCCAACAAGTTTGAATGGGTAACTGGGTCAAATCGACATCATCCCCTTCAATCACCACATGCTGACAAGGCGCTTTACCCAACACTTTGGTCGGCATATTCAACACTTGCTTGTACATGGGCAATTTTTGCAATGCGTCTTTAAAACCTTTGGGCGGCTCTGGTTCTTTTAGCGATGCGAGTAATTTACCCACATCTTTCAGCGCACTCACCTCTGACTGCCCCATGCCCAATGCCACTCGCTTCGGCGTACCGAACAAGTTTGCGAGCACAGGAATGCTGTGTCCTTTGGGGTTTTCAAAGAGTAATGCTGGACCGCCCGCACGAAGGGTTCGGTCAGCAATTTCAGTCATTTCCAAGTTCGGGTCGACAGGAAAAGTAATGCGCTTGAGCTCGCCAAGTGCTTCTAACTGATCAATAAAGTCTCGCAGATCTTTGTATTTCATAATGAAGTGGGTATCTGAGCGTTGCTGGCATTATAAAATAGCCATGGGTGAAAGCGTATTCTAACGCATTATGGTTCGGCGCGGTTCAATGCTAATAATTGTTCGGGCGTATAAGGGCTCCGCTGTACAGCGAGTCGAGCAAACTGAGCCGCATTTTCGTTTAGTTCACCACGGTCTACTTTTTGTAGCACGCGAGCCAGCGTTTGTTGTGTACCAAACCGAGCCAATGCCGATGCCCCCGATGGCGCTAAACGGTCATTGTGTAAACTATCCATCATCAGCTGCTGCACTTCTGGCATAAAGCCATAAGTTTGCCCCAAAATGGGCATCACAATCACCGTAAGCACAGGAGTTTGAGCCGCATGGCTGAGTAAGGTCAAACTATCCTGCGAATCGAACTCAACAATGACGCGACCAAAAGCATCCGCCACCACATCATATTCACCACGGTCAATGGCAGCCATCATGAGCTTCGAATCTCGACAATTAAGCGCAACATCAACCAGTAATTCGGCAGGTGCTTTAGCTTTTAAATCGGGGCGCAGGTGAAACTCTCTGGCCCAATCACATTGCGCTTGACGATCGATGCGCTGAAGCACAAACATTAAATGTGCTCTGTTCTCAGCCGAGCTTAACCACTGCGCGAGGGTATATTGAGGAATATTATCTTCATAATCACTCAACAAGCGTGCCGCTGCAGAGGCAATATCAAGCGCATCAGAACTGATCGGATACGAAGACCAACTTGTAGCCCATGCCTGCTCTAATAACGTTAACTCATTCGCTTTGCGTCGCAGTTTTTGTAATGCCTGATAAACACCAAGCTCTATGGCAACGACTTGATTAGCACTGTATTGCGACAATTGTTCCGGGCTGAAATCCGTAGGACTCTGACTCACAACCAATACTTGCTGTTGGAATTCTGAGGAATGATACAAGTTATCAGACACAGCAGCGCCTACCCACAGGGGTATGAATAGACTCAACAATGTAACGATCCGCAATAATTTGCGACCTAACCGTTTCATAGTCATATAACGTTGGGTTCTGCGTTAAATATAAATACGGGAACTAAAAATTAGCTCCCGTAAATCAATTAGCGATCTTGGCTCCTTTCAGAGAAAGGCGATACGCTTATTTTTTCTTCATGGCCAAGAAGAACTCTTCGTTCGTCTTCGTCATTGCTAGTTTATCGATTAAGAATTCAATGCCGCTAATTTCGTCCATAGGGTGCAAAATTTTGCGTAAAATCCACATCCGTTGAAGCTCATCTGGCGTAGTCAGTAACTCTTCACGACGTGTACCTGAACGATTAATATTGATCGCAGGAAAAACACGTTTTTCAGCAATTTTACGATCCAAATGCACTTCCATGTTGCCGGTACCTTTAAACTCCTCATAGATGACTTCATCCATTTTAGAGCCGGTATCGATCAACGCAGTGGCCAAAATCGTTAAGCTACCGCCTTCTTCTACATTACGTGCAGCACCAAAGAAACGTTTAGGCTTGTGCAACGCATTGGCATCCACACCACCGGTCAACACCTTGCCTGATGATGGGATAACAGTGTTGTAAGCGCGCGCCAAACGAGTGATTGAGTCGAGTAAAATCACCACGTCTTTTTTGTGTTCAACTAAACGCTTCGCTTTCTCAATGACCATTTCAGCCACTTGAACATGGCGACTTGCAGGCTCATCAAAGGTAGAAGCAACCACTTCTCCTTTCACCAAGCGCTTCATCTCGGTTACTTCTTCCGGACGCTCATCAATCAACAACACCATCAATTCACATTCAGGGTGATTGGCGGCAATGGATTGAGCAATGTTTTGGAGAAGAATCGTTTTACCCGCTTTTGGCGGTGCAACAATCAAACCACGCTGACCACAGCCAATCGGTGATGCTAAGTCTAAAACTCGCGCTGTAATGTCTTCTGTTGAACCATTGCCACGCTCCATCAACATACGCTCATTGGCATGCAGAGGTGTGAGGTTTTCAAACAAAATTTTATTGCGTGAACTTTCAGGTCTGTCGAAGTTAACTTCGTTGACTTTCAATAACGCAAAGTAACGCTCGCCTTCTTTTGGCGGACGAATTTTACCGGCAATGGTGTCACCGGTACGCAAATTAAAACGACGAATTTGACTTGGAGAAACATAGATATCGTCTGGGCCTGCCAAGAACGAACTGTCAGCACTACGTAAAAAACCAAATCCATCTTGTAGAATTTCTAACACGCCGCTGCCGAAGATGTCTTCGCCACCCTTTGCGTGTGTTTTTAAAATGGTGAAAATAATGTCTTGTTTACGAAGGCGGGCAAGATTCTCGAGTTTCATGCTTTCGCCTAAAGCAACTAGCTCGGAAACTGGGGTATTTTTTAGCTCTGTTAAGTGCATAGTGGGGTTCTGCTAAACGTGTAACGTTCACTTTTGTTGTTTATATGCAGCGACAATCGCCGCAGGGGATATGATTAATTTGGAATTTCCGGGCTAATTTAGCCGCAAGAAGGGAACTCACTTAGTACCTAAACTAACACCTAGTTTTGCATTCGTCCAGAAATTAGTCATAAAAATGGCAGTAAATCAAAAATCATTACTGCCATTTCAAAGCATGCTTGAGGCTTAAATATTTTCGTTAATGAAATCAGCCAATTGACCTTTCGACAAGGCGCCTACTTTTGTAGCAGCTACATTGCCGTCTTTAAACAGCAGCAATGTTGGAATACCACGAATACCAAACTTAGGCGCAGTTTCAGCGTTTTCATCAATATTTAATTTGGCAATGGTGAGTTTTCCTGCAAACTCTTCCGCAATCTCATCTAAGATCGGCGCAATCATTTTACAAGGGCCACACCACTCCGCCCAAAAATCTACAAGTACGGGGCCAGAGGCCTTCAATACATCACTTTCAAAACTGCTATCTGTTACGTAAACAATCTTGTCGCTCATCAATCGCTCCAAAACATCGGTTAGTCGTCATATATTTCTAAAGTATATGGCGATGGGATGGATCTATTTCAAGTCATCCTGTTTATTTATTCAAGTATTAACTGATATGCTTCACTAATGAGCAAAACACATCTCTCCGAGACTCGCTTCAACGATTTTGAGCTACACCCTAAAGTGTTGTCTGCTCTCGTTGATAAAGGGTTCGAATACTGCACGCCTATTCAAGCTCAGACTTTGCCTTTGGCATTGACTGGCAAAGACGTAGCAGGCCAGGCTCAGACCGGCACTGGCAAAACAATCGCATTCCTCGCGGCGACTTATCATCACCTGATGACAACACCCGCTCGCGAAGAACGTCCCATTAACAACCCACGTGCAGTGATCGTGGCGCCTACCCGCGAGCTTGTGATTCAAATTCACAACGACGCCCAGCTTATGGCAGAGCACACCGATGTGAAGCTGCAAGTTGTTTATGGTGGCGAAGGCTACGATATCCAACGCCAGCGCTTACAGCAAGGCGTGGACATTTTGGTTGGCACAACCGGACGCTTAATTGACTACCTCAAGCAAGGTGTGATCAACCTTGATGACGTGCAGGTCATGGTGCTTGATGAAGCCGACCGCATGTTCGATCTTGGCTTTATCAAGGACATTCGATTCTTAATGCGTCGGTTGCCCGAAGCAGATAAGCGCTTGAATCTCCTGTATTCAGCGACTTTGTCGTACAAGGTACGCGAACTTGCATACGAGCACATGAATGAACCGACTCATGTTCATATTGAACCTGAGCGAAAAACCGCAGAGCAGATTAAAGAAGAGCTGTTTTATCCATCCAATCCAGACAAGATGCCACTGCTATTAACCTTGTTTGAAGAAGAATGGCCAGATAAAGCGATTGTGTTTGGCAATACCAAACACGGCTGTGAAAAAATCTGGGGCGCATTGGCGGGTGAAGAGCATCGTGTTGGATTGCTCACCGGTGATGTACCGCAACGCAAGCGCATCAAAATACTTGAGCAATTTACCAATGGTGAGCTTGATATTTTAGTCGCAACCGACGTTGCTGCCCGTGGTTTACACATTCCGTTGGTAACGCACGTATTTAACTACGACTTACCTGACGATGCTGAAGATTACGTTCATCGTATTGGCCGTACCGGTCGTGCGGGGCAGAGCGGTCATGCCATTAGCTTTGCCTGTGAGCAATACGCGATTAATTTACCCGCCATTGAATCGTATCTCGGACACGAAGTACCAGTCACTCAATATGATTCTTCATGCTTGTTGGATGATATTAAACCTGCGAAACGCATGCCTCGTTCACGCCAAGTGAATCAAAGCGGGCGAAAACGCAGTGGCGGCAACCAACGTTCGAATTATAAGCGAAGTAAATAGTTCGCAATGGCCACCCGCAATAACGACCTGTTTGCAGCCATCGATTTAGGCTCGAATAGTTTCCATATGTTGGTGGTTCGACAAATTGGCCATTCGGTGCAAACCATGGCCAAAGTCAAACGTAAAGTCCGGCTTGCCGCCGGGCTTGATGACTCACTTAACCTTTCCAAAGAAGCAATGGAACGCGGCTGGCAATGCTTGCGCTTGTTTGCCCAACGTCTTCAATATTTACCTCCTGAGAATGTCAAAATCGTTGCAACGGCAACGCTTCGTTTAGCCAATAATGTTGATCAATTTGTCACCCAAGCTGAACAGATTTTAGGGCGCCGCATCAATATCATTTCTGGTGAGCAAGAAGCAGCCTTAATTTATCAAGGCGCCGCGTACACCTCTGCCGGACAACCTCACCGCTTGATTATCGATATTGGTGGAGCAAGTACCGAGATGATCATCGGCCATGACTTCGACATTCACCAGGCCGTGAGCTTAAATATGGGGTGTGTCCGGTTCACCACTCAATTCTTTAACGCGGGTCGGTTTTCGGCCACAGCCTTTGAGTTAGCAACTGAAGCGGCCAAGCATGAAGCTCAAGCACTCGTCACCAGTTATCAACAATTCGGTTGGCAGCAATGCCTAGGTTCATCAGGCACGGTACAGGCCATTCAAGAAGTTCTGCTATCACAAGAGCTAGACGACCAAATCACCTTGTCTCGCATGCATCACCTTCGTGACCAAATCATCTCTTGCGAGCGGCTTGAGCAACTAAATATCAAAGGCTTAGCTGAAGATCGCAAACCTGTGTTTGCCGGTGGTTTGGCTATTTTGATTGGACTATTTGAAACATTTGGCATCACAGGTATGTCAATTTCGGGGGGAGCACTGCGCGAGGGCTTAATTTACGGCATGATTAATCAGCCCATCGAGCCGGGCGTACGACAATCGACCCTGTCTGCACTCATCCACAAATATCACATAGAGCCACGCCACGCAGAACAATGCCGTGCGACCGCATTGGCTCTGTTTGCACACTACAAAAATCAATGGCCCATTGAATGCCATGAGGGCGAAGAACTCTTGGGGTGTGTCGCACTGCTCCATGAACTGGGCTTAACCGTGGGCTTTGCCGATTCCCACAAGCATGCTGAATATATTTTAAATGTGACCCAACAACCGGGATTCAGTAAAATTCAGCAAGCGCTGTTGGCCACCTTACTTGGCAATAGTAAAGGCGAAATAGACAGTCAAAGCATTGAGAGTTTAAGAGGTTATAAAGCAGAACAAGCATTTGGGCTGTTGCGGATATTACGTTGGTCTATTCTACTCACAAGTCATCGCTCATCGAGCTTGATACTACCATCAGAAATCCTAACCGATGGCGTTGACACTCATTGGAACATGCCTGCGGGTTGGCGGAGTAGCCATCCGCTAACCGCTGCTGACTTACTTGAAGAGCAAGCCATTCAAGCCAAAGTTGGCTGGAAATTTAACGTCAGCAGCCTTAAAACACCAAGCCACTAACGCTCTAGCCCTGTTTAAGCCAGCGTGCCACATCAACTGCAAAGTAGGTCAAAATAGCGTCTGCGCCTGCACGTTTAAATGCTAATAAAGACTCCATCACTACCGCTTTTTCATCAAGCCAACCATTTTGGCTTGCAGCCTTCAGCATGGCGTATTCACCACTGACTTGATAAACCATAGTGGGCACTTTAAATTCCGTTTTCACACGATGTACGATGTCCAAGTAGGGCATTCCTGGCTTCACCATCACCATGTCGGCCCCTTCGGCTAAGTCGAGTGCAACTTCTCTGAGCGCCTCGTCGCCGTTTGCTGGGTCCATTTGATAGCTGTATTTATTGCCACCTTTTAGATTACCCGATGAGCCGACTGCATCACGAAACGGACCATAGAAGCTTGAGGCATACTTTGCAGAGTAAGCCATAATGCGCGTATGAATATGACCGTCGGACTCAAGAGCGGCTCGAATAGCGCCCACTCGGCCATCCATCATATCTGAAGGGGCAACGATATCAGCGCCGGCATCAGCATGAGACACGGCTTGCTTAATCAACACCTCAACGGTTTCGTCATTCATGACATAGCCAGTTTCATCCAACAGACCGTCTTGTCCATGAATGGTAAACGGGTCGAGCGCGACATCAGTCATCACGCCCAGCTCAGGCTGACGCTGTTTTAGCGCTCGAATCGCTCTCTGCGCAAGTCCATTTGGATCGTACGCTTGTTCTGCTAACTCAGTTTTCACGTCAGCAGGCGTCACCGGAAAAATTGCGATTAAGGGAATACCCAGCTCCACTAATTCATCAGCAACATCCGTCAGAAGATCGATAGAGACACGCTCAACACCCGGCATAGAAGCAATGCTCTCACGCTGCTTTTCGCCTTCGAGTACGAAAACGGGGTAAATCAAATCTGCTGCGGTTAACTGATTTTCAGCCATTAATCGACGTGAAAATGCATCTTTTCGCATCCGTCGTGGACGAATCATAGGAAACTGAGCTGTCATATTTTACTCCAAATCGAATGGCAAGCTCGCATGAGGTGATCCATTTGAATCACCCACGGCCTGAACTTGGTATTGGTCACGACCAGCAGATTTAGCTTTGTACAAAGCCTGATCCGCAGCGGTTAAAAGATCTTCAGGACGCAGATCATTGTTCGCAACAGCGTCTGATATTCCGGCGCTAATGGTCACCGTTAACGGCCCGTCACTGGTGATTAAAGGCGTTTGGCGAACAGCTGTAATGATATCTTGCGCGACTTGTTTGGCACCATCGATGTGAGTGGCGGGTAAAATCACCGCAAATTCTTCACCGCCATAACGTGTCACAACATCCGTCGGACGCTTAATTACCGACTGGATGCGTTGGGCCACTTGACGAATACACTCATCTCCGACGAGGTGGCCGTAGGTATCGTTGACGTTCTTAAATCGGTCAATATCCAGCATCATCACAGATAATGGTGTTTGCTCACGCCTGCTTCGCCGAAATTCAGCAACAAACCGGCGGTCAAAGTGCTTTCTATTTTTAACGCCCGTCAAGGCATCAACCGTGCTCTGCTCTTCTAATCGACGGTTGGTTTCCTCAAGCTCTCGTAATGTAACTTCAAGCTCGAACGTTCGTTCTTGCACCTTGCGTTCTAATTCATCAGTTGCAACAGCTTGGGCTTGTAATGCTTGTTGTTGCAAACGTTGCGCGCGCTCGTAACTTTCAAGAGACTCCTTATGCGCAACAATCATATCGGTTTGAGCATCAGAAAAACTGCCTGCCAACACAAATGAAACCACCACGACTTCAATGCATATGCCAGCCATGAGTGGAATCCGGTGTGAAAATGGCCAGCTTAAAACATCTGCTCCAATCAATAACGTCAATGCAAAACCAACCGCCACGCTGGTCCAAGCAAATGCGTACGACATACCATAGTTATGTTTGGCTTGAGTCAAAATCGAGCCAACCACTACTAGAAATAGCACCATGATAAAGGCAAAGAACATGACCAGTTTAATGCTCAGCTCATTCCAGCTAAACACCATCACAATCCCCGTCAGCAATACCGCCAAACCTGTAATACGCAAACAAACGCGAAGCCATTGAGCCGTATGGAGCTTGCCTAAAAGTTCATCTGCAAAAAGCCCAATACACACCGCCGCCACAGCGCCAAAGCCTAACGCTATTTGCTGCTGATACCAGATAAGTGGCTGCCACAATAACGACAACAAACCAATTGCTGAGGCGGTCATAAACACCACGCACAAAGCATAGAGGCCATAGTAAAGAAAGCTGATAGTGCGGCTGTGCCAAAAGATAAACAGATTGTACATGGCCATCACAAATAGAATGCCGACAAAAATGCCGCTACTCATGATCACTTTTGCATGATGCTCGAAGCGCCCGTTTATAACTTCATTGATTTGCATTGCTGGCAAAGCACCATCGTTGGCTTGGGCCGCAAAAGCTACCCCTAGGATGCCAAACATGGTGAACAATAAAAAAGCAATACGACTCATCATAACGGCCAGTTATCGCAAACGAGTAACAGAAGTTTTACGTCCGGTACCATTTTTAAGGATGTAAAATGCACCTAAGGTGCCACGCTCAACAACAGCAACGTCTCCAACAGAAAAGCGCGGCCCTTTGGAGCGCATTTTCCAAACTTGTTGGTTTTTCAGCTCTAACGTTAACTTGCCGTAGGGATCTTTGGTGATTTTCACCACCTCACTTTTGATTTCGGCAATGGCTTTGGTTTGCTCCTGAACAATTTTGTTTTCTAAACCAAATTTCTGCTCAGCGCTCAACGTATCTGCGCTGTTGACCACTGGCGATTTTGTGGCAGAAGCAATCGCTGAACTCCTATCGACTCCCGCCGCAGTAGAAGTCGGGGCGGCCATTGTTGGCTTAACTTCAGGCGAGGCTGACAGTTGCTCTGTCAGTGCGTCATAGCACTCGAGACGACTACTATCATCACTGACATTTGAACATGCTTTGAATTGGGCAGTCAGGTTCGTGTCGGCCAAAGCAACGGACGAGGCGAGCACCAGGGCAATTAAACTAATTTGCTTCATCTTCGGACTCCTCATCTTTTTTGGATTTCGAATACAACGACGCCATCAGCACACCCACTTCAAACAGCAGCCACATCGGTAGCGCCAGCAGGGTTTGAGAAATAATATCGGGCGGCGTCAAAAGCATTCCTACGACGAACACCGAAACAATAACATAAGGGCGTTTTTGGCGAAGTTTTTGCGGCGTCGTGACGCCACTCACGCACATCAAAATAACAGCGATTGGAATTTCAAACGCGATGCCAAATGCAAATAATATTTTTAACACGAAATCGAGATAGCTGGAGATATCCGTCGCTATCTCAACGCCTTCGGGCGCAACACTCGTAAAGAACGCAAACGCAATTGGGAATACAACGTAGTACGCAAACGCCACCCCACCATAGAAAAGCAACACACTGGTGACTAATAGCGGCACCGCAAGACGTCGCTCATGGCGATACAGGCCCGGTGATATGAAGCCCCAAATCTGATGTAAGATCACGGGCATTGCAGCAGCCATTGAGACCACCAGCGTTAATTTAAATGGGGTAAAAAACGGAGCCGCAACATTGGTCGCAATCATGCTACTGTTCTGAGGTAACTGCGCTAATAAAGGTGTAGCAAGCCAGTGATACAAATCATTGGCAAAATAGAACAAGCACAAGAACATCACTAAAATTGCCACCACAGCACGTAAAATACGACTGCGCAATTCAATCAAATGACTGATAAGAGGTACACCTTGATCAGTCATTATTTTTCTCCGATGTTGGAGCTTTAGGTGTTTTCTTTTGTGAATCTAGTATTTGATTCTCTTCGCCAGAAGAGTCCGTTTGGTAAGGCCTTTGCACAGATTCGGCAGCATCTTTAAGTTCATCGATAGACGATTGCAACTCAGGGCTTAAATCTTTCATGCCTTGTTGCTCTGCTTTTTTCAGATCTTGTTGTAATTCGTGCAAATGAAGTTCTTGGCTAATGTCTTGTTTAACATTATTTGCCATCGTTTTCACTGAGCGCACCCAGTTCATCACATTGCGCAAAGCAGTCGGCAAGCGCTCAGGTCCCAAAACGAGAAGCCCAAGCACAGCAATCACTGCAAGTTCCCAAAAACCGATATCAAACACTATGTTTTACTTCTTTGTGTCACTTGTCTGTTTTTCTGATGCTTCAAAATCTGCATCCGCGGCATCACGTGATTGATCTGTCAATTGTTCGCTCGACTCATCTTTTTCCTTGGCAGGCTCATCGCCATTTACGGATTCTTTAAATCCTTTAATTGCTGCACCTAAATCTCCGCCCATACCGCGCAGTTTTTTTGTGCCAAACAATAAAACGACAATGGCCGCAATAATCAACAACTGCCAGATACTAATTCCGCCCATGTTCAAGTCCTTCCCAACATTATGTAATGGTTAAATAAGTTTTAAGAGTTTTACATCAAGAGCGCTTGCGGCTTAGTAACCAGCCCTTCGCCCAACACACAAATGAACCCACACCCAGAGCCATTGTTACAGGCCATTCTACGTCTAAATGCAGTACAGTTGCCATTACAGCCAAAATTGCAGCTGTTGCCAACCAATAATATGCCTGCATTTGATACATGCGAACCTTTTCGGTGTGTTTTATTTGTTGCTGATATTGTTCATTAAATTGTTTCACGGCGATTAAACCGTCATAAATTAAATTTGGCATCTCCGGCAACTTTTCTCCCCAGTAGGGAGCGTTTTCCTTAATTTCTCGCCAGAGCGCTTTTGGCCCTATCTGATTTTGCATCCAATCTTCAAGAAACGGTTTCGCGGTTTGCCATAAATCTAGTTGCGGATAAAGCTGACGCCCCAACCCTTCAACATAGAGTAAAGTTTTTTGTAACAACACCAACTGCGGCTGCACTTGCATATTGAAGCGCCTAGCGGTGTTGAATAAATTAAGCAATACATGGCCAAATGATATTTCAGCTAGCGGCTTCTGGAAAATAGGTTCGCACACAGTACGAATAGCAAACTCAAATTCTTCAACATTGGTGTCGCTTGGCACCCACCCCGACGCGACATGCAATTCAGCTACCTTACGATAATCGCGATTGAAGAATGCTAAGAAATTTTCAGCGAGGTAACGTTTGTCATCTCGGTTGAGTGTTCCCACGATACCAAAATCAACACCAATATAAAGAGGATTTTCAGGGTGCTCTCGTGACACGAAAATATTGCCAGGGTGCATATCAGCATGAAAGAAGCTGTCGCGAAAAACCTGTGTAAAAAACACTTCAACACCGCGCTCTGCAAGCCGTTTCATATTGGTATTTTGAGCGTTCAGTGCATCGATATCACTCACAGGAATACCATCAATGCGTTCCATCACAAGAATGTTTTGACGACAAAAGTCTGAGTACATTTCCGGCACATACAAGCTATCAGAACCCTCAAAGTTTCGTCTCAGTTGTATGCCATTGGCCGCTTCTCTCATCAAATCAAGTTCATCGATGAGTGTTTTTTTGTATTCAAGCACAACTTCGCGAGGACGTAAGCGTTTACCGTCAGGCAAGAAGTTTTCGGCAAGCCCAGCAAACAAGTACATCAATGCGATATCGGCATCAATAATGCGCTCAATACCAGGACGAATCACTTTGATGACAACATCTTGGAGGTTGCCATCCAATTGCAGTCTCGCTCCATGCACTTGAGCAATAGAAGCCGAGGCCATGGGCGTGGCTTCAAAGCTCTCGAACACATCGGTCACTTTCTGCCCCAGAGCTTTTTCAATTTGAGTCAGCGCTTCAGCTTCACAAAATGGAGGCACTCTGTCTTGTAACTTGGCTAATTCTTCGGCGTATTGGGGTGGCAGTAAGTCGCGCCGCGTTGACAGCATTTGGCCAAATTTAACGAATACCGGCCCTAACTCTTCTAGCGCCAAGCGTAACCGTGCAGCGTCACACTCATGTTTTGCCTTGGGGCGGATCCAAAACATGGCAAAACGACCATATTTGACATACCACGGCAGCCAACTTGCAGGAAAAAGTAGATCGAGGCGGTATTGCCAAAAGATACGAGTAATTTGATAGAGACGTTTGTGCTGCTTCAACAACATGTTCAATTTAGGCCTTTCTGTGCACTCACGCACTGCTGTAATTGAGCCACTCGTTCGGCTAAATCATCGATTCGAGCGATGGTTTGATTGATGTGCAATTTTCGTTGGCGCACTTCCGGTTCAACCGGCAAGAGTTGCGCTTCATCCTGTAACCATTCACGTAAGTCCAGTTGACCTTGTTCAGCGCGATAGTTTAACCATGATTTCAGACAGTTCAGTCCATTCATAAACGTGTATGCAGGCACATCTCCCATCCATTGAGACAACCATTCTTCGCTATCAAAGTGCGTATGGCTGAGAACTTGTGCGATTTGGCTAGCCACTTGTAGGTTACCTTCAAGCTCCAACGCTTCTGTTTTGATCAATCGAGGTATGTCATTGCCATCTTTTAAAGACGTGAGCACACCGACTTTGCCTCGAATCATGCAACTTGGGGTCATACCATCAACCGTCGTAACATGAAGTCGCTGATCGACTCTCACCACAAAACTTAGGCCCACATCCGTTAGCTCAACGAGCAAGCTTTCACCCTGAATTGGCTTCAATTGTCGCGACATTGAATGTTGGCTTTGATAGACCCCTAGGGCTCTATCAGCAGCGGACAACAAAATGGGCAACACTGCTTTGATCATTAGAATTTGTATCCACGATGCAGGGCTACAATGCCACCGGTTAAATTAAAGTACTTCACTTCATCAAACCCCACATCAGACATCATGCCGGCGAGTGTATCTTGGTCGGGGTGCATACGAATAGACTCGGCTAAGTACTGGTAGCTTTCGCTGTCATTAGCCACCAACTCTCCCATTTTAGGCAGGAGTTTGAAGGAGTAGGTATCGTAAACCGATGCCAACCAATCATACTGAGGTTTTGAAAATTCGAGTACCAATAATCGCCCACCGGGCTTCAGCACTCGATACATAGACGCCAGTGCTTTGCTTTTGTCGGTTACATTTCGCAACCCAAAACCTATGGTAATGGCATCAAAGTAATTATCTGGAAACGGCAGCGCTTCGGCATTTGCCTGCACAAACTCAACATTAGATACAACACCACGATCGCGCAGTTTGCCACGCCCCACTTGCAGCATCGATGCATTAATGTCAGCCAACACAACCTGACCGTCATCGCCCACACGCTTTGACATCAATGCGGTGATGTCACCAGTGCCGCCGGCAATATCAAGTACTCTATCGCCTGAACGAACACCGCTACACTCAAGAGTAAACCGTTTCCATGCACGGTGGACTCCCATCGACATCAGGTCATTCATCACATCGTATTTTGCGGCCACGGAATGAAAAACTTCGGCCACCATTGAAGCCTTTTCATCAGATGCGACCTGACGAAAACCAAAATGCGTGGTTGCGGATTGTTGTTCTGACATAAAAAAACTCTTCAATATAACTGCATCTGATTGTATCGGATGCGCCTCAACTCTGAAAGCCTCCGCACTGAAAGCAACACAAATGACGTCAGGCACTGCATTCCACAAAGAAACAAACCGCTCAATATGGACGTCATCCGAGTGTATTTCATGGATCGATAAAACGCGCCGATCAGTACATACCTTAGATACCTCATTTGTCAGTTAAAAGTTCAATCACATTTGCCAACTCTAACCCATAGTTTGAACGTCTTCATCGATTTGGCTAAAACAATATGGATACCGCTACGCCATCGACACCGGCATGGGTATACTCTTAGGCTTTATGATGGAGCGAGACGTAACATGGCCTCACAAACAGAACTAGAAGCAGCGGTTTTTCGCCGTCTGGTGAAACACTTACAAAACAGAACAGATGTGCAAAACATCGACATGATGAATTTAACCGGCTTTTGCAGAAACTGCCTGAGCAAATGGATGGTTGCCGAAGCCGAGTCTCAAGGCCAAGAACTAGCGCTTGATGTTGCCCGCGAGCGGGTCTATGGCATGCCATATGATGAATGGAAGGCCACTCACCAAACTGAGGCCACTGCTGAACAATTGGCCGCATTTAATAAAAAATAAAGCACTCGGCCCGATCGTCCTTTGCGCGATCGGGTGAACTTTTCGCCAAACATCACCTTTCGAACAAGCCATCGGGTCAAAACGGCTATTTCACTATTCAGCTTTGGCTGACCTTCCTCTGAACACTACCAACGGTCAAAAATTACTCTATGTTGGTACTCGGTTTGGGTTTTTAGCGTGTATTTAGAATCCGCCTAAGAACAAGATTCAAATACCGCATCGAGAGTTAAATTTTTTTACCGCTCAATGAGACCGCTACCACTTTTGCACAGCAATAGTGCACAGGCCAAAAGTCGTTTTTAAATAAACGCTTACTATCGGCTCTGTTGATATTCATTTGATATTGCATCGACGCATGCAACTTAACGATAAAAATGAACGACACAGTTCTCGATCTTTACTACAGATATTTTTGAAGGAGACACACTCATGAACATGCTTAAAGTTGTGATTGCAGGATTGAGCACGGCCCTTTTATCCGTTGCCACCGCGCACGCAAATGGCTTCGTAGAGCCTAGCTACGTCAACTACAAATTTGACTCTAACTTGGTCGAAGAATTTACAAACTATGTAGGAGAAGAAGAATACGGCGCATTCGAGCCATCGTATGTTAATTACGATTTTGACAATGCCCCTAAAAACCATTTCACTCGTTTTGAGTTGCTGTTGAAAGAAAAACCTTCGGCAACGGGAGCAACGAAGACAGAAGTTGCCTACAAAGGCGCTTATGAAGAGCCAATGTACGTGAATTACCGCGACTAATGACTCTGAAATTGAGTCTCTGGCATTCCCACCAGAGGCTCTTTTATGCCCTCCATACTTGTATCCACTTAAGATTTCGGCCAATGCATTTCCCAAGGATTACCATATTCAACGGGCACAGACTGGCGAAATTCACCCTCCTCTGAAGGCGGTAGCAAAAAGCGCTGGCGTTCCCCTTGCCAATCAAATTCCAAGCCATACGCATGCAGATACGTTCTGGCCTGAGCTTTCGCGCCATACAGCTCATCGCCTAGTATTGGACAACCGATACTTTTCAGCGCAACACGTAATTGGTGAGTTTTACCCGTGATTGGGCGAAGCAAGTACCACCGAAGACCTGCGCTGTGAGACACACTAAAAAACTGAGTTTTAGCAGGGTTTTTAACACTTCTTTCAAGCTTCCAAGCACCCCGACGCGCCTTAGCCATATCGCCAATAATGGTGCCTTGTTTCTTGCTCGGTTTTCCCGCAGCAAGCGCCAAATAGAACTTACGCACTGTTCGATGCTCAAATTGTTGCGACAAAATCGATGTTGTCTTCTTGTTTCTGCCTATCAACAACAAGCCTGATGTCACTTTGTCTAACCGATGCACCAAGGATAATTCAGGCTCTTGCATGAACTGTTTTAGAGCATTCAAAAAACCAATGCCATCTCGATCATCTTGTACTGAGCAACCTTGCGGTTTATGCATGACATACCAGTCTGGGTTAGCGTGAACGAAGATAAAGTTCATTAAGCAGTCCTTAGGTAAAAATAGATTGACGGATCTCATTATTGATAGGGTGAGTTGTCTCTGAGCCAAAAATCCATCGGCATAAAATGCAGTCACCTCAAAACAAGCTATAACTTTAACAGATAAAACGATTTTTCAGCATTTGCTCATCAGAGGTACTTAATGGAATTAACGCCCCAATCAGCGATGGATCACCAACAAACAGAGAACGCTTCTGGTCCGCACCAAAAACGCAAAATTGCGTTTGTCTGTAATCCCAAGATGGGCGGTTCGGGGATCATCGCAACGGAATTAGCAATGGCGTTGGCCGAGCGCGGTCATCACATTTGGTTGTTGGCAGAACGCCATCCCTATTCATGGCGTCAAGTGAGTGACACACTTCATTTTTTAAAGCTACATGTGAATGACTATCCCGTGTTCGAAAGCGCCCCACACACCTTGGCACTTGCCGGAGCATTGGCCAATTTGGTGGAACAAAATGGCATCGAGATTGTGCATGCACATTATGCGGTTCCCTACGCAGCTGCCGGATTGATGGCCAAGTTCATATGCAAGAAACCGTTTAAGCTGATGACCACTTTACACGGTACCGATGTAGTTAAATTAGCCGATGATCCGGCGATGCACCGAGTGATCGAAACGGTGTTAGCCGAATCAGAACGCGTGATTAGTGTCTCTGATGACTTAGCTCAGCAAACATTTGACCGCTTCGATCTGAAACAAACGCCCGCCACAATCGCCAATTTCGTGGTACCCAAAAAGATCTTTCAGGGCAATAGAGCAGACGCCCGCAAGGAACTAGGGCTGGATGTTGATGAAACGTATTTAGTACATGCCTCTAACTTTAGAGAAATCAAACGCATACCAGACATTGTTCGCTGCTTTGCATTGGTCAGAAAACAGATGAAATGTAAGATGATCTTTCTTGGCGAAGGCCCAGAGGTTGAGCCAAGCAAAGCGCTTGCTCGGTCATTGGGGGTATTCGACGACATCACCTGGGTGGGACAAGATCCGTTAATTTCACGTTGGTTTTCTGCGGCCAATGTCAATTTACAGCTCTCCGAATATGAAAGCTTTGGACTCACCTTAATCGAATCTATGATTCAAGGCACACCAAGCGTGGTGACCAATATCGGCGGCATGCCAGAGGTGGTTAAGGACGTTGGCAAAATAGTTGAAGTTGGTGACTACGAAGCCGCTGCAAACGCCGCTTTAGAACTGCTAAATGATGAAGAAAGTGAACACATTAAAAAGTTATGCCTTGAAGTAGCCAGCTCACGTTATTCTTCAGAAGCTGTCTGTATTGCCTATGAAAAAGTCTACGACCAAGCTCTCTGTACGAAGTGCAAATCAGAAGAAGTAGCTGCAAGTATTTAAAGCGAAGGAATGTTATGAGTAGTGAGAAATCGACCAAAGGGCTATCCCTTGCCTCTGTGATGATTTTATCGATGGTGCTGGGCATTGGGACCGGCATATTCTTTGGTGAAATGGTCGGCTGGATGGGCATTATCGGTAACGCCGTCATTATGCTCATGCAAATGACGATTTATCCTTACATCTTAGTCAGCTTAATTAGTAGCATTGGTAACCTTGATCCGACCGAGGCCAAGCGTTTATTTATCAAAGCTGGCAGTATCATGGCTGCTATTTGGGTCATCGGCCTGATCGTGGTTTTACTGACGCCCATTACATTTCCAAGCATGGTTTCAGCCAGCTTCTTCAGCAGTAGCGAAGTTCAGCCGCGTGCCGAGATTAATTATCTCAAACTCTATATTCCGTCGAACCCTTTCGAATCGATGGCAAGCGGTGCTGTTCCTGCTCTAGTTCTATTCAGCATTGCTTTAGGTGTTGCGTTAATTTCAGTAAAAAATAAAGAGCGCGTCATTCATCTAGCGTCCACATGTGCCGAAGGGTTGGCCAAAATTACGCAATCGGTGGTTAAAATATTGCCTATTGGGGTATTTGCAATGTCAGCCAATGCAGCTGGCACAATGGGCATTGATGAACTCGAAAGTTTGCAAGTCTTTATGATCAGCTATTTTGTACTGTGCATGCTATTGGCTTTTGTGATTTTGCCCGTGCTCATTACAAGCTTTACCCCATTTAGCTATCGCGATGTGATGACGGTATCGTGGGGCGCTCTGGCGACCGCATTTTCCACCGGTAATATCTTCATATGTTTACCGGTGATCATGGAAGAAAGTAAGCGGCTATTAAAAAAATACGGCAAAGATAACGACGAAGCCATGAGCTTGGTCGATGTTGTGTTGCCAATCGTGTTTACTTTCCCCAACTTGGGCAAGCTCACGATTATTTTGTTTATCTTTTTTGCCGGTTGGTTTATTGGCAAACCGGTTGATTTAATGAGTTATCCACTCGTTGGCATCAGCGGCCTTTTAAGCTTATTTGGGAGTGTATACGTTGCAGTGCCTTTCCTATTGGAAAGCGTTTTTTTACCTTCGGATTTAAATCAATTATTTGTTGTTTCGTCATTTATTACGGGCCGGTTCAATTCATTGGTTGCGGTGATGAATCTCATGGCGGTAACTATGCTGTCGGCCATTGTTGTGGTCTACGGTGTGGGTAAGCCCAAACTCGGCTTTATTCGATTTTTGGTGATTTCGTGTATCTCCACCGTACTTATATTTGGCGGTACCCGAGTCATGTTAGAGCACTTAATTGGTGACGACCAAAACACATCGAGCTTGATTGCCGATATGAAGATCGACAGCAGTATCATTTCTCAAGGTCAAGAAACTGGCGGCTGGGAGCGAAAAAGTAATCCCAATGTGGCAGATTTAGACAGCATCGCTAAAGCCAGAGTTTTACGCGTTGGATATCAGCGGGGCAACGTTCCATTTTCATACCACAATAGCAATAACGAACTGGTGGGGTTTGATATCTCTTTGGCCTATCGATTAGCCTCTGATCTGGGCGTTGACGTTGAATTCGTTCCCTACATGTACCAGCACCTAGCCGATGATCTCGAACGTGGCTATTTCGATATTGCTATGTCGGGTATTGAAATTGATGCAGAACTGATGAAGCAAGTATCCTTTACCAACAAGGTGCTCGACTTAAACCTAGCACTGATCGTACCCGATCATCAGGTGAAGCATTATTCATCCATCAAAACAGTGCGCCAATCTGAACTTAACCTCGCTGTAGTCCAACACGCCGCTCTCGTAAAACGTGCGGAAAAACGTTTGCCGCAGATCGACTTCTCTCCAATTGTTCACTACGAGAGCTACTTCAATCCCGAACAGCCCCATTCCTACGATGGCCTCCTGACCAGTGCAGAAGCAGGATACGCTTGGAGTTTGTTTTATCCTGATTTTGGTGTTGCTCTACTTAAAGATGATGTCAGTGGGCGATTACTGTCTTTTCCAACCGCATTTGCGGTTGCGAGACGCAATACAGATCTTTTAAATTACACCAACAATTGGTTAGATTTGATGAAGTCATATCATTTTGTAGACCGTCAATACGACTATTGGATCCAAGGATACGGTGCGGTTCAAAAAGAATCTCGCTGGTCAGTTATCAAGGATGTACTAGGCTGGGTAAACGGATAATTAAGACGATAGGCTCATACTTATCAAAGCGAGTCTCATTTAAAGGAACAGAATATGAAAAAGATGATGGCGATGCGTCATTGGGTAATGGGTTTAGTATTGGCAGTAAGCAGCTTTGGGTTTGCACCTGCGCAAGCGCAGGAAGCTTCTCTGGTTGAATCACTAACCAGCCAACTCGACATTACGCCTGAGCAAGCAACAGGTGCACTCGGCAGCTTGTTTGGTCTAGCACAGGGCAACATGGAAGCCGCTGACTTTGGGCAGCTTGCTTCAATTGTTCCGGGTATTACCGACATGATTGACAGTGCTCCGGACGCCAAACCTTCAGCAGCTGGAAGCTTGCTCGGCGGGCTAGGAGGAAGCTTGGGTGAATCTGCAGGCAACCTTGATCTGCTCAATTCATCATTTTCGGCATTGGGTCTAGACCCTGAAATAGCAGGACCTTTAGTCAATACTGTGTATGAGTATGTGCAAACTGAAGGCGGCCAAGCTTTACTCACATCACTTAAAAATGCAGTAGGTTTGCCTTTTTAAACCCACCTTGAGTCAGCCGGCAATTGTCACTTCAGGGTGCTTTTGCCGGTAACTATCAATGTACCTTTTCAATTGATAGCGTTGCCAAGCACACCCTGAAAATGCCACAACAACAAGCATGTCTAATGTAATCCACGTCCAAGACACGTAACCGGCACTCCAGTTATACGCGGTAATACTGAACAACACAGCAAACACCGTTCCCCAAAGCGTAATAAAGATTTTTAACCCTTTTACATGCTGCTTCTCAATGCATGAAAAACCGAACTGTTCAACATACCGAACAAAACTTTTGGCCTTCATTGCTAGTCCCAAAATATCCAAGTTACACCTCTTTAGGATACTTCCGAGTGATGACTCAATTTTTGTCCACCATCAACAAACAGCACGTTTAACTGATAAGTTCATCAGGACCGGCTGCATCCACTAATCAGCTAAAAGCTCCATAAACACCTCTATTCATATTGCGTCTTCAAAAACCGACTCGGTAAACAACCTCGCCTATTACTCCCATCAATAAAGGGGTTGGTATTTAACATCTGCTAAATACGACATAGCGCAAGCATTGCAATCAGTAGCGTAATGTTACATTCATTTAGCACTCTGGTGTCTGGCATAAATGCTTCATAAAAACTCTAATGACGTCATCAATAATTTCGTTTGATTCTGATCCCTATGGAGTCGTCATGGATACTCGCTATGTTATCGGTCTGGACTTTGGTTCTGACTCTGTTCGAGCCCTCATTGTAAATTCTCGCACTGGTGGAGAAGTTGCAGAAGGCGTGGTGTATTACCCACGCTGGAAAGAAGGTAAGTATTCGGTCTTTGCCGAATCTCAATTCCGTCATCACCCTCTCGATTACATTGAGGCCATGACACAAGCCGTTCAAGAAGCCCTCAATCAAGCCCCTGAAGGCGTTGCTAAGCAAGTTGTGGGGATTGGTGTTGATACTACTGGTTCTACTCCTGCACCGGTCGATGAACAAGGGCAAGTGCTAGCTCTGAAGCCTGAATTTGCAGAAAACCCCAATGCGATGTTCGTGTTGTGGAAAGATCATACGTCGGTCAGCAAAGCTGACTTAATCAACGAACTCGCGCACAGTGGTCAATTCACCGATTATACCAAGTTCATTGGCGGCATCTATTCTTCTGAATGGTTCTGGGCCAAGGCCGCCTGGGTCAGCGAACAAGATCCACAAGTTGCAGAAGCCGCTTACAGCTGGGTTGAGCTGTGTGATTGGGTTCCTGCATTGCTTGCTGGCAACGAAGCTCCCGCCCAAATGCGCCGTGGTATTTGCGCAGCAGGGCATAAAGCCATGTGGCACGACAGCTGGAATGGTTTACCGGATCAAGCGTTTTTATCAGCCATTTCACCAACACTCGACGGCATTCGCGAGCGTATGTTCGATCAGGTTTATGCCTCCGATGAAAAAGCGGGTGAGCTTAGCCAAGAGTGGGCCGATAAATTAGGTCTGCCGGCCGGTATTGCAATTGCAATTGGCGAGTTTGATTGTCACATGGGTGCTGTGGGCGCCGGTGCGGGCTCTTACGATCTGGTTAAAGTAATTGGCACATCGACCTGCGACATTCTTATGGCGCCAACAGATGTGATTGGCGAGCGCCAAATCGATGGCATTTGCGGCCAAGTATTGGGCAGCTCAATGCCTGGTTTAGTTGCTTTGGAAGCGGGTCAATCAGCCTTTGGTGATTTATACGCTTGGTATCGCCGTTTACTGATGTGGCCTATCGAGCAACTGGCAAAAGACGATGCTCAATACACCGCTCTTGCCGCTGAATTAGACGACAAAATCTTATTCATGTTGACTCAAGCAGCCGAGCAGTATCAACCTGAATTAACAGGGCCAATTGCGTTAGATTGGCACAATGGTCGTCGCACACCGTATGCCAACCAACGTTTAACCGGCGAACTCAGTGCGCTGAACTTAGGCACAGATGCTCCGACTATTTTCCATAGCTTGGTGGAAGCTACAGCCCACGGAGCAAAAGCCATTATGGACTGTATGACTAGCCAAGATGTTCAAGTGGACCGTGTACTTGCTTTGGGCGGTATCGCCAAGAAATCGCGCTTAGTCATGCAACTATGTGCCGATGTAATGGGCCGCTCAATTGATGTGGTTGAATCTGAGCAATGTTGCGCGCTTGGCGCTGCCATCTTTGCAGCGGTTGCTGCAGGTGAATACGCTTCAACTGCCGATGCGCAAGCTGTGATGGCAAGCCCAATCGCTAGCCGTTTTGAGCCTGACGCTGAACGTCACGACTTCTATCAAAAGCGTTACGAACTTTACCGCCAGTTAGGTGGTTACACTGAAGAGTTAACCGAAACTCGCACTCAATTGAATTCATAACTGTGATGACCCGCGAGCTGTTCCCCCGCAGCTCGCACTCCCTTTCTACCCTCTGGCAGAAACTTTGTCTGATTGGACATCGCAACGTTGAACAACTAAGTACTAGCCTATTTCAACGTTGCGTTTTTTTACGCCACTAATTCAGCCATTAATTCATGTATTGCTGACGCCACTGCTCCACCTGCGGCGCATTCGGAGCCAAGCGAATCAATTGCTGAAGCGGAGCCATAATCTCTGACGTGCGGTTTTGTTGTTGCAGATAACTCACTAAAGTTGTTAGCAGCTGATATTGACCGGGCCATTCTGAGGTCGCCTCTTGCAACACATCAATCGCTTTACCTTTTTGCCCTTGATGATCAAGAGCCACCGCATAAACAAATGAGTATTGTGGAATAGCACCAACCTGCTGCGTCGCTTCAAACAAATACTTGAGCGACTCGTCGTAACGTTTTTGTCGTAACATAAAGAGTCCGAAACCATGTTGGACTGCTGCGCTATCTGGAGCCACTTTGAGTGCCGCCTCATATTGTGCTTGCTCATTTTTGGCATCGCCCTCGTTACGATAAATATCAGCGAGGTTAACCATAGCCGCAATGTAGTAAGGGTCGATACGAAGCGCATTCAAATAATGTGTTTTTGCCAGTTTCTGCTGACCAAGCTGCTGCTCCAACAGAGCCAGCGCCACATGAGATGATGGCATGTCCATGATCTGTGAAAACGTCTCTCGGTACTCTGCAATGGCTTGGTTGAGTACTGGCTTAATATGAGCAGGGGCAATTGGTTGTATGTCGGCTAACATTGCGGTTACAGAGGCTCGAACCTGAAGGTTAGGGTCTTCTAGCAAAGGTGACAAAGCTTGCCAGCGCATCTCTTGCGGAGTACCTCGATACACTTCTGCCGCCGCACGGCGAACCAGCGGATCAGAGTCAGACAAGCCTTCACTGGCCTCATTTAAAGTGCGTTCATTAGCATAGTGCGCCAACTGCTCATATAGAGTGGCTCGTACAATCCCAGGCAACTCGTCGTCTTTGATATAACGCATAAGCTCTTGTTCTGCGTTCGGGCGCATCATGCGCGCATGTGCATTCGCCAAAGGCCAATCGCTGTGCACAGTCTTGCCATTCCAAGTTTTAATTTCATCAGCAGCCCAGGTCGCATCCTTATCTTCATGGCAGGACTGGCACACGCTCGGAGAGCCAATCGCATCAGCAAGTAATGGGCGCGGCACTTTAAAACTATGATCGCGACGGTCATCCACCACCATATAAGTATTTTCTGGCATGTGGCACGTGACACATTGCGCCGCTTCTGAGTCAGGCTCATGGCCGTGGTGCTCTTTCACATCAAATTCAGATGGCATATGACACTGACTACACAAGCCATTGGTTTGGCTTCTCACTTTGCCAGTATGTACGTTGTGGCAATTGCTACAGGTCACACCTTTTTCATGCATTTTACTTTGCAAAAATGAACCCACGACGAACACTTCATCTAAGATTTGACCGTCGGCATAATACAAATTGTCGGACAGATTACTGATGCGAAATTGTTCGTGATATGACTGTGCAGCACTACTTTGCAGCGGCCCCATGGATGTGCGCCGAGAGTGACAGGAACCGCACATACTAATATGCTGTTCGTTCACTTCGCCTGTGGCAACTGCTGTTCGGCTTCCTGCTTCGTACGTCCAATTCAGGGGTTTGGCGAGATCAAAATCAAAGCCCATTTGTTGTGCTGAAATAGCATCTTTATTGGCTAGTGTTACGTGCTTACTGGCTGGGCCATGGCATGTTTCACATGCCACATTTACTTCAGACCAAGTCGTTTGGTAACTATTGGTTGCAACATCGTAGTTTTTTTCATAATTGGTTGTGTGGCATTCGGCACATCGGCTATTTAGATTTTGATAAGCGCCTTGCCAAAAGAAAGGGTGTTCAATGGTAATTTTTTCGTTGGGTTGCAGGTGAATCCAACGTTGACCACCTTCTTGTTTGGATCGGCTGTCCCACGCAACATTGTGCGCTTGCAAGTGTCCATCACCGATATCAATCACATATTGCTGCAATGGAAAATGACCAAATACGTACGCCACCTTAAAGGCCTCGACCTTGCCACTGCGAGTCACGGTATCAACCCAGAACTCATCGCCTTTTTGATATGGCTTAAAGGTTAGCTCGTGAAAAGTCGTCTCTATACTATCAAATCGTCCCAGCACACTTTGCGCTGTTGCAGGCAACATCGACTTGGCATGGTCAGACGCCTGCCACTGCTCATGCTCTTGTTCATGGCAGCTAACACACTGTCCTGAGCCTACAAAATCAGCAGAGTACGCAACATAAGGGAGGCACATTAGCAGTGCGATAAAAAACTTCATTGATAAGTCCTACAGGAAGCTTAGGTGACCAAAGGTGTTCGACAAACATTCAGCAAGGTGCTATTCACCCATCGAATGTCGATGCCTTCACCCCATTTAGCGCCTAGGCTACATTAAAAGCAGCATCAGTGTGAAAAGAACATCATACCAATTTGAACATTTCACATTATAAATAGTGTGGTCACTTTAGAGTATGGGTATTAGCGCTGTCATGTCGCAGACAGAAGCCTTTATCAAAATTGTGAAGCACAGTGGTTGGGCCATAAAAAAGGCGCCAAATGACGCCATAAACTCTGGGGAGAGAGACGGGGTTAATTAAGATGCCGAAGATGCTTCTGGTGCAATGACCTGAAAACGTGTCACGTAGTCGGTCAGTAAACGGCCATTTCCGGTTAGGGTTTCGATCGCGCTCGCACTATCTTGTGCGTGCTTAGCCATGCTCGTGGCGTCGTCTTTAATCGAGTGAACCTGCATATTAATGTCATTCGCAACGTTAGTTTGCTCTTCAGCAGCAGTGGCAATTTGAGTCGCCATTGCAGTAATGTGATCGAGTTCTTCACGCAATTTATCTGATGCCTGTTCACTGACAGTCACTACGTCAACCACTTCGGTTCCTTTGTCCTGCAATTGATGCATATTTTTTGTGGCTTGACGGGCACCTTCTTGCAACGACTCGATTTGGGCCCGAATTTGTTCGGTCGATTCTTGCGTGCGACTTGCAAGACTTCTCACTTCATCGGCCACCACCGCAAAACCTCGACCCTGCTCGCCCGCTCTGGCTGCTTCAATTGCCGCATTCAGAGCCAGTAAATTAGTTTGCTCTGCAATGCCTTGAATGACATTCAACACTGAACCAATAGAATCTGATTCGTCATTCAATGTACTGATAACATGCCCAGTTGTGCCTAGTTCGGTCACCAAAGTGTCCATAATTTCGCGACTAATGCGCGAATTATCAGCTGCATCAACCGACATTGAATGCGCTCGATTCACCGCTTCAGATGTTTCTTGAGCACTCGATGCAACCTCCTGAATTGTTGCCGTCATTTGGTGCACCGCCACCGACACAGAATCGGTTGCATTATTTTGACTTTCAGAGTTGCTAATGGAGGTGGTCATTACATCGGCCACACGAAACGCAATGTCGTTCATGTTGTCAGACTGATTACAAATGCCATTCAATGCTTGAGTAAAGCTACAGGTCAATTTGTTGTATGCCTTCGATACCTCTGCAAGCTCATCATGCCCACGCTCATCTAATTGAACTCGAATATCAAGCTGATCCGAAGCATGGATTAAGGTGGTTACTAGCTCTTTGAGCGGGCGGATAATTGAGTTAATAATCAGAGTCGAAAGCACGATCACTAGCACCATTAACGCCATCATACTCAATGCAGAAAACCACACGGCTGCCTGAGCATTGTCACTGAGCCAAACCATACGTTGATCCATTTCATCAACAATTTTCTTATCCACCTGTTGCAACGCATTAATGTATTGAGTGGACTTTTCATACCATTCCTCGGGTGAAATATCAGGCTTCACTCCATTTGATTTGATAATGGCATTTCGAATCACGTTGATTCGCTTCATATCCGGTAATTTATCGACCGTTTCATTAAAGAACTGATTCAGGTTTGGTGACGCCAACTGTCTAAAATCTCGCCCTGCGATGCGTTGCATATCTTGTGCAGAGCGAATTCGGCCATACCGAATGTAATTGATTTTTTTACCTCCACCGAGCGCTCTGAGCGTCATGCCGCGCTCAAAACTGCCCTGCTCGCGAATGCTCAGGAGTGTGTAATATGCAAAGGCATGTTGCGACAGCTTGTCATCAATGCGCGTTGCCATTGCAGTAATTTCATGGATAGAACGCAACACCTCGCGCGATACATACGCAAAATATCCACTGCTATAGGTACCATTCGGTAAACGTTCATTTTTTTGATCGGTGGCAGCTCTAATCTGATCGAGTTGAGCAAATTTATCTTGTAGTGACTGATATGCCGACTTCACCTTGCCATGCCGAAGCAATTCACCTTGATGACGTTCGGTGTAGTCCACCAGCTCGCGAAACGAGCGGTCGACTTGGCTGCGAGGCGCGCTGAGCTTGGCTTTATATTGGCTTACGTTGCCGTCACCCGCTGTATACGCAAGCGTGACATCTTGTTCGTCTTGCCACACGGCCAACAATGATGATGCTCGTTTTAAGAAACCCATCATGACAGTCATTTCTTTAATTTGAGCTTCGGTCTGACTTGCCTGTTGATAACGCTCAAACGACAACCAGCAAATAGCTAGTGAAGGAATTATAACTAATACAATGACACGGGTACTGATCCGCATTTGAGATAGGAAGTTTAACATCGTGCCTCGCACTTTAGGTTGAGTAAACTTCGCGGCCCGCCTAGGTTATGGTGAAATTGGCACTCCATGCTTATTACCGCGACTAGTCTTATTTGCTAACCGACTCATCGATCTTCAATGATTTAGCTTTGTTGTAAGCGATTACAACCTAATACGCCTAGTGCAGACATAAACAATGTCGCCAATAGCATGGAATTTTGTGCTGAGAGACAAACAAGGCTACCCAGGCATCAATTTTTCGACATAAGACTTTTCTCAAGAAAAGGTTAAGCTTATGAAGTGCAAAACATGGGGATTGGAGATGGGTTTGAGCTGGAATTGCCGTGGCCTACACCCCGTCACATACACAAAAAAGCCAGAGTGCTAAGCTCTGGCTTTTTAGACTACTTTAATACTAATTACTTCGATTATTTACACTTGCCACAATGATATGTGGCTGAGATTGACTGGTTAATTGCTGCGCACTTGCCTCAGTCTTTGAACTAACATCGAATCCCTGACGAACTTCCTGATCTCCTAGGCCTTTCATGCCTGTTAACGAGAGAACAGCTATCCAAAGTGTCAAGCCAACAGCAACAACTCGGGTCGTTTTCTCAAGGATAGACATAATGCCTCCTCACCGTAATGTTGATGCTTGATTGTCATTCAGCTTCTCCGGCTGATGACAATACCTTACATTTATTTAACCCCTGATACAGAGACTTGGATCAAATCGTGAAATTGCCACTCGTTAAAAAACAAACAAACCAAAAAAATAATCTTTTTAAATCAACACCTTGCAACTGACTTGAAATTATATTTCAGCCTATTCTTACTCTAAATTGGACTATATTTTCTCATATAAGTTCAAATTCATTTATGCGTACAAAGTTTCCCAACACCCTGTTCCAGTTAGCTTTTTAACAACAACCGCCATTAACAATTCATTAACTTAATTGGTGCCATTCCACCCAGCTAAACAGAGCGAACGTGACCCACCTCAAAATATTCATAACCCAAGCACTCTTAACTGCTAAATCTATGGAGCAATCCGCTGCCCCCTTTCATTTTCAAAAAATACCCCTTGCGCGCAGCCCTTGTTTGAAATGGAAATGGGCAGCTTGAAAGATCTGCCGATAATGAAAAAGCATAAAATAGGCGCAATAAACTGGACTTGGCTGCCGGAAAACCTCAAACCACTGACCATTGGAAAAATCGACTGGATAGTCACTGTGAACTCATGAACCTCATTCAAAAGCTGCAAAATAATGAAGTCTTCAGCCGAGAGAGTCGACTCCAAAACCAGCGATTTGATTTCACGACGTCTTTGGAATGGGCTTCAGCCCTTTTGATGTGAAAGAAGTTGAAACGCTCCAATACTGAACGGGCAAAATTAACGATCAGACACGTTGCGACCAGTACCAACCCAAACATGAATGAATCGTAAAAAAATACAGAGCGTTCGTGATGTGCTTTTTTGGTTTTTTAATCAACTCAATCACGGTTTAGTCGTTCGAAAACTTCAATGTTATAGAAGTTGTATACAGGGTGCCCGGTCGCAATATGCACTCTTCAGCACTATCTGTATTGATTTGATTCGGAAAAAATTGAGGCTCCAAACACAAACCTGCATATTTACGCAGAGATTGGCCTTTTTGACCTGTTTCACCATACAGTTGATTACCCGTGTAAAACTGAAGTCCGGGAGTACTCGTAAACATCTCCACTTTACGGCCGCTCTCTGGGCTATAAATAGTCGCAGATGGTTTCTCTTTTGATTCTTGAACCAAGCAAAAATTATGATCAAAGCCGCCGCACAAAAAGAGCTGAGGTTCATAACACATAATTTGAGATCGCACGGATTTTTGAGAGGTGAAATCAAATGCGGTATCTGCCACAGGCACCATAAGACGAGGAATAAACTTGTCATTGACGGATAAGTAGTGATCTGCGGCGATGCTCACTTCATGATCCAAAATGCTGGCTTGTTCGTCAGCCAAATTAAAATAACTATGGTTTGTTAAGCACACCGGCGTTGCTTTGTTGGTTGTCGCTTCATACACAATTTGAAGCTGATCATCGTCCGTCAATTCAAAATTTGCACGGACTTTGAGATCGCCCGGAAAACCGCATTCTCCGTCTGGTGAAACAATTTCAAAACTCACTGTACTTGAGCTTTGAGACACCAGATCCCATTGCTTGCAGTGCAGGCCAGGAAGGCCACCATGCAAGCAATGCTCGCCATCATTTCGGGTGATCTGATAGCGCACTCCATCCACTTCAAACTCACCGTTATCAATACGGTTAGCAACACGACCAATACTTGCGCCTAAGTATTGTTGGCTTTCCAAGTATTCTTGAGGTGTGTCGTACCCCAACACAATGTTTGATAGTCGCTGATGGCGATTGCGGGTATATAAACTGACAATGGTTGCTCCTAAGTCACTGACTAAAACACAAGTGCCTTGGGTATTTGTTAATTCATAAATCGAGTAACCAGATTCAGCCCATTGCGCGTTGTCGATTTTGGGTAGAGTAGCTGTGTCCATATTTAATTCATGTTACCGACCACCGCATATGCCATCGCCAGTATTCTCTCCTTTATAAACTTTAATATCGCGAATGAACGCGATTACATCTAACCTTTCATTAAAAACGAACACGCTGACATGCACTAACAAAATACCGCTGAGTACATGTATATTTTTGCCGCCTCATCAATAAAGTGAATCTGAACACATGGTTGGCCATTCCTTTCATCAATATTTAGGGACATTTAAACAACAATAGTAACCGGATTTTCACTGGATCAGATTTTCGTAAGAACATCAGAAACTTTAGTTTTTCTATAAAAAATGCAGCTTCAGAAGAATTCTCGGTTACCACACAGTATTTCTAGCCCAGCCAGATCGTTTATATAATCAGCCATGCCCTATCTAACCAGTTTTTAGCACTCATTTTATTCTGCTGTCATCAGTAATTGACTGTGATCAGTCGTTGTCTTTGCCACACACCGATACGGCAGAGCAGAGCTATGGAAAACACGATGTTAGACGCATTAAGAGAAGAGGTTCTGGCAGCCAATTTAGATTTGCCAAAATATGGGCTTGTCACATTTACATGGGGCAATGTAAGCGCCATTAACGACGCTCGCGACCTTGTGGTCATAAAACCAAGTGGTGTGGCGTACGAAAATATGTCGGCCTCAGATATGGTCATTGTCGACTTGAAAGGCAATGTTGTCGAAGGGACACTTCGCCCCTCTTCAGACACTGCAACACATCTGGCACTTTATCGTCAATATGATGACGTAGGCGGCGTGGTACATACGCATTCATCCAATGCAACGTCGTGGGCCCAATCGCAACGTTCAATTCCGGTGTTGGGCACTACTCACGCCGATTATTTCAACGGCACAATTCCTTGCTCTCGCTTATTAACTCCAGAAGAAGTCGAGCAAGGCTACGAAGAGCTGACTGGCAGCCTCATCATTGAAACACTTGGCGATACTCCGCCCTTAACCATGCCGGGCATTTTAATTTCCAATCACGGGCCATTCGCTTGGGGTAAAGACGCTCACGGTGCAGTTCACAATGCAGTCGTGTTGGAAGAGATAGCGCGTATGGCATTGGCCACTGCGCAACTCAATCCCGGACTGGCTCAACTCCCAGATTACATTCTTAACAAACACTACTCACGTAAGCACGGAAAAAATGCTTACTACGGTCAGAACAAAGCATAAGGCGACATATCGATGACAGTATCAACTCAACAACAAGTTTGGTTTGTCACAGGTTCTCAACACCTGTACGGCCCAAAAGTGCTTCAGCAAGTGGCAGACGACAGCGCCCAAATCGTAGACGGCTTTAATCAATCAAAAAACATTTGTGTTGAAATCGTACACAAACCGACTGTAAAAACGCCTGAAGAAATTCATGCCATATGCCAACAAGCCAATAGCGACAAAAACTGTATTGGTCTTGTGCTTTGGATGCATACTTTTTCTCCGGCAAAAATGTGGATTGCAGGTCTTGGCGAATTAAAAAAACCTTGGATGCACTTACACACCCAATTCCATGCTGAATTGCCATGGAAAGAGATCGACATGAACTACATGAACACTCACCAAAGTGCTCATGGCTGTCGTGAATTTGGCTTTATCGGTGCACGCATGCGAATTGAACGCAAAGTGGTTGCCGGTCACTGGAAAGATGCAAATGTTCAACAACAAATTGACGGTTGGTGCCGTGCTGCAAAGGGTTGGAATGAAAGCCAAACCCTTAAAGTTGCACGCTTTGGCGACAACATGCGCCAAGTTGCAGTCACCGAAGGAAACAAAGTCTCCGCACAAATCACCTTTGGTTACGAAGTGCATGGCTACGGCCTAGGCGACTTAAAATTCGTTGTTGAAGCCGTTACAGATGAACAAGTTGCAGCTCAAATTGAAGTATATAAGTCAGACTACGAGATTGCCGATTCACTCTTGGCTGACGACTACCAATTCAAAATGCTGCAAAACGAAGCACGCCTTGAACTCGGTATGGCTAAGTTCTTAGAAGATGGTGGATTCGGTGCATTTACCAACTGTTTTGAAAACCTAACTGGCCTCACTGGCTTACCTGGGCTAGCAACACAACGCTTAATGGCACGTGGTTATGGCTACGGAGGCGAAGGCGATTGGAAAACAGCTGCAATGGTTCGCATTATGAAAGTCATGTCTGAAGGACTCGATGGCGGTACATCTTTCATGGAAGATTACACCTACAATTTCGGTGCTACAGACCAAGCTTTAGGTGCTCACATGCTCGAAGTGTGCCCAAGTATTGCTGATGCCAAGCCAAAGGTTGATGTTCAGTTGCACACTATTGGCGTAAAGCGCGACATCGCTCGTTTGCTGTTCACGGGTAAAGCAGGATTTGCCATTAACGTATCGCCTGTTGATTTAGGAAACCGCTTCCGCATTATCGTTAACGAAGTCGATGCGGTCACACCTCCATCAGACTTGCCTAAACTGCCTGTTGCTCACGCTCTTTGGGAGCCGCGCCCGAATCTTTCGGTTGCTTCAGCAGCATGGATTCATGCCGGTGGCGCTCACCACACGGCATATAGTCAAGCAGTCACAACAGACATGATTTCTGATTATGCTGAAATGGCAGGTGTAGAGCTAGTCGTGATTGATGCAGAAACAGGAATTCGTAGCTTTAAGAATGAGCTGCGCCATAGTGCTGCTTACTACCATCTTTCGAACGGATTGTAAGATAACTCAGAGCCATCGATGCATTTCGATGGCTTTACTAATTGCAAGATGATGCGTCGGGTAGATTGGTATATTGTGGCGGATATATTGCCCCCGCATTGGTATAGTTAAACATGCAAGCATCTTCCGCCCCCTTTTGACGTATTTCGATTGAATTCGGGTTCACAGCCGATGGGGTAAACACCCAATCTTCATCAGTAATTTGTAGCGCAGCATTTAATGCAGTTCGCGTTGCTTCGATGTATCCATATTTAATGGGTACCCCATTAACAACACTATTTGCGAGCTTGTCTTTTCCTTCCAATATAGCCTTTGAATAAACCAAGTCATTCATGCTTACAATGGTGCCCTTCATTCCGGCAATAGTCGAAGCCCGAGCATCATTTTGTATATTGATGAAACGTGGGGCAGCCGAAACGGCCAATATTCCTAGGATAACAATAACAACCACCAGCTCAATCAATGTGAAACCGCGTTGAATCTTCATGAACTACCATGCCTTTACAACAAAATTTCCTATCGTCAACTTATATAGGGCGCCCAAACGGGCCTTAAGTTCAGTAAAACCAAGGCCCACTAAAAGGGGGGAACTTAAATATAAGCGTTGCTTATCGCTATTTGGGCCAACAAATTTGGCCGTCCACCACCATAATGCATTGCATTCCAGCGGCCTCAGCTGCTTGCCTCCCTATTTCTGTGTCTTCAAAAACTACGCAGCGCTCTGGCGCAACGCCAACCGTATTCGCAGCCTTTAAAAAAGTATCGCCGCTGGGCTTACCATTCACCACATCTGACGCTGTAACAAGCGCATCTAAACGTGACAATATGCCCACCTCTTCTAGCATTTCTTCTGCATGAGCGCGCTCTGCGCCCGTGCCGACAGCAATCTTCTTCTGGCCGTGAAATTGATTGAACACGGCGTAAGTAGGATCAATTAAAACCGGGCCGGCGCCCATCGCTTCCCACTTTTGACGCTTCGTTTCAGCCACCGCAGCAGCATCCAATTCAATCTCGTATCGCTGCCCAATCATTTCTGCCGTTTTACGGGTGGGCACTCCGCCCAATGAATGGTGCCATTCACGATCATATGGAAAACCATGGTGCTGAGCCGTTTGCTCCCATGCATCCATATGCGCGGGCATCGAGTCGATGAGAGTACCGTCCATATCAAAAATCAAGGCGTCGAATTGTTCGAGTATCGGGTTCATAAAATCCACTTCGCTGATAAAAAAGACAAAAAAAAGCCAACCTAATGGCTGGCTTCTCCGCTCGAAAAACAAATGTTAACGAGACTCTCGATATTGCGTGGGGCTTACGCCTGTGCGTCTGCGGAACACTTTCGAGAAATAAAGCTGATCATCATAGCCAACCATGCGAGCTACATTATAAATCGGCATTCCCGTTGTTTGTAGTAATTGTTTCGCTAAACTAATGCGCTGGTCTTCTCGCCAGCGCGATAAGCTCATTCCTACTTGCTCAGTAAACAAATGAGTTAAGCGAGAAACCGACAAACACACATGAGCTGCAATATCTTCAGTTTTAAGCGGCTCTTTTAAGTTTTGAGAAATATAATGACACGCTTCCAAAATACGCGGATCGAGCAAACGTTGCTCATTAGTTGGATCAAGTTCTGTGCAACGAAGCAGCAATTGCTCCAACATACTCATTGCCAACTCTTCACCGAGAGTTTTACCTGAATTGGTGGCTTCCTCGACATCTAGAAACAAACTTTCAAATCGACGGTAGTCTTTTTCATTAGATAAACTTAAGCGCCCCACAAGCTCATGCTTGTCACTCCAATCAAGCCAATCAAACCAAAATGCGCGAGGGCGGAAGTAGATCCAACGGTGATGCCAGCGGCTCGCGTTTGGCGCTCTTTGGTAATAATGAATAGCTTCAGGCGGAAACATCAACAAATCGCCTTGTTTCACACGAAAGGACTTGTCGCCGGAAAAGATTTCTCCTTCGCCTGCCACGGTGAAGTTAATGATATAACCATTCATACCACTGGGGCGGTCAATCACGAAATCTAAATCACCATCTTGTTCAATATGCGTAATGCCTGATACCAAATGAGCATCAAAGGCATAACCCGGCAACAATGGATCAGGTTGCTCAGGCTTATGTTTACGTGTTCTCAAACGCGCTACATTCGAAAGTTGAATAATCGGATGTGCCATAACAAGTTCCTCTCTGCCCTGTTAACTTAATGTTGCTACACAGTTTAAAAGTACATGTCTCGATCAAAAACGAACTGGATCACACACCCACACGACAGCCTAATATTACATATATCTAGCAATAAAAAACCCAAACAATTGTCAATTCGTCAGTTTTTCATCAGCTTTTACATGTAATCATCGGCTACAAACACTCAAAATCTATCGCAGTCAGGTCACCATTAACCCTAGGATTGACAGGCGCTAGGCAGAGGAGAGCATGGAAACATGAGGCAGATCACGATTATTGAGAGTGATTGCATTGCAGGTTAGGCGGGATATTTTTACGCGATCAAAACAACAACAGCAAAAGCCAAAAAAGACATCTCATATAGAGTTCAACTTAGCCTGATTTTGCATGCAAAAATTAGACTCTCGAATTATTTATTTTCACAACCATAGCCGAATTTGACCAAACTCAGAAAGTTGGCGATCGATAAAGTAACAAGGGCGCAAACGGGGGGTATAAAAAAACCCTGCTCAATTGAGCAGGGTTTCGAGAGGTGGTCGGTGATGAGGGATTCGAACCCCCGACCCTCTGGTCCCAAACCAGATGCGCTACCAAGCTGCGCTAATCACCGAGTTTTATGGTTCCGCTCTATGAGTGGCTGCATTGTGCTTAAAAAAGCATCAACCACTGATCTTCAAAACCAAAAGGCCCCGCTCACTTGAGCGGGGCCTCGTAATGGTGGTCGGTGATGAGGGATTCGAACCCCCGACCCTCTGGTCCCAAACCAGATGCGCTACCAAGCTGCGCTAATCACCGACATTCTAGTTCCATGCTTTCTAAGCAACTACTGATACGCGACTAGAACACGTGTTGATCAGTAGATTTTCAACCATTCTAAAAAAGAATGGGGTGGCTGATGGGGCTCGAACCCACGACCACCGGAATCACAATCCGGGGCTCTACCAACTGAGCTACAGCCACCATATTTTTGCCTTCCTCACCTGCCTGGTCACATGTCAGGCATGGCGCGCCCGAGAGGATTCGAACCTCCGACCTTTGGCTCCGGAGGCCAACGCTCTATCCAGCTGAGCTACGGGCGCTCACTGGGTGTCAGCGGAGGCGTATATTACACACGACATTGGGAGAGGTCTAGCCCTAAATGGAAAAAATTTGGATTCTTTTCCGAATAAGTTGATTTCTTCGCTGTGCATGGGCAACGATGTCGCGCCTGCTCATGCTTATTAAGTGGATTAAATCAGCGATTCAACCTTCCACCCCTTTTATTTTTGTTAACGAAAATAAAAGATGGGACCTATTGATGAATAGCTTGCATATTGCACATTATTTTGTGAATAAAAGCATTAATTGACCTATTAAACATTCAAAAACTAGCAACCTTGTCACTCACCTAAAAAGCTATATAAACACGCATAAAGATTAGCCTATAGAGATATAACCTCTTCATAAATCCATATCAAATGATAGATAACACTCTAATACGTGCCCAACAGGTCAAAAATAATAGTACGGAGTCACACATAAGGCGATCAAATGCTGATCTTTTGTTAAATTGATGTTATTTTGAGCGGGTTACACGTTGCAATGGAACAACACCCACCATAAACGCCTCATTTAGAAGGCTCAGGGGTGCAACATATATTTTTGGGAAGAAGAAGCACATTCTCTAAATCGTAGCTGAGATGTATACGACTGGATGTCGAGCGTAATTACTAAAATGATTGAACAATTTTTCACCTTGCTGGTGCTCATTGTGTTGTCATGGGCAGTCGGTGCAGCAGAGGACGAAAACTCTTATCGCCTAAATACGGGCGACACGGTCGCGATCGTAGTGTTTGGAGAAGATGACCTCCAGCTTCAAGCCACGCTTGGCCAAAAAGGCACATTTAATTATCCGTATCTCGGTACCGTTAAAGCCTCAGGCATGACCGTAGACGAACTATCAGATCACATCGCCAATGGACTGCGCGGAGACTATTTACTCAACCCCAGCGTACACGTCAGCGTTGAAGCATATCGTTCTTTTTTCATTCATGGCCAAGTCTCCGACCCCGGAGCTTATGCATATCGTCCAAATTTGACCATTGAACGTGCTGTTACATTGGCTTCAGGTTTCACTGAGCGCGCTTCTCGCAGCAACATCATTATCAAACGCTTACGAGAAGGTCGACAAATTGAAATTGATGCAGAGCTCAATACAAAGGTAAAGCCTGGTGATGCAGTCTATGTAAAACAGAGTTTGTTTTAACCCATGACTCAAACTCCGCCGCCTAATCATCTGCACTCAGCTTCTGCAACAGCGCAAGAGGATGAAATCGATCTACGCGCGCTTCTTGTCGTGATTTTCAGCTACAAGTGGCACATCGCATTTTTTTGTGCGCTCAGTTTATTCGCTGCAAGTTATGTCGCGGGTACAATCAAACCTACCTATCGCTCTTCAGCGACGTTACTGCTCAATACCAAGGAAGCGCAAACCGTCTCCATTGATGAGGTTTACGGCCTTGATTCCGGCCGCTCAGAGTATTTCCAAACCCAGTTTGAAATCATCAAAAGTCGTTCGCTCGCCAATAAAGTGATCGCCCGGCTCGACCTGCCATCGCATGATGAATTTAGTCTTGCGCCCAAATCAACTTTCATCAATCGCATTAAGAGCAAGGTGAAAGCATGGCTAGACGCAGCCCCTCAGGCCCCTCCACCTGAATTGCCCGATTATGCTAAGGCGCAACTACAGACCAACATTTTCATGTCGAAATTAGCAGTGTCGCCCATTGCCGGCACTCAAATCGTGACGATTTCGTTCGACAGCCATGACCCGGAACTCGCTGCGCTTGTGGTCAACACACTCGGCGATATCTTCATTGAAAGTCACTTCAGTGACAAACTAGGGATGACGCAAAAAGCATCCGGTTGGTTGCGCCTTCAGCTGAACGAATTAACCGTGGCCTTGCGCGAATCAGAGCTTAAGCTTCAGACGTTCCGCGAACACAATAATCTGATTGATACACAAGGTATCGACACTCTGTCGTCTCAAGAGCTCAACGAGCTCACCACACAACTCAGCCAAGCTCGCCAAGTGCGTACCGAGGCCAAAGCCGTTATTCGGCTACTAGAGCTCACCGGCAAAACAGACGTAGGCCGGTTAATGTCGATGCCTGCTATTTCCAAACATCAGCTCATTCTCGACATCAAACGCGATGAAAACAACGTCATTAATCAGCTAGCAGAACTGTCGAAACGCTATGGTCCAAAACACAACAGAATTATTGCCACCAAAGCACGATTGAAGGAATTACAAGCTAACTTGAGCAAACGCGTAACGGCGCTTGTTGCGGGCATTGAACAGGACTATCAGTCGGCCATTAACAATGAAAAGGCACTGCAAAAAGAACTCGAATTCGTGAAGGGGCAATTTCAGGGGCTGGCCAAAGTCGATGCTGAATATCGCGTGCTTCACCGAGAGGTACAAACCAACCGCGAGCTGTACGACACGTTTCTAACCCGCATTAAAGAAATGGATTTAGTGGATGATTTTGAAGAGTTTCATGCTCGCTTCAATGATCGCGCAGAAATACCACTGTCGCCCATCAAACCTAAAAAAGCGCTGATAGTAGTCTTGGCAGGCTTGCTCTCTGGAATGGTTGCGGTCATGACTGTGCTATTGTTTGAAGGATTGAGTGAGCGTATAAAAACTGAAGATGATTTAAGTCTGTTCGGTACCCCCATCATTGCAATCATTCCCAAGATATCCATCAAACGCAAAGCCACATTTCCCATTTATGCCTTCTTTGACGCCAAATACCATACCTTTAGCGAAGCGTTTCGAACGCTTCGCTCAAACTATATTTTGGCCAACGCCAAACGACTCATTAATGTGGTGGCCATTACATCCACAGAGCCAGGTGAGGGGAAAACAGCCACCGCAACCAATATGAGCTTTTCATTGGCACAAGTTGAGAAAGTACTATTGATAGAGGCCGACATGCGCCGCCCAACTCTAGCTCAATCATTCTCAATGCAAGACAATCATCCAGGTTTATCGAACTTGTTGCGCGGCACGCACCGCTTTTCAAAATGCATTTTTAAAGATTCAGCATCAGGGCTAGATGTCATTCCAGCTGGCGAGCGGGTGGCAAACCCATTGGAATTACTCACCGGTAAACATTTTAAAGCGCTGCTCAAGCGACTTTCACAACACTATGATCGCATTGTCATCGACACACCACCTGCGCATGTCGTGTCAGACGCCATGGTAGTATCGAATATTGCCGACTCGATTATTTATGTGGTGCGCGCCAATCATGTAAAGCGCAGCAAAATTGCGACCGCATTTCATCGGCTAAAGAAGCTTGGCATTCCCATCGATGGCTTAGTGCTCAACCAAGTGCCCGAAAAAGAATTTAAGCGATATTACGGATATCAATACGACGGCTACTACAATGCTGCAACACCACTACCAGTGAAGACCGTTCCCAAGAAGATGAAGCAGCCAAACCGAGTGGCTTGATCACCTCAATATTGCCACTACTTTTTTGCGCACTCGATCCAATTCCAAGCTATCACCGCAAATAGAACAAGCAAACGGCCATCTATTCCCTATTCCATCTAGCCCTATGTCGCTACTGTGTAACCCTATCCCGAATGGACATATGATTTTGCGATGACACATAAAATAGCCTTATCGGCCGCACTGACGTTGACGCTTCTATGCTCTCCTCAGCTGCTGGCACAACAATTCAAGCTTCTCATCATAGATGGACAGAACAACCATCAAATTTGGCCTAAATCGACTGCGATGATGAAGCGCAATTTAGAAGACTCCGGCCTCTTTAAGGTCGACGTCGAGCGCAGTCACTATACGTGGCGTGGCGAACAATACATAAAGCAGCACAGCTTAAGCCTTGAAACTGTTTCAACTGAGCAACCTGTTGCCGATCCGAATTTTACGCCCGATTTTTCTGACTACGATGTTGTTATTTCCAACTTCGGTTGGAAAAGTTCTGATTGGCCAACGGAAACCCAAAAAGCCTTTGAGCAATACATGAAAGACGGTGGTGGCTTTGTTTCTGTGCATGCAGCCAACAACGCTTTCCCGAACTGGCAAGCATATAACAAGATGATCGGAGTGGGCGGTTGGGGTGGCCGAAATGAACACTCTGGCCCAATGATTTACTTGGATAAAACAGGTCAAGTCATTCGTGATAACACCAAAGGTAAGGCCGGTACGCATGGAGAAAAAGGCGAGTTTCTGATTCAGCTCACAGAGCCTCACCCGATCACAAAGGGACTCCCGACACAGTGGCTGCACTCCCGGGATGAAATTTACGGTAAATTGCGTGGTCCAGCCAAGAATATGACTGTCTTGGCTTCTGCCTATTCCGATCCGAAAGCACGCGGTACTGGGCGTTATGAGCCCGTCATGATGGCCTTAACCTACGGTGAAGGGCGAGTATTCCATACGACACTCGGCCACGATGAAAACGCCTTTGATGATGTGGGTTTTATGACCACCTTGATCCGTGGCGCAGAGTGGGCAGCAAGTGGTGCAGTGACATACCCGGTGCCCAAAGATTTTCCAACTCAACACAACACCAGCTCTCGCACATTCCATTCAGAAGAGTGGGTTGAACTACTCGATCTAGATTTGGCTCAATGGGATGTTTTTGTGGGAGTTCCGCACACCCGTGTAAAGGGTTTACCTGTAGGCACTCCTCAAGCCGACAAACCTAAAGAAGGCGTACCATTGGGGTTAAACAATGACCCCAAAAACGTGGTCACGGTGACTGAAGTAGACGGCAAGCCACAACTCAATATTTCCGGTGAAATCTATGCCGGTATTACAACACGTAAATACTTTGAAAATTTCCATTTCTCAGCCGAGGTCAAATGGGGCGAGAAGAAATGGGCGCCACGTGAAAATGCCAAACGAGACTCCGGTTTGCTCTACCATGCCAGTGGTGAGCATGGGCGCTTCTGGAATGTTTGGAAACGCTGTGTGGAATATCAAATTCAAGAAGGCGATTTTGGCGATCTATTTATGCTGGCAGGCACAGGCGGCACCGTTCGAGTGAAAGATCTCAAACAAGAAAAAAAATGGGACCCAAAACACGGCTGGGATCCTTCTATGCCGTACCAGCGAAGCGGACGCGTCAAGCGCTCTGAAAACTTTGAAAAACCTCACGGCGAATGGAATTTAGTCGAGGTTTATGCGGTCGGGCAACAAGCGGTTCATCTGGTCAATGGTGAGCCAGTTCTGGCCATTGATGAAATCCGCATGAATGGTAATGAACCATTAACCGGGGGTGAAATTCAGCTTCAATCTGAAGGCGCAGAGGTTTACTACCGGAATGTTAAAATACGCAATATTGAAGAAATTCCTGAGTATTTGCGAAATCAAACGGGGCTTTAAGCAGGCGTTGGCCCGCGCCAAGCGGGCCTTCATCAATATACTCTGATCGAATCAGCACGTCGTACGCACCATGCCAATATCACCACTCGCAGTTACGGATAAATTACGAGTCTCCGACTCAAGAAACTTGGGTATACCATTCGTTCAGCACCCCCTCTAAATGTCCAAACAAGAATTTACCGCTATGCTAATTGTCGTCCGATTACCATGGTTCACTGGCTGAACCTGTGATCCCAAAGATCGTTCATCAAGCAGGGGGAAAGCTGCCAAACTGGGTGCTAAGCATCTAAACTTGTGCAGGTTTGTTACATTCCATACCGATATGTGAAGGGTATTAGTTGGTGGTCAGCCAATATACCGATATAATCGCCTGCACTAACAAAGAATATAAATATTATGCTCGAGAGGATTTGCCGCATGAAAACATCCTGGTTGCTGGCTGCACTAGGCCTGTCACTGTCCACTGTTGCATTTGCATCAACTGACGCTGAAATTGCTGAACGTATTAAACCGGTAGGTGAAGTGTACCTTGAAGGTGACGAGCCTGCGCAAGCAGAAGTTGCTTCCGGTCCTCGTTCAGGAGCCGACGTGTACGGTACTTTTTGTATCGCATGTCACAGCGGAGCTTTGCCAAACGCACCAAAAATGGGTGACGCGGATCAATGGGCTCCTCGCAAATCGCAAGGATTTGACACCATGCTCAAGCATGCCATCGATGGGTTCAATGCCATGCCGCCACGCGGTACCTGCATGAACTGTTCAGATGATGAAATCAAAGCCGCCATCGAGCATATGATTGAAGGCACCTAACCTATCAGGTTGAACCTTCATTTAGATTGAAAAAGCCGACGTTCATCCGTCGGCTTTTTTGTGGTTGAATGCGTTGCAAATTCTTTTTAGAACCTGAATCGAACTGACCTCACGATTAACCCTTGTTCCCCAAAATCGCTTTGAGATTGGCAATGCCAGCACGTCCGGTTTGCTGTTTTTGCTCAGCCGTTTTCTGAGTTCTCGATTCCCACTCCACATCGTCCTGAGGCAATTCCAACAAGAAACGGCTAGGTTCTGGCTTAATCACTTCGCCGTATTGGCGTCGGCTTTTGCACAACGTGAATGTTAGAGCTTGCTGGGCGCGGGTAATGCCCACATAAGCCAGCCGGCGCTCTTCATCAACGTTGTCTTCATCCATGCTCACTTGATGCGGCAATAAGCCTTCTTCCATGCCCACCATAAACACAAATGGATACTCCAATCCCTTAGACGCATGCAGGGTCATCAGCTGAACTTGATCGGCATTTTCTTCCGACTCATTCCGTTCCATCATGTCGCGAAGCATGAGCCGAGTAACGACCTCTTGCAGCGTCATGGGTTGTTCTAGCTCGTCGCCTTCGAGCATTTCAGTGATCCACCGATACAGCTCCGACACATTTTTCATGCGCATTTCGGCGGCTTTGGCACTCGCACTGGTTTCGTAGAGCCAGTCTTCATAGTGAATACCACGCACTAGCTCGCGCACCACATCAGTGGTTTCTGAGCGGACGGCATTGTCGCTTAGCTCAACCATCCATCGGGTAAATCGCTGTATCTCGAATAGAGGCTTGCCAGAAATAACACTCGAAAGGTGAGCATCACACGCTGCGGCAAACAAGCCGATACCGCGTTCGTTAGCGAACAATCCAAGCTTTTCGAGACTTGTAGGCCCAATACCTCGTTTGGGTACATTAATAATGCGAAGGAATGAATTGTCGTCATCAGCATTCACCAGCAGCCGCAAGTACGCCATCATGTCTTTGATCTCAGCGCGCGAGAAAAACGAAGTTCCTCCAGATATTTTATAAGGGATGCGATTGCGCATCAGCGACATTTCAAATAAGCGCGACTGATGGTTACCACGATATAAAATGGCGTAATCTCGATAGGCTGTTTTATTAATAAATTTATGAGCGCTGAGCTCTGACGTAACGCGATCGGCCTCATGCTCTTCGTCTTTAGCAAACAACACCCGGAGTGGCACGCCATACCCGAGTTCACTAAAAAGGCGCTTTTCAAAGGCGTGTGGGTTATTGGCAATTAAAATATTTGCAGCTTTGAGAATACGGCCGCTGGAGCGGTAATTTTGCTCCAGTTTAATCAGGCGTAAAGCCGGAAAATCTGTTTTCAGTAGCTCAAGGTTTTGCGGGCGCGCACCACGCCAAGAATAAATCGACTGATCATCGTCGCCCACTACAGTAAAGCGTGCATTGCTGCCCACAATCAGTTTCACCAAATCGTATTGCGCGGTGTTGGTATCTTGATATTCATCCACTAATAAATAGCGAATTCGGTTCTGCCAACGTTCACGCACCTCGGCATTTTCTTTGAGCAACAGACACGGCAATAAAATCAGATCATCAAAATCGAGTGCATTGTACGCCACCATTTGGCGCTGATAACGATCGTAAAATTCAGCCAGTTGCTTGAAGTGTTCATCCTGTGCGGTTGCCATAGCTTGCTTGGGCGATACCATTTCATTTTTCCAATTTGAAATAGTACTGATCAATTGGCGAATGGCATCTTTGTCGCCTTCAAGTTCATCTTCCGTTAATGACACCAGCAGCGCATTGACATCATGTTCATCAAATAAGGAAAAGTTCTCTTTTAAACCCAACACCTTGTGCTCACGACGAATAATGTTCAAACCCAAGGTATGGAACGTTGAAACCATTAACCCCCGAGCCTCGGCCTTGCCCAGTGTTTGTCCAATCCGTTCACGCATTTCTCGCGCGGCTTTGTTGGTAAACGTCACCGCTGCAATATTGCGTGCCTTATGCCCGCATTCTTGAATCATGTAAGCAATTTTATTGGTGATCACACGGGTTTTACCACTGCCTGCGCCTGCCAACACAAGACACGGACCAGAAATATAAGTCACAGCCTCTTGCTGAGCTGGGTTGAGTTTCATTGCCATACCAATTAAATCAATTAAGAAAGAGAAACTTGATCGCTAAAGCCACTGAAATAGGGGCTTAGTCAAGTAGGGCGTATTGTATCGCACCCACTGCGCTGATGATATGTATCAAATTTAACTCAACAGAATTGTCAAAAAATGTAAACCTAACAAATATTTAACAGACGTAACTGGTTTGCTATCAGTATACTTCGGTAATTAACTATACTCTCTTAATCTCTCGTTAGGGTAAAAGGCTCGACATGAAAAAGTGGTTCGCATGGATGTTCGTTGTGGTCATTCTGTTGCTTGGCAGCGTCATTGGCTTCAACTTATTTAAAGCCCACATGATCGAAGATTTTCTGGCCAATCGGCCACCGCCAACTTTTCCAGTCACCACAATGATGGTTTCTACATCTGAATATGTTCCTCGCATTAACGCGTTTGGCTTTATCGAACCATACCGAGGCGTCACACTCGCCGCAGAAGAGAGCGGAACGGTTAAAGCGCTTTCGTTTGAATCCGGTCAAACGGTCGGTGAGGGGCAACTTTTAGTCAGCTTAGATTCAGAGGTTGAAGCTGCAAACTTAGCCGCATCAGAAGCCGTATTGCCCGCCACGCAAAAACAAATGGACCGCATGGTACGCTTGTACAAGCAAGGCTCAGTGTCTGAAGGTGAAAAAGACAAAGCTGTGGCTGATTTGCTGACGCTCAAAGCACAAATTCGATCACTCACGGCCACCATTGACCGCCGCACGATCGAAGCGCCTTTTGCTGGCCAAGTCGGTTTGCGCAACGTGTACATGGGCCAATATCTACAACCGGGCAATGAGATTGTTCGACTGGAAGACACTTCAACCATGCGCATTCGGTTCACTGTGCCACAAAATGACCTAAATCGAATTCATGTGAAACAAGCCGTTCATGTCAATGTCGATGCACACGGCGATGAGATTTTTCAAGGCATCATCACCGCCATCGAACCTGCAGTGAGTTATCAATCTGGTGTGGTTCAAGTGCAAGCCGACATTCCAAACGATGACGGCGACTTGCGCTCTGGTATGTTTGCCCGCGTGCAAGTGATATTACCCACTCTCACCGACCAACTACTGTTGCCACAAAGTGCTATTAATTTCACATTGTACGGCGAAAATGTGTTCGTAGTTGAACAGACCAAAGACGATGCTGGCAACGAACAACTACAAGTGAAACAAACCACGGTTTCGGTGTCTGAGCGACACGGCAACCTCGCGTTAATCTCAAGCGGTTTGAAAGAAGGTGACGAGGTCGTGACTTCGGGCCAGATTCGCCTCTCAAACGGCAGTCTCGTGCGCCTTGTTGAATCAAACGCGCTGATTGAACCTGATTCAGTGCCACGCTTGTAGACGGAGAGCGACATGAAATTTACGGATATTTTCATCCGCCGTCCGGTGTTAGCCATTTCCATTAGCTTAATGCTGGTGTTACTTGGGCTACAGGCGTTACGCGACATGCAAGTGCGCGAATACCCAGAAATGACCAATACGGTGATCACCGTCACCACGAGTTATTGGGGCGCAAACTCAGATCTCATTCAAGGCTTTATCACACAGCCGCTTGAACAAGCGATTGCGCAAGCCGATAACGTTGACTTCATGACCAGTCAAAGCTATCTGGGAACAAGTTCGATTACAGCTCAAATGAAGCTCAACACCAACCCGAATGCAGCGCTCGCAGACGTATTGGCTAAGGTGAACTCGGTTCGCTCTCAATTACCCAGTGAAGCGGAAGATCCTACTGTGGAGATGTCGACCGGTTCAACAACTTCGGTAATTTATATTGCCTTTACCAGCCCTGAGCTGAATTCGAGCCAAATTAACGACTACCTTGAGCGCGTGATCCAGCCGCAGCTATTTACCATTCCGGGTGTGGCTAAAGTGAACTTATTTGGTGGTATTAAGTTTGCTCTGCGAGTCTGGCTCGACCCTGCCAAAATGGCAGCGTTTGATCTCACCGCTACCGAAGTGTCGCAAGTATTGCAAGCCAATAATTTCCAATCTGCACCGGGACAGGCCGTGGGAGTATTCACCTTATACAACGGTGAGGTGAACACTCAGGTAGCCAATGCCGAAGAGCTTTCTCGAATGGTCGTCGCCAGTCGAGGCGGCGAAGTGGTGCGCTTAGGAGATATTGCCGATGTCTCTCTGGAAAAAAGTCGCGACAGCTATCGCGCCATAGCCGATGGTAAGAATGCAGTGGTGGTGGCGCTCGATCCAACGCCTACCGCAAACCCGCTCGATATCACTCATGAGGTGCGTAAAAAATTACCTGAGCTGGCAAATAACCTTCCCGACACCATCAATATGAACGTGTTATACGACTCCACGCTTGCCATTGAGGAATCGATTAACGAGGTGGTCAAAACCATTATCGAAGCCGGTATTATTGTGTTAATTGTGATCACGCTATTTTTGGGGAATGCCCGCGCCGTGATCATTCCCATTATCACCATTCCCTTGTCGCTCATCGGCGTGGCCATGATGATGTCATTTTTCGGTTTCTCACTAAACCTAATGACCTTACTCGCCATGGTATTGGCCATTGGACTAGTGGTAGATGATGCGATTGTGGTGGTAGAAAACGTCGACCGGCACATCAAAATGGGCAAAGGACCCTTTGAAGCTGCAGTGATCGGTACTCGCGAAATTGCCGTTCCGGTCATTTCAATGACCATAACGTTAGCCGCTGTGTATGCCCCTATTGCCTTAATGGGGGGCATCACCGGTTCGTTGTTTAAAGAGTTTGCATTAACCTTGGCCGGAGCCGTATTTATCTCCGGTATTGTCGCGCTCACACTTTCGCCCATGATGTGTTCTGTCATGCTACAACCACACTCCACGCCAAATCGCTTTGAAGCCATTGTGGAGCGGGTGTTAGGTGGGTTGAATAAGCGTTATGACCGAACCTTGCGCGCCGTGATGGCACATCGACCTGTCATTTTAGTATTTGCAGCCTTTATCTTTATGAGCCTGCCTGCCTTGTTTAGCTTTATTCCAAGTGAATTGGCACCCAGTGAAGACAAAGGTGGCTTTATGATGATGGGGAAAGCTCCCGCAACTGCGAACTTGGATTATATCCAAAATCACGTGCAGGAAACCTCAGAGCAAGTCGTGAAAATTCCAGAGATCGACTCATGGCTTGCGTTCTCAGGGGTTCCTAGTTCAAACACTGCAATGGGTATTTTGAACTTAAAAACCTGGTCTCAGCGTGACCGAGTTCAGTCTGAAGTCATTGCCGACACTTCTGCCATTATTGCTAATTCAGCAGGTTTATCATTCAGTGCCTTCGCCTTTCCTGAGCTACCGGGCGCTTCAAGTGGCTTGCCCGTGCAGTTTGTGATTACCACGCCAAACACCTTTGAGAGCTTGTTTGAAGTGGCATCAAATATGTACGAGAAAGTGAAGGTATCGCCCCAATTTGTATACACAGAAATGGATTTGGCCTACGACTCAGCCACCATGCGTATTCAAATTGACCGCGACCGCGCGGGTGCCTATGGCATTACCATGCAAGACGTGGGGATCACTCTGTCAACCATGATGAGCGACGGCTACATTAATCGTGTGGATTTGATGGGCCGCGGTTACGAAGTCATCACACAGGTCGCGCGCGACCAACGCCTCAATCCAGAATCGATTAAAGATTACTTTGTCAAAGCCTCCGATGGCACTGCCGTTCCTTTGTCTGAATTAGTGACGATAGAAGTCATTGGCAAGCCCCGCGCACTACCGCATTTCAATCAACTCAACTCGGCCACCATTGGCGCCGTTGCCGCACCAGGTACATCCATGGGCGATGTGGTGAGTTACTTTGAAAATATGGCTGCTACAGACTTACCCAGAGGATATCAGTACGACTTTCTAGGTGAATCTCGCCAGTTTGTGCAAGAAGGTTCAGCCTTATATGAAACTTTTTTACTCGCTTTGGCCATTATTTTCTTGGTATTGGCCAGTCAATTCGAAAGTATTCGTGACCCATTGGTGATTCTAGTGTCAGTGCCACTGGCTTTGTGCGGTGCATTAATTGCGCTGGCATGGGGCTTGAGCACCATGAATATTTACGCACAAGTTGGCTTAGTCACGCTGATCGGCCTTATCAGTAAACATGGTATTTTAATCTGTGAAGTGGCAAAAGAGGCTCAGTTGGATCGAGGTAAAGACCGCATGGAAGCCGTTATTGAAGCGGCAAGTGTGCGTTTGCGACCCATTTTAATGACCACCGCAGCTATGGTAACAGGGCTCGTTCCCTTACTCTTAGCCACAGGTGCAGGGGCAATAAGTCGATTCAGTATTGGGATTGTGATTGTTTCAGGCCTTACCATTGGCACCCTCTTTACGCTGTTCGTTTTACCCGTGATTTACACCTATTTGGCGTCTAAGCATCAGCCATTGAAGAACCTCCCCGGCGAGACTAGCTCCTCTAACCTTGCCGCTGAACGCCAAGATTAAGCCCTCGGCAAGCCGAGTTGCTCAGTGAGCAACTCGGTGCTTTGAAACACGCGCAGCAAGACATGGCTTCTATGAGCGATTACTGCTCCCTATTACTCACGTTTTTTTCGTTCAACGACAACACTTTAATCCGACTAATTCGGTGACGATATATCTCTCGTAGATATTTGATGGCTTTCTTAAGGTTTTCAGCCGACAAGCGAATGTCATTGATTGATACAAATTTCGCATCGTCTCGAATTAATTCTTTATACTTTTTCTCGTACATAGGCTTAATGGCAAACCAGTTGGTATCTAAAATCTTAGCTGGATTTTCAAACGCATTTACCATGCTTTCTAAGCGCGATTCATCAAACTCGTCATCGGTAATAAATTTTATAATGGCATTGTCGAGTGTGTCGTCGTAGCGATATTCATTCTTGGCAAAACAACGCTTAATGTAAGACACAATCAAAGTTAAAAAGTCATCACTCAAACAAGGACTCTTTGACACTAAGGTCGTCAAAGACAAGTTAGGCGAAGCACCAATCACCAATGCAAAACGCTTCAATGTAGTGTTCGGATATAGGTTATTGAGGTGTGTTTTTAAACGATTCAACGCCACATAAGACAGTTTATAATCCTTCGGCAACGACACAATTGAAACAATGGAAGAACAGTTTTTGAAGAAATGAAAGTCGTTCAAATGCTTGGCATCAAACCCAGAATCCTCATAACGCTTTAATGCCTCACGGTAACGTTCCGCTTCTACCGGTAACAGGCTAATACCTTCTACCGCCTGAGTTTGGCGATTAAAGTGAGGCAACTGCACCGAGCGTAAAAATAAATCATCAATGTCGAGATGAGTTCCAGACTTATCACCCAACTTGAATTTATCCACTGTCATCGACGCTGCATTCGTTTCTGGAATTACACTTTCTGCGTAGGCCACAGCCACAGGTCCAGCCAAACTCATGAACAAATCATTGGCGTCTAAACGAATGGTTTCTCCAATATTGACGCCCGCTTTGCGAAAGTAATTTTCATCGTAATCAGATGTCACCGCTTGCGCGGTTAAGATATTGAAGATCTGTTGAGAGATATATTGGTTGGCATACTTTTCCATCGAGTTAACATCGATGTCATGCGTCATTTGATCTTCTGTTTCTTCTGCAAAACGCATAATGTCATTGGAGATCAGCATCATTGCATTCCAAGGACGGATCCGCTGCATCACACTGCTTTCACCTTCCGCTTCATCACTGTAGTTGTACGAAAAGTCCCACTCTTCAGACAGGTATTTGCACAATAACCGCCCCGCATTAATATGCAGAGCTTCTGACACGCCCGAGCTGTGACTGGAAATATTGGGTAATACACAAATACCGCTGGTAAAGATCGGTTCGAATACAAACGAATCTCTGCGCTCAACGTCATCTTCAGGCGCAACATCAAAGGTTTTCCGCATGTAAGCATACTGCTGTGCTAAGCCAAACTCAGACGCCATTCCCGATCCGGTTCCTCCCCCCGCGGAGAATACATAGAAGTACAAGCGAGATTGGTTTGCTTTAATGCCACAGGAGTCAATTAAATAAGAATGGATAAATTTCCAATCTTCATTGGTAAAGTTATCGGTATGTTTATTCAGAATGATTTTGGCTAAATACTGCCCCAAAATAGGTGCATTCCCCGCTCCTCCAGCATGCACTTCGGATAAATCCATCACATGCATTTTTTTATATTGGCGCAGGAAGTCACTATTCTCAATCTCAGCTGAGTAACGAATGCGGCCTGAAATATCTTTGTCGAGGTCGCCTAACATCACAATCGGTTCGATCAAAAATACCGGCGATTTGCTGTCGCTTTTATTCAACGAAAAATGTCGACGAAGCCAATTTCCCGACGTTCCCTCCGATGCAATTTGCTCCGCACTTTCCTGCTGCGACAGATAGTAATTTCGAGCGTTATACACCAGTGTTGCAACGTCCAACGCTATGTTTGAACCACATCGCCCCAACCCAATAATGCACACCGATGGAAAGATTTGAGCAACGGGCTCATCGTCGTCATCATTCACACTCACCGGATAGATGTGCGAGCGCATGGTGTCTAAGTTAGACAAAATACGTTCGAGGTTTTTTTCGGTGTAATACAAAGGATTTTTCATCGCTGGAGCCAAGCTTTCAGGATCGACAATGAGCATCTCCGAGAGACTCTCTGGCATTTGCAAAGAGTCTTCAGCGGCAGGTTGAGCTTTAGCTTGGGACCGCTCAATCGTAGTTTTATCAATATCCGTTGACGCGACTTTGGACTGTTTATTCCGCTCTGTGCTCGCCATGCTCATCATCCTATTTAAGTCTAAAAAAATCACCCGTAACCCAAAAGCATAGTTCCGATCTGACAATTCAGATAGTGACGCCCAGCCAACGGGTTTTACTCGCGTTATAGAATCGAGGCAAGTCGGGTCACAACGCTCTGTTTAAAAGTCTCTTCGCTCGAGCAAACACAACGGTACTTATATTTAAAATCACCAAGATCCGCTATAAGTAGGGTCGCGATGACGCTACAATCAGAGCAATTGTTAAGGAGATTGAAATGATCAACCCATCTAAACTTGAAGAAATAGCCCGCCAAATCGCCGACTCCGTGCCAACGGGTGTCAAACAATTTGCTGGCGATGTAGAAACCCAAGCCAAAACCGTATTGCAATCACAATTGAGCAAGCTTGATCTGGTCACTCGCGAAGAATTTGATGTTCAAAATCGTGTGCTACTTAAAACACGTGAAAAATTAGAACAACTTGAGGCTACGGTTGCTGAGCTGGAGGCTACACTTAAATCCAAGGATTGATACCGTCCGCTTTGAAAGGAAGTATTATGAATTGGTTGGCGGATAACGCTCGATTCACTCTCGCATACAAACATTTGGCCAGCCGCAATTGTGCGGCGCCTACTGAAATTCCAGAACACTGGCAGCAGCCACTCGCTCAAGAGCTTAAAAAGGCCAACGCTTGTCCTTGGCAACGCTGCTCTGGTAAGCAAAAATTACTTCATGTGGTTCATCAAACCGAAAATGCCGGCATTCGAGGGTTACAACCTCGCCATTGGTTGCGCGGTTGCTCCAACATTCTCAAATCTCCCGCTAAGTTTGGCCAAGTGATTATTATCGCCCTGTTGTTGGTCGGCATTACGCTAGTTCATACTGACTACTTGTTGCTTGAAATCTCACGACAATATGCCAACGATCAAACCCAACTCCCCAACATCAGCAAATGGGTTCTCGATTATGGAAAAATAGGCGCTTTGGCACTCACCGTCTTTATGGTGATACTCAGTATCATGATTAAACTCCAGCGCAGAGTGCTGCGTTTACGCATTGAAAAACTCAATATTGGTAGCCGTTGGATGGGTCCGAACGTGATGAATCACAGTAATATTGCGGTATGTGGTTTTTGGCTCAGCAAATTACATGACTCAGAATTGAAGGATTATTTGTCGTCGAACGAAATTGATGCCATTCATAAAATTGCTAAGCGTCATGATCTGCAGTTCATTGCAAAAGACTCGGATTGTGCCGAACTCATTTGGAAAAACCACATTGAATGCGCCATTTCAGCATCGGAGCGATGGGAAAAACGCCTAACTTATTTGGGTTACTTGCTCTTGGCTGGATGGTTTTGTTTGGTGCTAATGGCTGTTGCACAAGCATTTTTAGGATGGGGGAAATTGGGGCTGTAAGCCCCATTGGAATTTATTTTAGAAATGCGGTGTAAGCTGGGTTGTTCGTTTCATCATGATATTCGTATCCAACCTGCTCTAAGAAACCATGAAAGGCATCGTTGTCGGTTTCTGGCACTTCAAAACCCGCAAATACTCGACCATACGCAGCACCATGATTACGATAGTGAAACAGGGTAATATTCCACTGCTCGCCCAAGGTATTGAGGAATTTCAGCAAGGCACCCGGGTGCTCAGGAAATTCAAAGCCCAATAACTTTTCTGGAATTGAGCGATGAGGGTGGCCACCCACCATATAACGAATGTGCAGTTTCGCCAGTTCGTTGTTGGTCAAGTCATGCGTTGCATAGCCTTTGTCTTCAAGTTCGGTGATTAACGCAAGTCGAGCCGACTCATCTTCCACCCGAACACCCACAAAAATATTGGCGCTCGCATTGTCTGCAAAACGGTAATTAAATTCGGTGATCGCTCTGCCTTGCAAGGTTTCACAAAACTGACGGAAGCTTCCTTTGCGCTCTGGAATCGTCACCGCAAGCACGGCTTCTTTGCCTTCGCCTAATTCGGTGCGCTCAGACACATATCGCAAAGTATGGAAATTCAGGTTAGCGCCACTCAAGATTGCGCCTAATTGAAGCCCCGCAACGTCATTTTGTTGCGCATATTTTTTCAGCCCCGCAATCGACAATGCGCCTGCTGGCTCGGAAATCGCGCGCATGTCGTCAAAGGCATCTTTAATCGCAGCACAAATTTCGTCGGTACTCACAGTGATTACATCATCAAGATGTTGATAGCAAAGGCGGAATGTTTCTTCGCCAATACGTTTCACCGCAACCCCGTCAGCAAACAAACCAACATTCGACAAATCGCTCGGTTTACCATGCTTCCACGCTTCGGCTAAGCAAGCCGAGTCTTCTGCTTCCACACCGATAAGTTTGATATCCGGACGAAGTTGACGCAAATACACGGCCACACCCGCCGCTAAACCACCGCCGCCCACCGGCAAAAATACCGCATTGAGTTTCTGCGATTGTTGTAGCATTTCCATGCCACAGGTGCCTTGCCCTGTGATCACTTCAACATCATCAAACGGTGGCACAAGTGTCATGCCTTGCTCTGCTGCTAACCGGCGAGACTCTGCGCTGGCAGCATCAAAGTTATCGCCCACTTGCACCACGTTTCCACCCAGTCGACGAACCGCATCTACTTTAATATCTGGAGTCGTGGTTGGCATCACAATGGTAGCGTTGACGCCTAGCTTTGCGGCGGACATAGCAAGGCCTTGCGCATGGTTACCTGCCGACGCTGCAACCACACCACGGGCGCGCTGCTCATTCGTCAGGCTTAATAGTTTGTTATAAGCACCACGCAATTTAAATGAATGTACAGGCTGCATGTCTTCGCGTTTTAAGACCACGTCACAACCTAAACGCTCAGAGAGTTTCTTCATTGGCTGCAACGGCGTCACCTTGGCTAAATCATAAATTGGCGCGAGCAAAATCTTGCGCAAATATTCTGAGTCAGTTGGATGAGTGGGTTGCGGATTCAATGGAGTGGGCTGTGCCATTCGGTTCTCTCTTCACGAGCATGCATTAGTTGCATGCTTCATTAATTACATGAATGAGTAAAAAGGGCCGCAATAAGCGACCCTTTTTACCGGTATGTCTTATAACTTGCTAGTGTCGCGCACAGCACCTTTATCGGCGCTTGTGGCGAGCATGGCATAAGCCTTCAGCGCGAACGAAACTTCACGTTCACGATTGACCGGTTGCCACGGTGTTGCGCTCGCTTCCATCGCTTCACGGCGCGCCTTTAGCTCATCATCACTGATGTTGAGCTTCATGCTACGGCTAGGGATGTCGATGGCGATTTCATCTCCGGTTTGCACCAATGCAATGGTACCTCCGGCTGCAGCTTCAGGGCTAACATGGCCAATAGAAAGGCCAGAGGTGCCGCCCGAGAAACGACCGTCAGTGACGAGTGCGCACTTCTTGCCAAGTCCCATAGATTTCAGGTAGCTGGTTGGGTACAACATTTCTTGCATCCCCGGACCACCTTTAGGACCTTCATAACGGATCACAACCACCTCACCAGCTTGCACTTCACCGTTTAAGATTCCAGCCACGGCATCGTCTTGAGACTCATACACACGTGCTGGGCCGGTATGTAGTAAGTTCTCTTCATCAACGCCTGCTGTTTTCACGATACTGCCGTTTTCAGCTAAGTTACCCGACAGGACCGCCAATCCACCTTCGAGTGAGAAGGCGTTCTCAATCGAACGGATGCAGCCTTCAGCACGGTCATCATCAAGCGTGTCCCAACGGCAATCTTGGCTAAATGCTTTGGTGGTACGAATGCCTGCAGGCCCCGCACGGAAGAAATCTTTCACCGCTTGATCTTCGGTGACTGTGATATCCCACTTCGCCAACGTCTCGGCCATGGTTTCGCCGAGTACATTCGGGCAATCAGCATGGAGCAGTCCGGCTCGATTCAGTTCGCCCAGAATCCCCATCACACCACCAGCACGGTGAACATCTTCCATGTGGTATTTCGGCGTTGATGGCGCAACTTTACAAAGTTGTGGCACTTTCAGGCTCATACCGTTGATGTCGTCCATGTTGAAATCAACACCGGCTTCAACTGCTGCGGCTAACAAGTGCAATACCGTATTACTCGAACCGCCCATCGCAATGTCTAACGCCATCGCGTTTTCAAAGGCTTGGCGAGATGCAATCGCGCGCGGCAATACAGACTCGTCATCTTTGAAGTAATAACGATTGGCCAAATCAACAATACGCTCACCGGCAGTGAGGAACAATTGTTCGCGGTCGGCATGCGTGGCTAACATAGAGCCATTGCCCGGTTGAGATAAGCCTAAAGCTTCGGTCAAACAGTTCATGGAGTTAGCCGTGAACATACCCGAACACGAGCCACAAGTTGGGCACGCGCTGCGCTCAACTTGCTCTGACTGCTCGTCAGAAATTGTTGGGTCTGCCGCTTGCACCATTGCATCAACTAAGTCGAGCTTAATGATTTGATCTGAAAGCTTGGTTTTACCCGCTTCCATTGGGCCACCGGATACAAAAATCACTGGAATATTGATGCGCATTGCAGCCATCAACATACCCGGAGTGATTTTGTCACAGTTTGAAATGCAGACCATGGCGTCAGCACAGTGAGCATTCACCATGTATTCCACCGAGTCGGCAATCAGATCACGAGATGGGAGCGAGTAAAGCATGCCGCCATGACCCATTGCGATGCCATCATCAACGGCGATGGTATTGAATTCTTTTGCAACACCGCCCGCTTCTTCGATTGCACCCGCAACCAGTTGACCCATGTCTTTTAAGTGAACATGACCCGGTACAAACTGAGTAAATGAATTCACAACAGCAATAATCGGTTTACCGAAATCACCTTCTTTTGTACCCGTAGCACGCCACAATGCACGTGCTCCAGCCATATTGCGGCCTTCAGTTGTCGTAGCCGAACGCAATGGTCTAGGCATACTTATCTCCAAATCTGTAATCGTATCAAGGGGCGGATTTATACGTAATCCAACCAACCCCATTTGTCTTCTGTTGTACCGTTAAACAAGCCAAAGTACATCGTTTGTACTTTCTCGGTGATTGGGCCACGTTTGCCTTCACCCACTTGAATGCCGTCAACACTGCGTACAGGAACGACTTCAGCCGCTGTGCCGCACATGAAAATTTCGTCAGCAAGGTAGAGAGCTTCGCGCGCTAATGACTCTTCACGCACTTCGTAGCCCAGCTCTTTTGCAAGGGTAATCAGCGTTGAACGCGTGATGCCTGGTAAAATACCTGCTGTGGTGGGTGGTGTGTACAAGACGTTGTTGCGGACCACAAAAATGTTTTCACCAGACCCTTCAGAGATCTGACCATGAATGTCTAACGCAATCCCTTCGGCATAGCCATGACGCCCGGCTTCGCCCGCGATTAATTGTGATGACAAGTAGTTACCACCGGCTTTTGCACCTGTAGGCATGGTGTTTGGGGCCAAACGGTTCCAGCTTGAAACACCTACATCAACGCCAGCTTCCAAGCTACCTTCACCCAAATAGCTGCCCCACTCAAAGGCTGCAATGACAACGTCTGACTTCGCATCAGGGTTGGCGCGTAAGCCTAAACCGATATCGCCAAGAAATGCTGCTGGGCGAATGTAAGCATTTTCCAATTTATTCTGGCGAATCAACTCACGCGTTGCTTCCATGATTTCATCGGCAGAGTGGGCGATGTTGATGCGATAAATTTTCGCAGAATCAAACAAACGCTTGGTGTGCTCCTGATGACGGAAGATCGCAGGGCCTTTTGGCGTGTTGTAGGCACGAACACCTTCAAACACTGAAGAGCCATAATGAATTGCGTGACTCAGTACATGAACAGTGGCATTTTCCCACGGCATGATTTCGCCGTTAAACCAGATAAATTCAGCTTTCGCAGCCATAATTACAACTTCCTAATTAAGCGCTAATGCGCAGTTGATTCGTTTCTTCATTGATCGATGCAACTTCAACAGAGGATACATCGACTAATTTTGCTAATTGTTGTTGCAGGAAATTCACTGATTTCTCACAGTTTACAGTGACGGATACAGCGATTCTTTCGTCTTCCTGACTCGATTCGACCGACATTTTACACAACCGATAGCCTCTATGGCGAATTACGCGTAATAAACGTTCAATGGTTGCAGGTCGATCGTGAGCTTCAATACTTAATGTGTGCTCATTTGAACCTATATTCATTCAGCTGTCTCCATCATCTGTTGGTTTGCAGCACCTGGGGGAACAAGCGGCCAAACATTCTCTTCAGCATCAATTCTTACATGCAATAAATAGCTTCCCTCGCTATTTACTAAATCGTTGATACCTTGTTGAATTTCATCATCTCGGGTAATGGTTCTAGAGGTGATACCAAAGGCATTTGCCAGCGCCACAAAATCCGGGTTGTCGGACAAAATAGTCTCGCTGTAGCGTCCATCAAAAAACAGTTCTTGCCACTGACGCACCATGCCGAGTCGCTCGTTATCGAGCAGCAATATTTTTACCGGAAGACCATACCGGCGGATGGTGCCAAGCTCTTGTACGTTCATCATAAACGAGCCATCGCCGGTCACATTCACCACCACGGCGTCTTTTCGAGAATATTGCGCACCAATTGCTGCAGGCAAACCGAACCCCATAGTACCGAGGCCACCGGAGCTTAAATGGTCGTTAGGTTGAGCAAACGACATGTGCTGCGCCACCCACATTTGATGCTGCCCAACATCACACGCCACCACCGAATCATGCGGTAATACTTGAGATAATTGATGGAGCAGCTTCGGGGCAAAAATGCTTTCACCGGGTTTGTCGTAACGCCAAGCATGAGTGGCTTTGTGTTCAACACAACGCTGCTGCCACGGAGCAATATCGGGCGGGGTATTGAGCTGTGCGCAAAGACGCTGTAAACCGTCGTCCAAATCTCCCAGCAAACCAACATGAGCGTGGCGTAGTTTACCTAACTCACAGGGGTCGATGTCAAAATGAACCACGCTTGCGTGAGGTGCAAACTCATCCAATTTGCCCGTAACTCGATCATCAAATCGAGCGCCCGCCACAATCAATAAATCACTTTCTTGCACCATTAAATTGGCAGCTTTGGTGCCATGCATGCCCAGCATGCCCAGGTGGTATTGCCATTCATCTTCAATTGCACCAATGCCTTTGAGCGTGGTGACACTTGGAATGCCAGAATGCTCGGCCAGTGCTCTCAGTGAGTCAACCGCACCGCCCATGCCTACACCGCCGCCGATATACAAGATCGGCTTTTTCGCCGTTTGAATCATCTCTGCCGCAGCAGCAATAGATGACGCATCAATTTTGTCGGTAGGCTCAGACAGTTCAGATAAAGGGCCGGGTAACAACGCGGCTATTTGAATATCTTTCGGTATATCCACCAGCACTGGTCCGGGGCGTCCACTGCGCGCAAGCTCGAATGCCTCTTCGAGAATCGATTGCAGCTCGCCGGCATCTTCTACCAGAAAGGAGTGCTTAGTCACGGCTAATGACAAACCTAAAATATCGACTTCTTGAAACGCATCGGTGCCCATTAGTGGGCGCGCCACTTGGCCAGTAATTGCAACAACAGGCACAGAATCAAGCATGGCGTCTGCCAAGCCTGTAATCAGATTGGTCGCTCCGGGGCCAGATGTGGCCAAACATACACCGACATCATTGCAAGCGCGTGCAAAACCTACGGCAGCCAAAGCAGCACCTTGTTCATTGCGACATAGAATATGTTCTACATCACCTCGATGGATTGCATCGTACACCGGCATGATAGCGCCACCGGGATATCCGAAGATGGTTTCCACTCCCATTCGAGAGAGCGTTTGTACCACTAAATCTGCGCCTGTCATTTTACCTATCCTTTGTTCTTGCCCCGCACGGTTAAAGTCCGAGCAAAGAAAAACCCCCGGACCTTTCGGCGCGGGGGTTTGTCATTCGGTTGCTTTTCGTAAGCTAAGACATACCCCGCGCGCTGGTAATCACCACCACGACAATGCGAATCAGCACTAGGGATACGACGTTACGAATCATTTCAGCAATTCTTCTTCTGTTTATAACGGAATTTAGTGAGAGATATTGTTGCAACGCCAACTGTAATGGCAAATTTACAACACTCAGTGCCTGTAATTCAAACACAGGCTTGCGTTTTGCGCAAACCTTTTGTGGGCTTTATTTCCGCTCTCAATGAAAGAAATCATAATATTTGTTAAAAAATATTTAATTCAACGAATGTTTAAGTCTGAGCTACGCTTCTAAGTGCAGGTTTTAAAATGGTATTCAGGAAGAAAACCACCTGCAGTCCAAATCTCTTCATGTCAGAAAGGAATCTGTAACATGGATCTTGCTGTTATTCTCAGTCGTGCCGTAGTGGGCATGCAATCACCCTTAGTTTCCGTTGAAGTGCATTTGTCTAATGGGTTACCCGCTTTTAGTATTGTTGGCTTGCCTGAAACATCGGTAAAAGAATCGAAAGAGCGCGTACGTAGCGCGTTAATCAATGCTGGATTCGACTTCCCAGCCAAGCGTATTACCGTCAATTTAGCGCCAGCCGACTTGCCCAAAGAGGGTGGACGATTCGACTTACCCATTGCCATTGGCATTCTGGTGGCATCAGGCCAATGCAAGTCGGAACAGATCGCTCAAGCGGAATTTACCGGCGAACTCGCGCTTTCTGGTGAGCTTAGGCCCGTTCAAGGCGTGATCCCCATTGTGCTTGCAGCTCAGAATGCAAAACGCCTACTCATTTTGCCCGAAGCCAATGGTGCCGAGGCCGCATTGATTGAAGCACAGAACTGTCGAACGTCTCATCATTTACTATCAGTGACGGCTTGGCTTAACGGCCAACATCAATTGGACTTTGCGAACGCTCAGGCGAGTGAGAGCGCAGCCCACAGCCATTCAGCCAATATACCCGACATGCAAGATGTGATTGGCCAGCATCAGGCCAAACGGGCACTCATGATTGCGGCAGCGGGGCAACACCACTTGTTATTCTATGGCCCGCCGGGCACCGGTAAAACGATGCTGGCAAGCCGATTACCTGGAATTTTACCCAGCATGACCGAAGCGGAAGCGTTGCAAAGCGCCTCGGTGTACTCGATTAGTCATCAGGGTTTTAATGCCGAACAGTGGCGCAGACGGCCTTTTCGAGCGCCGCACCATTCCAGCAGTGCCGTTGCTTTGGTCGGCGGTGGCAGCCATCCAAAACCAGGCGAAATTAGTTTGGCGCATCAGGGCGTTTTGTTTTTAGATGAGCTGCCCGAGTTTGATCGCAAGGTACTTGATATGCTGCGACAGCCACTTGAGTCAGGCACTGTGACAATCTCTCGTGCGGCGCGACAACTCGACTTCCCGGCACGTTTTCAACTGATCGCTGCGATGAACCCCAGCCCATGTGGAAATTGGGGCAATCCAAATGTGCCATGCCGTTCAACACCCGATGAAATCAGACGTTATTTAAATAAACTCTCTGGACCGCTGCTTGATCGTTTTGATATTTCTTTGGAAGTGCCCTCTATCCCTCCAGAGCAACTGCATCAAGGTAAAGCCGATGGTCTAAATTCAGCTCAAATACGGCAGCAAATAGAAGCTGCCAGAGCCATTCAAATACAACGCCAAGGAAGCCCTAATTCGCAACTCAGCGGGCAACAACTTCAACACGTATGCAGCTTAGACACTGAACAACTGCAATTCCTGCAAAAAGTTGTCATCCAATTCGGTTTATCAGCTCGGGCACATCAACGTATATTGAAAGTGGCGCGTACCATTGCCGATATAGAACAACACCCACGCATCACGCAAAAGCATCTCAGTGAAGCGGTAGGTTATCGCGCCATTGATCGCCTAATGCGACAACTCGCTTCTTAACCCCGAGAAAAGGACACTCAGCGCTGTCTGATGCGGGCGTTGCGCCCCAATAATCTGAGCATTTATTTGATAACGCTTGAGAAGGCTTTTTAAGCTATGAATGATGACCTCTCACTCATGTGCAGCTGATCGAAGCTGCTCCGCAAAGTCAGAAGGTTTTATCATGAAACGATTGCTCGTGATGCTCGGTCTCTCGATATCATTTTTCGCGCACTCCTACTTACCCGAAATACCCAAAGAACTATACGTTGAGCAGGGCGAAGCTGTTGCCGTCGACAGAAGCCAGAATCAAGGTCAGAAGATTGATTCCATTGAGCCGAATTACTTTATGGGCGAGTGGAAAATCAGTCAGTCGCTTTATGTTAAAACGCCCTTTGATATGTACAAATACTTCTTTTTGAACAATGAAGACACCACAATTGAATTCATCATGACCGATGATAAATCGACTGCTGCGATTCGAAAAAAGTACACAAATTATACGTCTGAGGAAGGTGACTCTTTCTACTGCCACCGGATCGACAATCATAAAAAAGTGCAAGGTCAGCTGATGGGTATCTTTGGCCCCAAGGCTTACAAAGCCATTAGCAAAACATTTGATCCAAGCATCAAAGAAAAGACACCTGAGTGGCGTGCGCGTGAAGCAGAAGTGCAACGTAAAATTAGCGCCAAAGGCAAAGGGCTTTGGAAAAAATACCCTGATCAAGTGATCTCACTGGTTAAGACCCAAAATGGCTCGAACACGTTTATTTCCTGCGGCGCTTACTTTTATGTGGGTAAACATAGCTTGGTCGATGCCGAGCATGACTTCTATTTAGGGTCTCAGAAGTCTTTGTCTATTGATGTCATCGACCACAACAAATTCATTATGTGGCATACCGTTGATGAGAAAATGGTGTATTCAGGCGAGTATGCAATTTTCGAACGACTATAAGTCCAAATCTACGTCAGCAACGAAATGGGCGGCATTAAGCCGCCCATTTCGTTTACGGTTCTAGTGTTTCCAATACTTTTTGCCAACTGACAAACTTAAAATTTTGAGGTTGATCGGGCATCAAATTTCGGCCGTCTTGCACCACCAGCAAACCTTTGGGAAATTCTGCATTCAAGGCCATACTGGTCACATCTAAGCCATCGGTTTCTGAGGCACCATCAATGCCGGTTTGCGGATCTAAACCAATTCGAAAACGTCCTCGGTAACGGTAGGGCGCAACCGCTTCAATCACCACATAACTGTCATTACCCTGACTCGACATCACTAACAAATCAGGCGTGCCCTTAGCAATGGAAATCCCCTCTACGTCTGCTTTGAGCAGATCGCCAATTTTTACCACAGATTGCCACATTGAATCGCCAGACGCTGAAGCATCAGTCTCCCAAACACCCGTGCCTTCCTCACCGACGAATAATCGCTGTTGAGCATCACTCACCACACATCCTTCGGGCTGAGAGGCCACTTGCAGAGTCCGTTTTAACACAGCATTCCAATGACCACCATACGACAGCGAGTACTGCAGTACGCGGCCATCTTTATCATTCGGGAATACTGAGAATGCGCCATCAACAACGCCCATGCAAATGCCGTAAATTTGGCTTAACGGCGTATCGAACGTAAGTAGTTGAAACACTTTACGCTGGGCATCAATACCGTACACAATCACGGAGTTGTCATCGCGGCGGCTGGCAACAGCCACACCTTGAACACCAAATACAGTTGAATCCACTGTACGCACATCAACGTTATTCAAGCGACCATCTTCAAGTCGTTGCAATGTATCGCCTTGAAGGTTGTAAACATATAAGCCTTGCTTTTTATGCGTGCCCAAAACCAATGATTGATTGCGATCTGTGGGGTGAATCCAAATGGCAGGATCATCCATCGCATCACCCGTTTGGCTCGCCGGAGCAGTATCAAATGAGGCTGTCACTTCGGTCATCACGGGTACTGCTGTAAGGCTTGCAAATTGGGTTGAAATGAGACCCGAGTAGGTCCTATTCTCAGCCTCGTCGAAGACCCTTATCTCAACTTCATTATGAGCCGAAACAGTCACGTTGAATTGCTCTGCTGCTTGAGTGGGTAGTGACCACACTCGTGTTTTGGTGACACTGTTAAAATCCGCAGATTCAGGTTTCAACTGCATCAGTTGGGAGGGCATCAAGGCAAAGATATCTCCCGTTGGCAGTACACGAATGGCTTCAATATCATGTGCGATATTGCCCCACGGCTCTGGCATCGCAACCACGGCGCGTTCTGGCATCGCTTCGGGCTCTGCGCGATAACGCCAAACCGCTACGTCTTCCTCAACAAGGTAAACATAACCGCGTTCGTCATCCGCACCGCAAGCACTACTGTTATAACCCACCGGCAATTGTCGGACTAGTTTTGCCTCTGGCAGTACCTTGCCTTGGTAGGCCAACAGCCATTGTTGACTTGCGCCTCGACCATCTTGCACAAAGCTATATAAACTTTGACTTGCCGCACTCACATACAGGCATTGCTCATCCGCGAGCAAGGTCGTCAGTTTTGTTTGTTGGCGCTCGATGGGGCCATTGGCCGACCATTCAAAAAGAGCCAAACCATGCCCGCTATTAGTGATGGTGGCAAACAGCTGAAGATCCCCCAATTGACGTGCTTCCAAGCCATGATAGTCTCCTGCCACCACGCCCGATTGTGCGCCCACTGACCATGTTATCCCTTGTTCGGTGAGCCCAACGTTGCCATGCTCAAGTATCAGTGTTTGGCGTGAGAATTCGACATTGGGTACCATTCTTAGCGGAGTGGAAAGTGAGGTGCTTTCGCACCCCATCAATAAGCAGCCAGCGGCGACCAAGGCGAGTGTCGTTAACGATCGAATCATGAATATCACTCCCTTACAGCCCAGACACCGTCACACCCAGCTGAAAACTGCGGCCATATTCTTCATGCTGTACGTTGTAACGTGATGATTTGGCATAGGTATAGTAGGCCTCATCGGTTAAGTTCAACGCATTAAAATAAACCTGTATCCCGTCTGCAACATAGGCTTTTGCAATGAAGTCGAGCTGTACATGGTCGTCTTCATAGACGTCGTAGGTTTCATCATCAATCTTATCAACCTCAAGCAGATATTTAGACTTGTAAGCCGCGGATAGCCGAAGGCTCATGTCCTGATCCTCATACCCGATAGCAAAGTTTGCAGTTTTATCAGACTGGCTTGGGAACGGAATAGAACGGGTGAGGCGCTCGCCATCATCGTAATAACTAATGTCGGCATCAGAATCGGTATATGTGCCATTGGCGCTCAACAATAAGCCACTCCAAGGCGCAGGCAACTCATCCATTTGCTTGACCCAATTGAGTTCAATCCCATACAAGTCAGCTGAATCGCCATTGGCATAGGTTTCTGCTTTGTCGAAGTCTTCATACCCTGGGCTACCGGCTAAATCAGATCCATATACAAAGTTTTCGATATCTTTGTAGAACACACCCACTGAAGCCAAACTCGATTCGCCCATATAGTACTCAAATGCGAGATCGAGGTTCATCGACTCCAACGCTTCAAGCTCAGGGTTGCCTAATTCAACTTCAATATCGCCATCGCTTTCTTCCATCACAAAACCGGGGGCCAGCTGTTCAAACGTTGGGCGCACAATCGAGTTTGTCCACGCAGCGCGTATCACCATGTCTTGGTTAAGGTTGTAGCGCATTTGCAATGATGGCAACCAGTGGTCGTAGTCATTTGAAACCTTACGCTCAGTGAAAGTTTCGTCTATGTCATTGTAACGCCAACCTTTGGCTTCAAAGTCGGTGCTTTCATACCTTAGGCCACCAATCACCGTCATATCACCTTGGGTGACCGTTGCCATGACATAACCGGCATCAACGTCTTCTGCGACATCAAAGTCGTTAATACGCGACTCAACGTCGTCCTCATACCCATGACGTCCAACAGATTGAGCCAAGCCACGAATACTGTTTGCAGAGATAGTGCGGCCAAAGTCGCCCAATGAATAGTCAGATTGGCTGCCTAAGTTTGCAGACATAAGAAGTTGTTCGTCTGCAATGCCTGCTTCGTCCAAGTCTTCGAGCACCCAAATATCTTCGCGATTATCCTTGTCTCGGCGACTCATCTTAACGCCAAATTTAACTTCAACTTGTGCATCGTCCCAGTCCAATTCACGCGCCACATTGAAGCGAACATTGTGCTCGGTGTCTTCGGTAAACGAGTCTGACACCTCAATTTCATCCAACTCATAGGCATCGTAATCATAGTAATCTTGCTGCGCTTGAATGCGCGGCTTGCTCGATCCCTGAACCGATAGATCAACACCTTCGGCATGTTCAAATTTAGACACCATGTAGTCTGGGTTGTCTTCTTCAGACTGACTCCAGCCAATTTGATAGTCCAATTTCCAAGCATCGAGCACATGTTCTGCTCCGAGTACGATTGAAGAAATGGTTTGCGTTTCTTCACGATCTTTGAGCTCCCGCGTAACTTCTGTAGAGGCAACAGAGCCATCCGTTGTGGTACCGTCTTCCCATTCGGTCACGATCGCATTACGCTGCTCTTCGTCTGAAAATTCACTATAAAGAGTGCGCAAATAAACCGTTGTTGAATCACTCGGACGCCAATCAAAATTAGCCGCTAAGCCTAAACGCTCTCGGGTAATTTGATAGTCGCGCTGTTCTAGCTCTTCTAAAATGGCGGGGTCTTCATCAAAGTCCCAGCCGCCACCGGTTTCTACGTTATCTGAACCAAATTTACGTTCCAACCAACTCGCAGCCATCGCAATGCCGACTGTGTCATCCGCAAATGTATTGGAATATGCGCCGGTGATTTTGGGGCTGTATTCTTCTTCTAAATCGTTGTATCCACCTTCGGCATTGAATTTATAAAACATGCCATCACGATCAAATGCCGACGTACTTTTGATATCAACCGCACCTCCCAGTGAATCAGCATCCATGTCGGGTGTTAGCGATTTAGTCACGGTGAGGGTTTGAATGAGATCCGATGGCACCACATCCAAAGCCACAGCCCTGCGGCCCGCTTCAGGAGAAGGCACTCGCGTGCCGTTAATAGTCACGGCGTTGTAGTCAGGCGCTAAACCTCGCACACGAACAAAACGTCCTTCACCTTGGTCACGTTCAATGGACAAACCCACCATGCGTTGCAGTGACTCACTGGCATTGGCATCAGGGAAGTTACCGATGGCATCGGCAGTTGCAACCGTAATCAAATTGTTGGCGTCGCGCTGATCTTGCAACGACTTGCTGGTGGATGCGGCTTGCCCGATCACCAAAATGTGTTCGATCTGTTCATTGTCATCCTGAACGGCTGGCACTTCGGCCATCGTATTTGCGCTAAAAATTGCCATACAAGCCAACGCCAATGGTTTCATTGGCAAGCCCGAGAGGATGAAAGGAAGGTTGTTCATCGTGTGCCCCAAAAAAGATTAGTTAAGTTTCTGATAATCATTAGGAAGCACCGTAATTGTGATGTGTGACGAAATTGTTTCATAGCTTCATGACAATTCAGCGACGGCACTCTGCCAGTTCACTTTGGGAACAAAACAGGCTCAATTAAAAAGAACCCCAAGGTTAGTAAGCGCTTACATTTTTAAAGACGTTTTACGGTGACCTTTTCTGACGGGGTCAATACGGCTCACGCTCATATGTGACTCTTCAAAAATCTGTCATCTGCGGTCGTTACGATTCGCCGATGCTTATATTTCAATTAACTCAGCACTTGCGTTTTATCATGTTGCACCACCTCCACTATTTAGTGGGTGGGTGTGTGGGCGCACTGGTTCTATTTATGGCGGCGCTTTCAAACGGCACAGTCAAACCTGAGATTCAGTGGCTCGATGCTGTAGGCGAAGGCGTGGCCTGCCTATTCGCTCTGATCTGGTTATTATTTTTACTCTGCTCTCGGCCTTCGGGTCGTATTACCCATTTAATGTTCACTGGCTGCTTACTTTATTGGTATTCCACCGTATTGGATTTTGCCGATGAATTTGTGCGTTATCCTGAGCATCACCGCTTGTTTCAAAATATAGAATCGTTGTCGATTCCACTGGCCATGCTGATGATTACGGTCGGGCTGTTTGAATGGCTGCGTGAGCAGCGACAAATTAATCGTCAGCTTCGGCAACGCGAAATGTTTCATCGAGAGTATCGCCTGCTCGACCCTCTGACACAGGTGTACACCGAGCCCTATTTAATTCAGCAATTACAGCGAGTGTGTGGCGCTGCAATGACGCATCAACCGCACCCCATCTTATTTGTACTCGACATAAGAGGCTTTGCTCAGTTCAACATGAAGCACGGCATGCTCGCAGGCGATCAGCTCTTAAAGTCATTTGCCGAATTGTTGCTAAGCCATTCGAATGTTGATGATTTGGTGTGTCGCTGTCGGGGGAATCGGTTCGCCCTGTTGGTTCACCAAATGCCGCATGCTCATGCCAGTCGACACATGGAGCAAGCTCTGAAAAAGATCTGCCACTCCATTTCAACCGAATTAGAGGTGTGTTGGGTACAGCAACCCATTTCTAATTGCACCAGTGCCGAAGCCTTGGTCCGCCAAAGTCATGCCAATTTGGATGCGCGCAAACATAATTCACAACTCGAGTCGATTCGCGCATGAGCCAGCCATACGTCAGCCGCAACGATAAAGTCATGCGACCGATCATTGCTGAATTGTTGTATTCATTGTTACAGCAACGCTCCTCCAATCCTGAAGCATACCTTGCAGGAACTCGGCTGTTCGCCAACCAATTTAGTCAACACGACCAGTTCATATCGCAAAGCCAACTCGATAAATTTATTGAACAAGCGCTTCATTGTGGCGATGCCGACTTACCTTTTTTACTTGGCCAGCATCTCATTTTAAGTGACGATACATTGGCGAAGCTGTTGCGTTATTGCCCAACAATAAAACAAGCAACGCAGCACATATCAACCTTTTATTCGCGCTGGAACCTGCCCATTCAATTGCGGGTGTTGAGAACTCATTCTCACGTTCACCTCGACATAATTAGCGAGTCTGCGCAGGCCAATTTAGCCAATTTCTATTTGAAGTTTGCCACCAGTGCAGTGAGTTTTTGGTTGCGTAATTATTGCGCTGAAGTGCAATGGCAACTGTCGTATCACCACGCTATAGCGTCGGTCCACAGTTACATCGGTTCCAACGCCACATTCGATCGGCAATTTTGTCGAGCCAGCATCAATATGCACAGTGTTAGCCAGCCCCATGAAATGGCCCCCAATACTGAATATCGGGCGATACAACAACAATGTAAACGCGAGCGTGTAGCGACTCACCATGTGCCTCATTTGATTCGAGTAACGCGCAGTTTTTGCGAGCGGCACCCTAACTGCCAGTTACATGACTTGGCTGATTATTTAGGTGTCAGCAATAGCACACTCAAACGCAGACTGAAGCACGAAAGCACCACATTTCAGAGCATTCAAGACGACACTTATCGATATTTAGCCATTTGCATGGTTCACGATTTAGGTTGGAGCAATCAGCAAGTGGCCAATCACTTTGAAATTAGTGATGTGAACAATTTTAGACGCGCATTCAAACGATGGACCGGCGTGACGCCAAGCCAACTCAAAGAAGCCTAAACAGTTAGTTAATTTCACACTTTATTCGTAAATATCACCAACATCATTTTCACAAAAACCCCCAAATAGAATATAACTAATTGATTAAAATCATAAAATAATATTTGGCACAGCCATTGCTCAATTCAGTGCAAGCAAGTGAAAGACTTCACCAAGGAGAAAAAAATGAAGCGCACTGTAATAGTTTTAGCGGGCAGCCTGATCATGTTAAGCACTTTGGCCGGTTGCGTTGTCTCGGTAAACGATGGCGATTGGGATTCTGAATTCGCCAATAGTCACGGCTGGCAACAACATCAAAAAGACAATCGCGCTGCGATTGCTAACCTCACAACATCCACCAGTTATGAGTCTATATTGGCAAATTTGGGAACACCCGACTTTACCGAAAATCTAAAGCAAGATGATGCTGAGTACCAAATTTTGTTTTACCAAACCAACACTAAGCACGGTGACGGAAAAATCACCAAAGACGAATGCACACCATTAGTGTTTAAAAACAGAGAACTCATTGGTTGGGGCGATACAGCCTTGGAACGTTTACAATAAAGCAGACATCAAAAAGGCCTGAATATCAGGCCTTTTTTACACGTAACGAAAGTACGTTAAACTAGCGCATCAACCCCGCGTAATACACTTTTTCGGCATTGCCTTGCTGCCCTGAAACAGCATACCAGTAATCAGCTTTAGCTTGATCTTGCGTGCACCCCAAGCCATTTTCATACATGTAGCCCAAGTCTATTTGCGCCATCACATCGCCTTGTTCAGCTGCAGACTGATACCAATTGAATGCCAGCTTTAGATCCTGCGGTACGCCTTTGCCATGCTCATAGCTCCAGCCTAAGTTTTGCTGAGCAATCACGTGTCCTTGCTGAGCTGCGTCCCGAAACAGTGATGCGGAACGGTGATAGTCTGCATCCACCCCCAATCCATCGGCATACAAAGAACCCAAGTTGTTTTGCGCATCAGCGTGGCCTTGTACCACTGCCTTACCATACCAATAGGCCGCTTGTTCAAAGTTTTGCTCAACGCCTAAGCCGTCGGCATACAAGGAACCTAAGTTGTTCTGGGCGGTTGCATCCCCAGCTAGAGCCGACTTCAAATAAAGCTCTGCGGCTTTGGTCTGATTGGATTCACCATTCACACCGTTTTGAAATATCCAACCGAGATCGTTCATTGCTGAAGGGTGTTGTTGTGCTGCTGCACGTTGATAATATTGCATGGCTAAATCCATATCTTGAGCGACACCGCGACCATTGGCATACATGACCCCCATGTGATATTGCCCATCGGCGTGATTCTGGTCGGCGGCTAATTGATACCAATTTGCGGCTTTGACGTAGTCAATTTCTACACCCAAACCTTGCGCATAATTGTGCCCCATCTGAATTTGTCGCAATGCATTGCTATCTGATTTCTGCAAGGGCGCAGACGATGACCCAAAATTGGAGATCACTAATGCTTGAGATCCAAAAGACAACAAAGACGCTAACACTAAAACATAATGAACACGCATATTCGTACCTACTATCGGTGACGAGCTGGCAAGATCGGAGAGGTGTATGGCGAATTAAGATGTCCACTTCTACCGAAGCTAGTCAGTTCCTTAACTAACTTGTGAGCAAATATGATTGCTCCCCATTGTGGTGCGAACAACAGCGCACAATTAGAGGTTAGAGATCTGAAGGCAAGAAGTGTATTACGACAAATTACAAGTCAGGCGAAACCTGCATCTTCGCTCAGGCCAATTAGTAATTTGCCAACATGAGTTCAGACAAGTGGCTACGTTCGGTAGAGCTTAGCTCGGTCAGCTGTACACCATGAACAATTTGTCCAGATGCATCCACTGAAGAGTTTCGGACTGCCCCCGGTAACGTCAAATGAGAATACTCATCTTTGAAGCGAATACGAATGTTGCTGCTTTCCGGTATGGGACGGTCAACCTTGGTTTCAATGCGGCAACCTTTGGTCGATAAGTCGATAATGGTACCCAATGACAATTTTTCTTTATGGTCGCCCCATTCAATATAACAACCAAACTGCACATGAATACGCTTTTGCTCGCGCATATTGGCCGATTCGATACGCTCAGGAAACTGCACAGTAAGCCAACGACGCGGCACTTTACATGCCATGCCTAACTGAGTTCTAAATGCCAGCAACTGGCATTGTCCTGACTCATTCACCATTCGAATCACTACAGGCTGCCCCGGTTCTAGCCGATGGTTCGCATCTTTCCAGCTTTGATCCGTGCCCAAGCGCAGCAATAACACATGAGGGTTGTCGATACCAATGAGTCGAGATTTCAGGCGGTATACATGGCTACCCGCAAGAACCTGAACATCCACAGGGCAATTGATTGGACATGCGAGTAGCGCTTTAGAAATTTGCTCGTGTTCTTCGTGGCGAGAGGTTTGAATCATTTGTGCACATCCGATGTGTCTTCTACAACCACTGACATTAACAAATATTTTACGTGGTTGACAAACAATACCGCCAGAGGCTGACATGGGTTTAAATTCACTGACCGAAATTTTAATTGACTGCAGTTAAATATTTAACCAACTTTATTTTACAAGTTTTTGTTTTAGTTATAACTTCAACAACGGGGTCCTTTGAATACCAAGGAGTGTACGTATGAGTTTAGAAAGTTTGATGAATACACGAGTCGTGTCGGTCACCATGGACGACACACTTGAGCACGTGAAAGAAATTTTTGAGAATGTCCGTTTTCATCATGTGCTCGTCATCGAAGATGACACACTGTGCGGCATTGTGTCTGATCGAGACTTATTTAAAGCACTCAGCCCGCACATTGGACTGGTCTCAGAAACGCCTCACGACAGAGCAACGCTGAGTAAAAAGGTTCATCAAATCATGACTCGACACGTCATCACCTTGACGCCCAATGATTCTGTTCATGATGCCATCTCACTGTTTAACCGGCATATGATTTCATGTATTCCCGTGGTCAATGCCCAACGCATCCCCGTAGGGGTCGTCAGTTGGCGCGATATTTTTAAAGCGCTAGAAAAACGCCAGCAGCAAACCACTAAAAGCTAGTGGCTATCGCAATAGAAAAAGGGCGCATCAGCGCCCTTTTTTGTACTCGCTTGCATTCACTCTACTCCGCCGCAAATGCTTTGAGTAAATACGGTGGTAAAGCCATTGCCCCTTGATGGGTTTGCTCGCTGTAGTACAAGCTGTCGAAAGGGCGATTTTGAGCATCCTGCCATCGAGGCTCGGCAAACTCAGTGCCTTTTACCGCATGCGTACAGCTCCACCAGCCACTCGGATAAATCGGCTGTGGAAATTGCAGCGTTTGTAATGCACCAAACCCTGCATCACTCATTGCCTGACGCATTTGACACAACAAATCCACATGAAGCAATGGGCTTTCGCTTTGTTGTACCAATACCCCTCCGGGTTTTAATGCGGCAAGACAAGATTGGTAAAAAGCGCGATTGAATAAGCCTTCCCCTGGACCGATGGGATCAGTGCTGTCGACGATAATAATATCCAAACTTTCTGGCGCGACGTCTTTCATCCATTGAATGCCATCATCAAATAACAAGGTGGCACGCGGGTCATCATTGCTTTCACACAACTCAGGAAAGTATTGACGCGCCATAATGGTCACTTGCTCGTCAATATCGATTTGCGTGACCGACTTGATATCAGGGTGGCGCAACACTTCGCGCAGAGTACCACAATCGCCGCCGCCAATAATGGCAACATGCTGAGGGTTTGCATGCCCAAACAAGGCCGGGTGCGTCATCATCTCATGATACAAAAAGTTGTCACGAGTCGACACCATAGTGCAACCATCAATAATCATGAAGTTGCCCCAATCGGTGGTTTCAAATACTTGTACCAACTGGAAGGGAGATTGCACTTCGGCCAACAATTTTACGGTTTGCAAAGAAAATGCAGAGCCTGCATCTTGATGTATTTCAGTCAACCAATTTGGGGTAGGTAATCCCGCCATAATGGTAATTCCTTAAAGTCTGAGGACCACTGTTGAACGATTGGCATTTTGACCTGTAAGCGCAATGCAGCCAAGCCAATTTTTTGCTGCGCCTCGTCTTAGCAAAGCATACAATAATAGAATATTGATACTGCCAACCTATCATCATATATATGTCTGCTGAATTCGTCACGAACGCCAAAGCCAGTTACAACATTGCCCAGTGGAGCGATGGCTATTTTGATATTAATGAACAGGGTGAGCTCATTGCGCAGCCTCATGCAGGTGAAGATTCTCACTCGTTGCGCCTAACTGATGTCGTCAAAAAATTGCATTCGCTCGGCCTTAGTTTGCCGGTATTGGTTCGATTTGACGATATTCTAGAGCATCGTGTTCAATCTCTTCACCAAGCCTTTGCAAACGCAGCCAATACGCTTGAATATCAAGGTCAATACACACCGGTGTATCCCATTAAAGTCAATCAGCAATGCAAAGTGATTGATACTTTAATTGCCAGCGAAGGCGTGAACCCGGGACTAGAAGCAGGCAGTAAGTCAGAGTTATTGGCTATTTTGGGGTTGGCACAAACATCCACCACGATCGTCTGTAACGGGTATAAAGATAACGAATTTTTACGGTTGGCTATGCTGGGACAAAAGCTAGGACACCGTGTATATGTGGTGGTTGAAAAGCTATCGGAGCTGGGTAAGCTGCTCGACGCGGCCAAAGCACTCAGGGTCACTCCAAATATAGGTTTACGGGTGCGACTCAATACCACTGCTTCTGGAAAATGGCAGAATACAGGCGGTGAAAAAGGCAAATTTGGCCTCAATGCTTATCAGTTATTGCAAGCCATCACCCAGTTAAAACAGCACGATGCGCTCGACCGCTTAACGCTATTGCATTGCCACATTGGTTCTCAAGTCGCGAACATTCGAGACATCCAGCGTTCCATGAAAGAAGTGGCTCGATACTATGCAGACTTGACCTTACAAGGGGCGAAATTGGAGGTCGTTGATGTGGGCGGCGGCTTAGGCGTGGACTATGAAGGTAGCCAATCTCGTAGTAGCTGCTCGATGAACTATTCGAGCCAAGAATACGCACATTGGATCATGCAGGCTCTGATCAATGTATGTGAACAATATCAACTCCCGCATCCTCATATTATTTCGGAATCAGGTCGAGCCATGACGGCGCACCACGCCGTACTCATTACCAACGTCATTGACGAAGACTCTCCTATCTCGTCCGCAACACCAGAAATTCCGGCCCCGCTGCCCGCTGCGCTCGAACAGTGGCAAAAGCTACAGCATAACCTCGACAATCAGCGCATCTTAGAGGTCTTTCACGATGCTCAGTATGGGTACGATGAAGCCCATACAGCATTTGTACAAGGCATGCTGAATGTCACGGAGTGGGCGCTTGCCGAACAATTATACTTAAATCTGTGCAGTGACATTCGCTCACGGCTGAATCCTGCGATTCGAAGCCACCAAAACTTGCTCGATGAACTGAACGACAAACTCGCTCGCAAGGTCTTTTGCAATTTCTCGCTGTTTCAGAGTACACCCGATGTATGGGGCATTAATCAACGCTTTCCAATTGTGCCCCTGACCGGTTTGCAACGGCCTTTAACTGAGCGTGTGGTGCTGCAAGATATCACTTGCGATTCCGACGGAGTAATCCGCGAATACATCGACCAAAACGGCATAGAGGGCTCATTGTCTATCCCGTCGTATTGCCAAGGTGAACCCATTTATTTTGGTATTTTTATGGTGGGCGCTTACCAAGAGATATTGGGCGATATGCACAATTTATTTGGCGATACCCATTCGGTACATGTCAAACTCACCGCCACAGGCTATGAGATTGATGACGTAGAAACCGGCAATACCACCGAAGATGTGCTGCGTTACGTGAATATCGACCCACAACGTTTACGTCAAACTTTCGCGACTCAAATTGCACAATTGCAGTGTTCTCCCGACGAGCAACAATCAATTCAACAAGAATTGGACAGCAGTCTCAAAGGTTATACCTACTTTGAAGACTGACAGTGAACGCGCCTTGATATACACTTCTGCACGAATCATGTGAGGGAAATTCATGTTGTCGTTTTTACCCGGCCCATTTAGGGGGCTTCTAGGAATGCTACTTTATATCGCCAACACGGTATTTTGGGTCATTCCGATTTTCGTATTCGCTGTTCTTAAATGGATCATTCCAATTACCTTTTGGCGTCAATGGATGAGCACCGCTGCCGATGTCATGGCATCGAATTGGATCATGGTGAATTCATGGAACCAATCCCTGTTTTTAAAGATCGATTTAACCTTTGAATCAGAAGCTGAAATGAACATCAGCCGTCGCTACTTAGTGATTTCAAATCACCAGAGCTGGGTTGATATCTTACTGTTGCAACGCGTTTTTCATCGCAAAATTCCGTTTCTTAAGTTCTTTCTCAAAAAAGAGCTCATTTATGTTCCTATTCTGGGGTTAGCCTGGTGGGCACTCGACTTCCCATTCATGCAGCGCTATTCAAAAAGCTTCATCAAGAAAAACCCGCACCTTGCCGGTAAAGATATTGAAACCACTCGTGCTGCCTGCCAAAAGTTCCGCACGCTACCGGTGAGCATCATGAATTTTGTTGAAGGCACTCGCATTACCGACGAAAAGCACACACGTCAAAAGTCTCCCTATGCCAACCTACTCAAGCCCAAGGCTGGCGGTATCGGCTTTGTGTTGTCGAGCATGGGTGACCAGTTAGATGCGGTATTAGACGTCACCATTGCTTATGACGGCACTGCTCCGACTTTTTGGGAGTTTATTTGCGGTAAACTACGCCGCGTTACAATCCATGTTCGCACGATTCCCTTGGATCAGAGCATGCTCGGCAATTACACTGAAAACAAAGAATTTAGAGTCACTTTTCAGCGCAAGATCAATTCGATTTGGGCAGAAAAAGACCAACGACTGAGTGATTTGAAAAACAAATCTTAAGATAAACATGCTGTATCGATTCCCTACATTTATAAAGGCCCCTATTGTCGTCGTGAGCCTCGCGCTTAACTTGGCGTTTACGGGGTCGATGATCACCGTCATGGGAATCTTAAAATTGCTGCCTATCGGCCCTTGGCAGCGCATGTGCACGTCTGTCAGTCATGTCTTTTATACACTCTTCATCTACCTCAACTGGGGCATTATTCGCTTAACCAACAACCCCGATTTGCAGATACGCTACTCCAAGCCTGTGTCGTCCAAAAGCTGGAATTTGGTGATCAGTAACCACCAAAGTTGGCTCGACATTATGGTGTTGATGCAAGTGCTCGGACGCGATCTTCCACCGCCTAAGTTCTTTCTAAAAAAAGAGCTGATTTGGGTGCCGTTTATTGGCATTGCATCTTGGGCGCTAGATATGCCATTTATTAGCCGCTATTCGCATTCTTTTTTGAAAAAGAACCCGCACTTAAAAGGCAAAGACATCGAAAACACGCGCCGCAGTTGCGCTAAATTTCGGAAAATTCCAACCACCATTGTTAACTTTGTGGAAGGCACGCGTTTAACCACACAAAAACACCATTCGCAGCGGTCGCCTTATCGGCACTTGCTGAAGCCTAAGGCTGGCGGCATTGCCTTCACCTTAGCTGCCATGGGCGATCAATTCGAGAACCTGCTCGATGTGACGATTCAATATCCAGAAATTGACCGTGATCAGCCCGCTTTTGCGCGCTTGTTGCAGGGCAAGCTCAGCGCCGTGAATGTGCATGTACAAGCCAATCCGATCGACTCAAATCTGATTGGAAACTACTTCGAAGACAAACAATTTAGAGTGGCATTCCAACAACAACTTAATGAACGTTGGCAGCAAAAAGATCAACGATTAGACGAGATGACGCAACCTTCAGCCAAACAAATTTAGACGCGCTCCAGCTGCTCTAAGTACACTTCCGCTTGTTCGAGCTGATGTTCATTAAACACTTTAAAGCCGGCTTCGCTGAGCAAAGCAGCCGTCACACCTTGGCCTTCAATTAAACGCCCCGCAAAGTTGCCATCATAAACCTGTTGATTACCGCACGATGGGCTATTGGCTTTTAATACCGCAAATGCAACGTTCGATTGAATGGCCTGCGCCAATGACAAGGTCGCACCGCGATGAAACTGAGACGTCACATCGGCGCCTTCTGTCGTCATAATACGTCCGTCAGGCTGACGCTCTGCAGCTGCTCGCGGTGTTGCAAGGCCACCGACGACTTCCGGGCAAATCGGTAATAGGCGTTGTTGTGCTTGCCATTTTAACCAGATGGGATTCGAGAGTGCTTTGCCTGAGCCGTCATAACGCACTGGACGCCCAACTAAACAAGCACTGACTAGGATTTGATACATGGGGAATCAAAAAAGGCCCCGCAGGGCCTTTTCAGTATTACTTGAGAGTCACAAGGTAATTCACAAGTTTGACGTAATCAGCAACGAAGTCATCTGAATCAGACAAGCCACCGGCCAGCACTTTGTATTTACCATTCACAATCACAGATGGCGTACCGCTCACACCGTATTTTTTAGTTTTTTGCGCCATTTGCGCCACTAACGAATTCACAGGGAAGCTGTTGTAAGCGCCATTGAAGTCTTCTTTTTTCACGCCAATCGCAGTGAAAATATCACGCACGTCGTCCATGGTCGCAACCATTTTGCGCTGAACGAAGTTACGCTGATACACTTGCTCACTGAATGGCTTCACCACTTTCAGTACTTGCGCAGCAGCAAAAGCACGCGTCATCATTTGACCCAGCTGCGGATTACGCGGTGGCAAGAATTCAACATGGCCACGCTTAAGCTCTACCCCTTGCAAGCCGTCTTCCAACGCCTCAACGATAGGCTCAAATTTCCAACAATGTGGGCAATAGTAACTGAAGAATTCCATCACCTCAGGTTGAGTCGTTGCTTGGCTAGAAATCACTTCGTAGTGAGTTCCTTCTTTATAATCTGCAGCGAATGCAGCCATTGGCAAAGCTACGATAGCCAGCAATGTCACAAGTAATTTTCTCATGGCACGTCCTGTTATTAAGTCATCATATTAAAAAAGATTGCTGTGAGACTACCACAAGCTTGGTATTGGTCAACGCAATATCGTTGTCACTGTGATGATTATGTAAATCTCTACAAGCCTTGATGCATAAAGGCTAAGGTCAAAAAACTAAATTACCATGAAACATCTGGTAACAAACTCAATGGCCGCTCATCAAGCGCTGCTATTTGTTCTTTCATCGCTAAAATTTGCTCTTCCCAATAACGCATGGTGTTGAACCAAGTAAATGAGCGAGGAAATGCGGGGTCCACCCAACGTTGAGTGAGCCACCCCATATAATGAATCATGCGCAAGCCACGCATGGGCTCAATGAGAGACAATTGCTTATGGTCAAACGAGCGAAACACTTCGTAGCCTTCAACCAGAGCATCAAGCTGAGTGAGTTGTTGATCGCGCTCGCCACTCAAAAACATCCAAATGTCTTGAATCGCAGGGCCATTGCGGCTGTCATCTAAATCAACAAAGTTCACTTCTTGATCGCGAATCAGAATATTGCCCAAGTGAGCATCACCATGAAGTCGCAATTGCGGTAAATCGCACATTCCCTGCATGCGTTCCGCTACGGCACTCGCTAAGGCATCCAATGTCGTGTGAAAAGCTTGATCGATATGAGACGGGATTTCTGCTTGTGAACGAATGATCTCGAGTCCGTTGTTCAACATTGACATGTCGATGGCTGGTCGGTGCTCAAACAAAGAACGCGCGCCCACTTCATGCAAACGACCCAGCTGTTGTCCAATGCGTTCAAGGCCGTCATAGTCGTCGCCGTCAAAAGTACGCCCCCCCACCGACGGATATACAGTGAACCAAAAGTCTTGCCATTGCAGCAGTGACTCGCCGTTAAACTTAAGCGGTGCAACAACCGGTACATCGGCATCGGCCAAGTCATGGGCAAAGGCATGCTCTTCTCGGATTTGTTCCAGCGACCAACGTGCGGGGCGATAAAACTTCACCACATAACGACGCTGATCTTCTGCGAGCAGTTGATACACTCGGTTTTCATAGCTATTCAGAGCTAACAAACCTGACTCGGCGCGAATGCCCACAGATTCAAGCGCATCTAAAATGGTATCGGGGCTAAGCCCCGAAAAATCAAAACTTGCCAATTTATCGGCCTTTAATAAAGCGGCTTTCTTGGCGCACTTGTCGGTTTTCGGAGTCGGTCAGAATAAACTCAATATCGGTGATCGGTTGCTCTAATAGATACGGGTCAACTGCCAATGATATTGGCAAGTTAAAGATTTCACCATTCGCAACGACCACGGTTTGATCGCCGGTCCAGCGAACTTCTTCTAAACCTTCTACACTGAGCTGATAGGTTTGCTCTTGCTGCGATTTATTCAATAATTTCAGGGTGTATACGTTTTCGATTAAGCCTTCGTTGGTGGTTCTAGACAGCATATTCCGATCGCGAATCACGTCCAGTCCAAGCGGAGAGCGTGTCACTGCTGTCATAATAAAGACGCCAATCATAGCCACCAACACAAAACCATAACCAATGAGCTTAGGGCGCGTAATTTTAGTATTGCCTCCTTCCAACTGGCGCTCGGTGGTATAGCTGATCAAGCCTTTGTCATAGCCCATACGCTCCATGGTGGTGTCGCAGGCATCTACGCACGCACCGCAGTTAATGCACTCATATTGCAGTCCGTTACGGATATCAATGCCCGTTGGGCAAACCTGCACACACAAGTAGCAATCAATACAATCCCCCAGCCCCAAAGCAGCAGGATCGGCTTTACGAGAGCGCGGCCCGCGTGATTCACCTCGTTTTACATCATAGCTCACGGTAAAGGTATCGCGGTCAAACATCACAGACTGAAAGCGAGCATACGGGCACATATGCAAACACACAGTTTCACGCAACCACCCCGCATTGCCATAGGTTGCTGCCGTGAAGAAAATCACCCAAAAGTAGGCCCCCCCCCCCATGTCACCGGTAAAGAAGCCAATAAACGACTCGACGCTGCCACTAAAATAGGCCACAAAGGTAAGCGCGGTGAACAATGAAAATGCTACCCAGCAGGTATGCTTGAGCGTTTTGCGCCAGAACTTATTCAAGTCCCACGGCAACTGATCAAGCCGCATTCGCTTATTGCGCGGGCCTTCAATCTTTTCTTCAAACCAAATAAAAATGAAAGTCCAAACCGTTTGAGGGCAGGTATATCCGCACCAAACTCGTCCTAGAAAGGTGGTAAAGAAAAACAATGCGAAGGCTGCAATCATGAACACAAAAGCCAACAGCATGAAGTCTTGCGGCCAGATGGTAAGACCAAAAATATGAAACTGGCGTTCAGCAATTTCAAACAACACCGCCTGACGCCCTTCAAATTGAATCCAAGGCAGCGCCATAAATGCCACCATCATGACCCAGTTCATGCGTTTTCGCAGGACTTGGTAAACGCCTTCAACCGCCCGAACATAAATTCGGCTCCGTGGCGCTTTGCTATCATATTTATCCGACTTGGGTTTTTCGATTCGAGTTTTTGGGCCTGTTTTGACCTCTTTTACTGGAATTTTTTGATTTTCGTCTGGCTCAGACATCATGCCTTCCTGATTCTGTGCGAATGCTGCTAGTTATTGACTCAGCAACACCACATAATGAAAACTTGGTTATTATAAGCGCTTTTCGCGCTTTCCCCTATTTAACAAATGTAATTAAAACCATGAAAAAAGTGTTCTTTTGTTTACTGGCTGTTGCAGCTGTCATGATGGCGTTCAAAAATGAGTCGTTCAAGCAGTGGGTGGGCACAAAACCGACCGAAATGGTCGATAAGATCATGGCAAAGGTAAATGGCGTCAAAGACTATAATCAAGATGATTTTCTTAAACGAATAGACAACGAGCGCCTGAATTTTTCTCAACGCGAGCAACGTTACATTAGGAATATCAGCAATAGTTCAGCCGATTTACTACTGTTTTATAATCGCTACTGCACCGAGAGTGAACCCAGCCACTTGGTGCTCAACGATTACCACGTGACCGTGGTTTGTCGAATTACTCATAGCATACTGCTGGATCACTGATGACAAGGTCAGGGAATGAATCAACACAAAATTGAAGAGATCACCGATTTACTGCGCCAACATTGGCTAAAGCATCAAGATTTGCAGCTCACGGAGCTGTTGCAGCAATTAGCCACTCAATCAGGTAGCGACCTACCACTTCACCAAGTCACCGATGATACCTTGTTTTATCAGCTAAAAATGGGAGGCAGCGAACAACACGAGATGCTCCCTGGCATTGCAAAAGACTGTGAAGATGACTTTAAAACGGCACTACTCAAAGCTCGGGGAATTATTGACTAAAGTAAATTTTTATTACGAATTGCTGGTAAATCCATACTAAAAATTGTATACAGTATTCCGACAGTTCAGGTCGCTACTGTTATTGTGCCTATTTTGAACATTTCAGAATAAGCCACTACAGTTAAAACCAACGATAAAAAACCTAGAGCATGCTCCTTGAGGGAATGCCATTAAAAGGTTTATTGAAAAAGTCATTTGCCTCAAGGCGAAGACATTTTTCTTCTGTATCACTGTTCGAAACTGCCAGCAGAGGCATTGAAATGCCCGAATCGGATTTCGAAACAACAAAGTGCGTAAGCTTTAACTCGGGAATAGTTGTCACTCACAGCTTTTCCCGAATTATTTCAACGCCGTGATACAGAACTTAGTTCAATCATCAGAAATATTGGCAAAAGGCCAAATGGAAGATTGGGCAACTACTACAAACTACCGACAGCGCCAGTTCCATGGCGCTTGTTTTTTCATCCTGTGTTACCTATCGACCTCTCTCATCGTACCAAAGGGGTCAGAGTCATTTGGTTTGGACGCAAAATTCTACAGGGTCGAAAACGTCGAGAGACACCACCCTCGATGCTTCTAGCTAGACCGCCAAAATCGACCACACACCCAAAAAACGGAATAAGCATCTGCAGATTTCGCCTCCTCAGCAGTGCTATTCCGCTCAATAGAAGCCGCTAAGCCAACATCATCATGAGCGAGTGTTAGGTGGCATTACCACTAGCATTATTGTGCGCAATAATACTGCCTTGATGAGTAGAGTATTTAAAACGGCTCTGACCCCTTTTATTTCTAATTCCAACTCAGCTCAGCGTGACTAAGTTGGAATAACAGTTGTCAGCTTGATCAGCAAAAACGCAAAGCTCTAACTCAAAGTCGTCCGTCAAACTATCATCAAGCTCAACCCCAAGAGCAAAAAAATTCCCGTCAGTGTGTGTTTTGACGTTCTGTTCAATGTCTTGGTAAACGCCGAATGAAAAGGATTTTTTAGCTCTAACGATACCCAACACTGAATCACTAACAATGCCTGTTAAATGAGTTAAAGGCGACATCAGCTGGTCTTGGCTGTAATGAAAAAAGTGAACTGAACTAGAATGCCGCACCACCTGCTTCAGATCGTCATATCCCAAAGCAATAAGACCATTTTCAGCTAATACCGAATCAATACACGACAATATCCTGTCTCCGCGTTGCTGCTTAACCAATTCAACGATAACCAGTTTTTGATGCTCTTCAGCTAACTCATTTATCAAACTTAGATAAGCACTTAAGCGAGTAGGCTCTGCTGGCAATCTTGTTTGATCGTTGAGCATTAACATCACCCCCTCGCCTTGCTGAAAAGCGTCCCCCAGCAGCGCTTTAAATGACTGGCGCGTAGCGCAACTTTGCAAACTCGGAATGCCGTCTACAAAACAACATCCTGCCGTCATTTTCGCCTTATTTTTTGCCATTTGTTATTCCAAATATAGAAATCATCGTTCATATTGCTTGATGACAACTCAAACCATTAGTCGGCTTATCCAACCTTCAGAGACACGCACTAAACCCTACTTTTATCAGCCAAACTTAGCTTGCCTACTCAGGGTTTAGCGCATTAATCGTTGGCGCAGTTAGCTTGCTAATTGCTGTCATCCGTCAGACCTTCAGTCAAGTTGTTCACTTCTTTGACTTCTTCTCTTACCTGTAGAGGATGGCTATGCAAAATTGATCGAACCTTTCGATAAACTCCCCATTCGTGCTCAGTGAGATTGCGCTCTTGCAATTTGTGGCGGATTGCACGCCTAGCACCATCTTCTCCAACCATGTCGACTAAACGGTCATAATCTCGGTTGTCTCTGAGTTCCGATCCGGTTCCCTTTAAGTCTTTAAACCCTTTATTCAAATAACTATTCATAACGTACCTCGCTGTTCTATTTATCGTGTTTTTGTCGCTAATGATATTAATCAGATACAACCAATATTTACGTGTAAAATGAGGGGGAGATGACGGTAAAACGGGAGTGAGAGTGAGAGTGAAAAAACTATTTAAATTCAAATTATTAGATAGTTACCACCAAAGCTTAGAAGGAATAGCAGTGAACTGTATGGGCAAGTCTCTATTTGGTCATCGCCTCGCCTTACCAAGCGAGAAGAAAAGCCTCAATGGACGGCTTAAAGCCCAAAGCGAAATGGAAAAAATGCTCGTTGAGTTTTTAGCAAATCGAGGACCCGACCGTACAGCAATCCGAGCGCTACTGGCATACCATGCCAAGATACTTCGCCACTTGCATTCAATCGACTTGTACCCAACCTGCGACACTTGTGGCCTTTCTTCCATCTACTATCAACACATCGCCTTGCCGCTATTGTTAATCCGCTTAACTCGCCGCGCCAACAAGCACACACAAGGCGTGCTTTTTCATTTGCATCATATGCTTCAGCAACTGCCAGAAAAATACCCTGCCAATATCCAAAGCTACATGAGGCAGCAGTTAAACCGCTGGCAGCTCAATAACGGACTCACACCCAAACCTATTTCTTGGATCAGAGAAATTCGGTCAAGCAGCTACCCCAGCTGGAATACGTATAAGTTGAGCTTTTCTGAATGGCAGGAAAAACAGCCAATATCTGAGGCCCAGTCGGAAGCGGCATATGATCAAGTAAAGTCGCTATACATGGCGGGACTATTGTTCAGTACAGTGAAAAAAATACTGGATAAATTTAAACCGTTCAGCTTCTATACCGAACGTATGTTGGCCTTGGAAAGCAACTCATTTTCCTTAAGTGCTTACGGCCAAATGATGGCCAAAGCTGCGCAACACCAAGAGCCAGCCGCATTTTTATCGGAGCATAAAAAACAAACCGGCAGCACAGACGCAACCAAAAAGCTAATCACTTACCGCAACTGCTTGTTTATGCCCTATGTGTTGCAGGAACAATTTAAATCCGACCTCACAAGCGATAAGAAACTACTCCGCCTGAGAAAATTATTGATGAAGTCGGGCGTTGAAGGGAACCATTTAATAACCAATTACTTCAATCAACTAGATGGGCTTGGGTATGTGTTACGTGCTCTCTTATCAAGCGTAATGGCGTTTGAACAGTTAGTCGACTGGGTAACACCTGAGATGTTTGAACAGTCAGTTCACTTGGTCAAAGATGAAATCCGAAAGGGTCAACCCGTGCCGAGTACAGAGCGGGAAATCATCCGTGCGCTTACCCAAGTTCTTAGCGAGCTCGCAAACCAACAACACCCTGGAGCGTCCTGCAATACACTCGCTATATTCCTTTATTGCTTCAGATACAGTGACGAGTCAGTGCAACCAAACGCCAATGCAGCAATGGAGCGCTTATTCTGGGATACTCACAGCAAACCTTACACCGAGCAGGCTTGCGAATACATGCTCATTGCCGCTTACAATAACTTCATTACACGATTTGCTGCTCCAGATGCGGTGAACAGCTTACTTTGCAATCCTCTTGGTCGCTTAGAGCAATCGTTGGCAGTCTATTTTCAATCACGCCACTTAGGACTAAAGCAGGCGACCAATGCCGCGTTTAGAAAAGACAGGCCAATCGTTCGACTGGGCAGCAAGTATCCTTACCAAGCTCTTCAAGATGTAGCCCACGATGTGGCGCGTTTAGCGTTGTCCTCCAACTTATCGAGCCGACTCCCGAACATTCAAGCATTTGTTGACCTAAGCGAAGACGAAAAAAAACAGATGTTCGCTGTGTTAGACAAAGCGCAGTATGAAAAGGACAACGAATGATTCTCCCGTTGTTAATAATCTTTTTCATAACTTGAAATGATCGTCGTATGAGCAACCGACGCGTCAAAATACCGAATTTTGACGCTCAGATAGGCTGGATCAGAGAAGAAGTTTTCAGCTGCACTATGACTTGGAAAGTGAATAGTAAAAACTCGATTAATCGGCACATCAACTTCTGATAGCAGCACGTCTGAAACGATAAAATCGAAACCAAATCCACCACCATATCGATTCAAAATCGGCTTCATTGCGGCGCGATAATCAGCGTAAATTTCATCGTCTGAAACATCTAATCCAACCAAAAATTCATACATATCATAACTCCCCCGCCTAAAGCGGCACCGGCCATTAAAGACGCTCTTCATATAGATAGCTGTCAATAAGATAGACTTCAATGGAACGGAGCCACAGCTATTTAGGGCAAAGAAATTTTGCCGTTGCTAAAGCGAGACGCTTTTGCTCCAAGGTAATCTGAGCCTCTAAGGTATAGATCCCCTTCCTTTTCGAGATCAGTTCAGCTTCCAATAACACTCGCTTGTCTAACTCCACAGGCTCTAAAAATCTCACCTTCAGTTCCGCAGTCAAAGCCTCTACCCCTTGGGAAAAAAGGCAGTGGGTCATCGCAGCATCCAGCAACGTACTGATAATGCCGCCATGAAGGCGGTTGCTATAGCCTTGAAACAAAGCTCTGGTGTAGAAGGTGGCCTGGACTTTTCGTGGCGCAATTGGGATAAAACGAAGTCCCAAACCGATAGGGTTATCAGTACTACACGCAAAACAATTCGGATGTATATCGCTAGGGCACACTTCTTGGCTACTCGCGTGCTGGATCTGAAGCACAAATAACTCCTTAAATAGGATGACGGAAAAGCCCAGTCCATATGAAAACCTTAAGCAGCTCTTGTTTGGCCGAAGCGCCATCGATGGCAATATGGCACTGGCTGTTGCTCGGCTTTGGTGGCTGAAGGCTCTTGAATTTGGTAAATATGGTCATCACAGGCGCTTGAGCAGCCACGCAAGCGCTGTGTTTTGCTATTAGAAACATTGTCTCGGCGTTTTAAAAAATGAACTCTAATACCGAGTATTCCGGTAAAAAAAGTAGCAGGTTCAGGCTAAAAAACGCCAAGGGGAGCCATTGTTCAACTAGTGACAACATCCACCGCGGCCCGCTTGTTTGGTTGAGTGACAAGTATGTTGCGGGGTAGAGTGACTTCCACAGCAAGAGCCCGAACGGTGCGCTTGCTCTTTGAGTCCGTCTTGTCCGCAACACTTGCGCCCTTGCGCTTTTTTCTTGTCATGATTAACAGACGGCGAACCGTGCTCTGCCGCTGTAAGTGGTATCAGCTCTGTATCTGGGATGACCGCAAGATTCTGAGCTGCATGGCGACCACGACGCACCTGAAAAACAGAATAGGAATTATTCAGTAGGCGCTCTAACATTTTTTGACCAATATGACGCACAACAAACCGTTCAGCATTGTGCCGCTTGAAAAGCTCAAGCATGGCCGTCTTGCCTGAGCAACTTGTATTTAAAGCCGGATTTGGTTCTCGGTGAAGTTCGTTACCTTGATCGTCGAAAAACACAAGGGACAGCGCTTTGGTAAAGTGGTTAGCAATTTCATGGTAGTTCATTGGAATGGCGGTAATCATTACCTGCTCCTTTGTTAGTAACATTGCCCAGCTAACGCTTTCCCTTGCTATGACAACAGAGAGCACAACTTAGCTATGCATGATTAAGGCCTTACCGTGAGTAAGGCAATCAGCCACTTTAAAACGCGCCCTTTTTAAGACATTTGCAAGAGTCTGACGTGAAACGCCCATCTCAACCGCAGCTTCTTGTTGCTGCTTCCCTTCTAAATCAACCAAGCGAAGGGCCTCAAACTCATCTGCGGCTAGCTCCACCTGCTCAAGATTCACCATAGGAATACCATTGGGCTTGAAACAAGGATCAGCGGGGCGGCCGCAAATGTTTCTCGGAATTTTGGGTCTAGGCATAAAAGCTCCTAAGTGGCATATGCTATTTATAATCAATATTTATGGCATATGCAATAAATTAATAGCTGAAAGGGGTCAGAGTCATTTAAACCAAAGGGGTGGGCAATGAGTCATTCACTTTGGTTTAAATATGCGGATCGGCCTGCAAGAACCTCCCCAACGTCGGATCATAAATCCGACCGCCCAAATACCAAAGTACTCTGACCCCTTTGACCCCGTGACCCCTTTGGTTCCGTGAATGGTAATGAGCGGAGTGATTAGTTGGCTGAAATCAGCTTGAACTCCTGGTTGCTGTTACCAGAGCAACCCCATTGATGGACGTTGGCACGATCATCCTGGCTGAAGTTGGCTACATCGACACACTTGTCACTGTTCTTATTGCGAATGTTGTAGTAGCCCGCGCCCTGATCAACAAACTTAAATAGTTGGTTGTCATCACCAGAGAAGCCCCATTGAAGGATATTGGCTTTATTATCGAGAGAGCCAAAATCAACATCCATGGCTTTGCCGCTTAATACGTTGATTAGTTTATAGTAACCGCCAGAAACATGGGTAATGGTCCATTTCTTTTGGTTGCCGTTCTGGCCTCCCCATTGCTGAATGTTGCCGCCGTTTTGGGTTGAGAAACCGGCCACTTCAATATATTTACCGCTGTGCGCAGCTTGCAGATAGTAAGTACCGTTGCTTACATCGCCTGAACCACCATTATCGCCACCGTTGTCATCGCCATCAGACGTGATCTGGAAGTAGTTATTGTTGGTCAGGTTATTACCTTCAAACAGAGACGAGTTTGAACGGTCACTATTGGTCAGATAACGGTTAGCAAAGCCTTCAATCTTAGCGTTATGCAGCTTGACGCCTTTCACTTTCCAGGCTGAGTCAGACTGCAACAGACTTGGCTCTTGCTGCTTACCGTGAATGGTCAGGTTATTAATCACGACCTTATGAACACCGGGGTTGTATGACTGGTTGTTCCATGAAGGGGATTCATGACGACGTGAGCTTGGCTTAAGGTTAAAGATAGCGATTGGGTCGCCCCATACTTCCATGCCGTTCACTGTAATGCTGGTGCACTCCTGGGTATCACCTAGCTGAGACATGACCAAGCCATTGTTATTGGCTCTGGCGGTCCACTCTGGGTAGATCACCTTAGTGTCATTCAGCACAATGCCACCTGTATTGTATTTTCCTACCCAGCCAGCGGTGATCACACCACCGTTATAGCTAGGCCAGATGACGTTGTTTTCAGCAGTCATGGCATAGGCGTAGAAAGCGTCATCCACAGGGCGAATAAAGTTGTTTTTCACCATCGAGCCATCCCCTGGACGCATGCCATCGTTATTGCCGTGCCAGCCCCAGATTTTCACCCGATCAATGACACCGTTTTCACCAATCACAATACCGTGCCACATCAGGTCGCCCACGATAATACCGCGGATCTTCACATTTTTAGCACCCTCGAGAGAGATTGCTTCGGTCATTGCGCCACTATGAACATAATCAGGATCGTTTGGACGCCAGAAAGGACCAGAGTTGGGATTGTTGACATTATTTCTATGCTCACCCATGTAAAGTAGACCGCGACCATAAATTTCGACATTAGGGGCATGGTTGAACCCTTTTTCATTATTGTTGTTTACACCAGAGATTGAGCCTGCCACAACTGCGCCTGGAGCTAACCAGACCTTAGCACCAGCACGAATTTGAATGCCCTGTAGACCAAAGCGACCCACTACATCGTGGTAGCCGTTGCGGAAGACCAGAATGTCAGCGTTGCGCATCTGATTTTGAGTGGTGGAGTTGGAGTAAACCACCTTGCCAGAGCCAGAGGGTTCATTGAGGTCACTGTTAATGGGGTCTGCAAAAATCATCAGCATATGTTTGATGACTTCATGGCCATTATTTGATTTTTTGTTGGCATCCAGCTGGAAATTTACTGCCACATATTTAGGTGAGTTTAGTTTGAACTGAACCGTTGTATTACTGATCTTGGTTTTGCTGCCATCGGCATTCATCAGCTCAACGTTGGCGGCATTGTTTGTGACGTTGCCGCTCATATTCTTTTTAATCACCTGAATGGTGACAGCACCTGCTGCTGGGTTAAAAGAGAAAGGAGCAAAGTTAAAGGTACGATCTTTAAACAGGTTATTTTCAGATGAGGCTATCAGCTCATTCTGAGAGTTGGTCATTAGGGTTTTTACGGTTTGGAAAGAGCTGTTACCCTGTTTCACTTTTACCGTGTAGTAGTTGGACACTTTCAGGTTGCCCTGGGCCGCAGGCCAGGAGGGAATATTAACGGCCCAGGCTGTTATCGAAAACAGCAGAGCCAGGGTTGCGATGATTATTCTCATTCTATTTTTCCTTTGTGTTATTGAAGCTACTCAATAGATGTGAAACGTCAGCAATGAGATCCGTCGCAATGGGTTTGAATGGTCGCGTCCTGCTAACGTTCGAGCTCCGCGTTTCATCAAACACAAAAGGATAATCAGTGCGGTTGAACCCACATCTGTTGGGCTGGCAACCTGTTTATGCACGAAGTACAAATAAGCTTCCTACGGGTTTTGCCAATTTTTTTTCAAGGAGATACTTGGGAAATTTTTTTTCTGAGGCTGTATGAAAATGTGACAGAAGCATGACAAACCAGCTCATTTTTTGAGCTTTCTTATTTATTTTGACTCCTTTTTGATGTTATGGGACGCAGAGGCCGCTTTGCTGCGGCCCTCGATTTAATCTTCTTCAAAACCAAAGAAAAAACCAAAGGGGTCAGAGTCATTTGGTTTGGACGCATAATTCGACAGGGCCGAAAACGTCGAGATACACCGCCCTCGAAGCTTCTAGCCAGACCGCCAAAATCGTATTATGCAATCGGCAACCACTGGGTTTGAAATAAATCGAGTAGGGTGATTATACGTGATTGAATAGTGAGGCAGGGAGGTAAGGGTACATAATGATAACAACGGTTCAACACGCCTGCGAGGCGTAACCAGCAACAGCTAGCTGTTTCGATAGGGCGTTAAATAATTTTATGCCACTCTAGTTCTTCCTATCGGTCAAAAGCTAATTCGTCATCTGGAACAATTAACCCCATCGTGAATGGTTACACGATGAGGTTGGTTAACGCGTAAGGCTCGCGTACTTAAAGTTGTCTTATTGGCTGAATCAACTTCCCTTCATTGCATAGGCAATCTATGTTCATTCAAAACCCAAACTTACCATTGTCATTTTTCCATTCATTGCGGGGTGGAATCGTTTCAATGGCGTCCCAGTGCTCGACAATTTTGCCATTATCTACTCGGAATAGATCATAAAAAGCGACTTCTTCATTCATAAAGATCCCTTCGCTTATCGCCAAAACGAAATTACCTTCACCTAGAATTTTATGATTTTTCCTGTAATTCATCGGCATACCGGCTTTGGCAAGCTCTTCCAATGCCTTACCTAAACCATTTAACCCATCGGCAACCATCGTATTATGCTGAATGTAAGCACTCTCGTCGTTATCGATGAACTGATTTATTTTGGCCATATCACCATTGATAAGAATAGTGTCCAGAAAGTCAGCCACTAGCTCCTTATTTTGTTGGGTCTTATCCAGATCCGTCAGTTCAGTAGCACCGTCAAGTTGAGTGCGACCACTTGGATTTGGCGTTGATGCCAGCGGTGCAAGATTATCCCAGTGCTCAACAATCAGGCCTTCTTCAAACCTGAATACATCAAAACCTACTTTTGGGCCAAAGAAGTTATATTCGGTGTGCAAAAAAACGTAATCACTATCTTGGAAGGCACGTTTCACATTCGCCTTCGCACTGCCTTTTGGCAGAGCTTGCATTACCTCTCCAAAACCTGCTAAGCCATCACCAACTGCCAAATTATGTTGAGTATATTGAGTTGGGTTTATGTAGCTGATTGCTTTTGGATCCCCAGTCTCAATGCTTGAGATCACAGCTACAGCTTTCTCTTTATTGCTTAGAGTAGGCTCAGTTGGGTTGGCAGAAGCTTGCTCGCCAGCCGTTGAACACGCCGTTAGGCTAAGAATTCCCGCGAAAATAGCTGTACGAGCTAATAGTTTAGAAAGTGAAACAGTCATGATTGTTGTTCTCCGTGTTTGTTAAATCAAGGATAGGAGGACAAGGCGTAAAGCGCATTGTGAATCTAGGCCGAAAAATGGTGAATATCGAACCCTTTTCGTATCAAAGGGAAGGTTGCTTGTTAATTTGAGTAAATTGGCTTGGAGTATAATTGGTTAACTTTTTAAAATATTTGATAAAATTACTCGCATCCTCAAAGCCTAAATCATAGGCCAACTGCTTTGATGTAATATTGTTTATCACTAGTTGGCGTTTTATTTCGATAATGGTATAGGAATCAATTAACTGTTTTGCCGTCAAACCTGTGGCTAACTTACTGACGTGATTAAGTGTTTTATAAGTGGTATTGATTTGCGCAGCATACCAGTTGGCATCGCGAATTTTATGAAAGTTTTGCTGTATTAGCTCAAAAAAACGGCTAAACCGGAAGCTATGCTCTTGAGACAGCTTGTGTTGTTTTAGTTCAGGACGTAAGCGATGAAGCGACAGCGCAAAAGCTGAAAACAAGTACATCACAATCAATGGGTCGTTTTGTGTATGGGCTATCTCCGTGATCATCAAATCAAGCAGTGTTTGGGTGTTACTATGCTCACTGCTATTGAGCTGTAAAAGCGGCGAATACAGTATATTTAGATGAGTTGGAGTGTAGTTAGGTAGGCGCATATTTGCGTGAATTTGGTCGAGAAATGCCTGAGTAAACAAGAGCACTTTTCCTTGGGGCTCGCGGCTAAAATCAAAATTATGTACTTGGTCACGCTGAAGAAATATCACTGAACCGGTTTGAAAAGGGTAGTGCTTAAAGTCCACCATATGGCAACCGCTGCCCTGTTCGATGTATATAATGGCGAAGAATCTAACTCGGTGAGGTTGCTCTGGACTGTGTCCAATATTTTTTCGCGCATAAAGTTCTGCCAAGTCCAAAATTTGCAGCTCAGCTTGATTTGATTGTTTATGGCCAAAACCGATATTGGGAATGGGCATTATTAATATCTGTGTTTGAAAAAGACGTTCACTGTAACATTAATAGCTGAAAAAATTTTTAGCTCAGGTTCGACATTTACTATTTTAAATAAAAGGGGTCAGCGCCGTTTTATCTCGAGCAGATTGAGTCAACACTAGGAACTCATGTATCGCCGAAGCCCAAAGGCGGTGACCGACGATCAAAAGACGACATCAAAAGACTATAGAAAGACCAAAGTACTCTGACCCCACAGGCTCCTTTAAAGAACAAATTTTCCGACTTCAGCATCCAACTCCACAACCACCTGATTCATTTCTTCGACGAGTCCTTGTGACTCTTTTGACACCAAATAAATACTATCGGAAGAATCCTTTATATTAATCGTAAAGCGTTGCACTTCATTTGTTACTGTACTCTGCTCTTCAACGGCGGTTGCTACTTGCAAATTCATATCAGTTATAGTCCTTATCTGCCCTGACACCGTTTCTAATATGGATTTAGTGGTAAAAAACTGTTCCTTTGTTCTTTGCGATTCTTCTAAACCTGTCGTCATAGCCTCAACAGCTTCAGTTGAGGTGCTTTGAAGGGTCTCTATCATCAACTGAATTTCATCCGTAGATTCCCTCGTACGCTGCGCTAACGTTCTCACTTCATCAGCCACTACAGCAAAACCGCGCCCCTGCTCTCCCGCTCTTGCGGCTTCTATCGCAGCGTTAAGTGCGAGTAGATTCGTTTGCTCTGATATTCCTCTTATAACCTCAAGAATGCCACCGATTTCAGTGCTCTTTTGCTCCATATTGCGAATAACTTCTGATGTATTTGATAATTGATCATTAAACGCCGTCAACCGATTAGCCAGACTGTCTACGTTTTTCATTCCATCATGGGCTTGAGTTACAGAAACTTGGGCGGCTTCAGCCGTTGTAGAGGCATTATTTGCAATTTCTTTGATGGTAGAGCTCATTTCATCCACCGCAGTTGCGATTTGGTCAGCGTCCATGGTTTGGCTTTGAATTGACTTGCCAGTATTATTGGTTTGCCGCTCCAAATTATTGGAAATATCCGTTAGCCTTGTTGATATTTCCACTATCTGGCTCATAATTAAGTAAATTTTTTCTAGGAAAAGGTTGAAGCTATTTGCAAGTTCACCTAATTCATCTTGACTCGTGACTTCTAGACGCTTGGTTAAATCACCTTCCCCTTTTGCAAGGGTATCCGCCGCGGCTTTCAGCGTATTAATTGGCAACAAAATACTTCGTGCCGTCACAATAGAAATAATAATGATAATAACAGATATAATAACAATAATAATTGACAGCGTTTCTGCGGAAGATTTTATGGTCGTGACAATGTTATCCGACTCAATAGCAAGCTCTGATTTAAACTCAGTCTCAACCGCATCGAAATTCTTGACTATGTTATCTGAAAGATTCTGTATATCTAAGGAGTACTCATGAATCTTCAGAGTGTTACCTTTTATTTTAAGCAATGATTTCTTACCTTCCCTTGGCCCAGCCTCTGCCGGAGTACCTCTTTCCAAGGCGATATTTTTTTCTGCGTTACTTATACCCTCATCGATAAAACCGTGCAATTTACCCAATAACTCTGGCTTATATTTAAACTCACCTATCAAATACTTCAAATTAAACATCTGACGCATAAATCCAGACATACCAATAAGAGACTTGACTTCTTTACCTGATAGGCTTATTTCATTTCTTAACAGATTATTGATCGTGGTCTGCATGTTTGAGAATGCCAAGTCGTACCGTTCATCAATCTGACGAAAGTTATCTTTTTCTAAATTTAAAATAGAATTTTTTATGTTTTCATGCTGAATAATATCGGCCTTAACACTTTGAATTATCGACTGCATCTCCGTGTAACCGTCAATCTCAGGAGCTATACTGTCGAGTTGAGAAATAGCATTTGAGAGTGAATCTTGCCCTGTGAGATATAACTTAACTTGTGTTGAGGCTTTTTCTATACCTAAGAGGTGTTTTTCAACTTCTCTCTGAGAATCGCTTGCTTTTTCTATTACTCTATTATTATTCAGATACAAATAAATAACAGCTACCAGAAGGAACGACATGAGTACCACGGGTGAGTATATTCGACTTTTTATAGATAAATTATTCAAAACTCTTAACATACATCGATTATCCAGAGAAAAACTTTTAAATATATTTACTACATTTCGTAAGAACTGAAGCTGACATACTCCTCTAACTTCAGAAGGACTAACAGCCTTAAAGTATTTAATACCCCAAACAACTAATTGTGAAATTAAAAAAGATTAATCGGCTAAGAGCAATGCTCGCTCTGATTTTTAAAACACTAAAAGTTGAAAATATTAAACATGAGTAGACAGTTGCCCCAATTCAATCTCGAGAAAAAAGTGTTGATCTAATAACGTAGACTAAAACATAGTTCTGATAGCTATTTTAGTCCAGAGCAATTCGCGTTAAATAGAGAAGAGTAAAGTTCTTACATCTGAAAAATGATCAGACACACATGATTTGACGATCCAATCTAGCTGTGATCATATACTCGCTTTTTGCGAGTTATCTATGGTTACCGGCGCTTTCGAACAACACTTTGGCTCAATTTAAGTTCCTCGATGCAACATCCACTCACTTTCAGCACCCGGTCCGATCTTTCTTGGCACTAGATCCAATCGAAATTAGCCGGCCATTCCGATAAAACCAGCATGCGCAACCGTAATCCAGTCAGAGTCGAAGAACGGGCAATTTGTGGCCTGGCGATTTCAGCAGTTGCGGAACAGTCATTCAGCAAAACCGACCCCACCTTCACAAAAAAGCGGAATATGCACTTGCAAATTCCGCTCTCTTAGCAAGGCTGCTCTGCTCAACAGAAAGCGCGCAGCCAGATCCGTTGAAATACCATTCCGCTAATTTAGACTCAAAGTTTCCGAAATCAAAGTGCTCTGACCCCTTTGGTTCAAATTATCATTTTATATAAAAGTTCTACAGCTCAACGGGTTACCACCTTTGTCAAAACCCCAAGCGATTATGATATTTGTATGCGGGTCAACATCGTAATATATAAGGCATTTCCCCACTTCATCTTTAGCGCTGTAATTCGATAAAATTTCCTGAATACTGAAATGGTATCTTACAACGCCATTATCTAACACCGTAATATTGGTAAGTCCTTCACCATCAATTAAATAGTCGGCCCTGATCAGATTTCCTGCATTAGAAGATCTAGTCAGTTCTTGAATTTCAATACTCTCACCGATATTCATGTTCAGATACCTAATAAAGTCTTCATGGCCGACAGTACATCCCCCAATAAACATAATTAGAGCTGTAGAGACGAGAATATTTGTAATTCCTTTCATAATTTAACCTCTATCGTCTATCAGCTCATGGGAGTACATAAATGAATATGGCTTTGCCGCAGCGGCCAAAGTTACTGCATAAGATGGAAGCATTGTAGCAAACAATGATACTTGGTCTTCTGCGGTAAACCCAAACGGCCTAAAATCTTCCTTAATCCAATCATGTAATCCATCATGAAACTCAGCAAATGCATCCATAAAGGGACCTTTTGCGAGGTCTTGCATAACACCCGCTTGATCAGATGCTCCCCAGTAGTGATTAGCTAGTTTTAATTTCTGTTGTTTGCCTACATCTGGACGACCTTCTTGCCATAAGTGGGGCTTGCCGGTTCTGTTGTATTTGGAACTCAAATTTTTATAGATCTCACTAGCCCCAATAGTAAGCGCTTGTGCCATTGCTGCGATTCTTGCTCCTTTGCTACAAGACCCACCTGACGCTTTTCCAGCTCCACACCCGCCAATAGCAGCTGCTCCAACTCGCCGTGCTGCATCTCCCCAACCAGTAACAGCTCCGTGGTTTACATACCCCCCGACCGCACCAGCTATTGAGCCAGTAAAAGCCCCACGAAGTGCGCCTGTTAACTTACCAGTCTGTAGCGCTCCAGCAACAAATCCACCGGCAGCTCCCGCTATAGCTCCTGCTGTCATTGCACCTGTAACAGTCAACGATGTGCCGTATACAGCTATTCCATGCATCGAGACAGTTCCTATTTGAACTGTGCTGGCAAGCCCCCATCCAGCAGCCCAGCCTGAAGCTGCTCCGTAAGTAACAACTGAAACAGCGATAGCAGCCGCTGCCTTCCAGTACTTCTTAACAAACTTCTTAAGCTTCTTGAAGAAAAAACCTGATGGGTCTGTAAAACTCAACGGATTATTCAACACATACGAATAACGATTGTAATTTTGACTGTCTAAAGGAGATTGAATATGCGGATCAGCCTGTAAAAATCTGCCAATGGTTGGATCGTAGATCCGACCATTCATATGAATGATACCTAAATCATTCATCATCTTATGGCCAGTAAACCCTTGGCTTTCTGCTGGGCTGCTGTAATTAGCGAGTGTTGAATTGTCTGCAAATGCGCTTTGCTTACCCCAAACATCGTAGCGGAAATGCTGCACGATATTGCCAAGTGCATCGGTAATACTGGCGGTGGAGCCTAAATGGTCTTTGTGCATGTAGAGAGTATCGTGGTCACCGTTACTACGGTCAGTCACCACCACATTACCTACCATATATTTGTGCTCTGTGACTCCGGAACTAAGCTTTTTACGCTCGTATAAACCCTTCACATATAACGTGTCTACGCGCTTGATACCGTCTATCAATATCTGATGATACAGCTCTCGATTAGCGCCATACTCAAACTGCCCGGAAACCGTCATTTATCACATTGCCTAGCTCGACCAAGAACAAACAGCAACAACGTGACCCTGAGATGCACCAAACGAAGAAAGGCAATCAATGGCACTTCGGGATGAATGCCCATATTGGCGTGGATGCCAAAAGCGGTTTCACCCATCATTTTTAAACGACCGCTGCTCACGAACACGATTTGAATCAGGTGGATAATCTACTGCATGGGGAAGAGGAGTTTGTCTCTGGCGATTCTGGTTATCGAGGCGCGGTGAAGCGTTCAGAGCTTGCACATCGCAAGGTGGATTAGCTCATCGCCGAACAGGCAGGCAAAGTGAAAACGCTTAAGAAACATCTGCGCAAGAACAAAGTGTCCATTCGTATGGAATACCTCAAAGCCCGCATTCGGGCCAAAGTGGAGCACCCATTCCGGATCATCAAATGCCAATTTGGCTTTGTGAAGACAAGATACAAAGGGCTGAAAAAAACGACAACCAACTGGCTATGTTATCCGCACTGGCCAACCTAGCTCGCGTCGACCACATGCTCCGTTCATAAAAAATGGAATGGAGCCTTAAAAGGCCCAAATATCAGGCCAAACAGCCTTTTTTAGAGCCGGATATTTGTAAAATTCGACTTCGTCGGATTTGTTTAAGCAAAACTAGCGACTTGATCGCTGATTCCCTAAGCATTTAAGATCGTCCTTCCTGATCCCGTTCATCTCGGCCTGCTGTACAACCGAAAGTTTTCGTCCCTTAGAACTGGAAATTCATTTCAATTCTAAAGTCGGTCCCTTCAATGGTTTCGCCCCAATTCCAAAACGCGCGTACGTTTTTTGTGGATGTGAGTTGATAGCTCACGGCAGCTTCGTGATTGATACCGAAAGCATTCTTGTAGTCATCATCACCGCCTAGCTGAGAGGTGTACATTGGGTTGTAATTCACCCAAATTCTCTCAGAAATGTCTAACTTGCCGTACATCCCGACTAGCGCGAATGACGCAGGCACTGAATAGCCTTGATTGTCTGTCACGGAGATCCCAACCCCTGCAAGTGGGTAGAGTTGAACTCGCCCCATCTTGGGCAGTGCTTGAATCATAGAATACGATGCGGAGCCCATGTCGTTATCGAAATTCCAATCTAAATCGACTTGCGACCCTCGTCCGGTTGTCATATCAACATGAAAGTGACGATATCGCATTGAGTCAATCGAACCATCTGCATGTTCGTCGGTTCCCACACGGCCCGCAAAACCTTTGAGTTCTAAAACATGCTGAGCCATCGAATCACTGTGGCCGGTATCGTACGCTTGGCCTAACTTGAGGTTTAGACCTTTTTGCGTCCAACCAATACCTGTTTGTGTATATACCGCGAGTGGATCGCTCATGTCTTGTATGTCATCGGCCCACACATTGACCGATACGGCCGCAAACGCTAAAAAACTGATCTTCTGGTTCATCATAATTCTCCAAAAAATAGCGCCTTATATATGCGTTAGCATTGATAAGGCGCCTCAGGTTGATTAACGAAGGTGTAGATAAAAGGGTGAGAATGTATCCACCAAATCAACCAAGCGTTGCAGCGTTCGTAAATCTCCTTTTATGGCTTTTGCACTGGAGTCGACCACATCGATGTCTTTGACCAAGAACAAATGAACCAGATCGGTTTTAGACATCTCAACCGTTAAATCCGCCTGCGCTGAGCTAAAGCCACTGTCAATCGCCATGGTGCGATTTGAGACATTCACCAAGTACCGACTGCCATCAACCGACATGTTGATCGTGATGCTTTCATTCGATTTCAACTGCTCTGCAATCAAACGGGTTGGAATCAATGACATGACGTCGTTGGTTGGTGCATCTACAAATTTGCTGGCATCTCCAAAGAAATTCATCGTGTCGAGTACGCCGTCTAACTCACCGCGAAGCTCCGCAGCGCCAGTCAGAGCCCAATGACGCCACCCTGGGGTTGATTGCTCCCAGCCCCAACGCTCAAGTGCAACAGATTTTTGTTCGCGGGCATCCATATCGGAATGATCAACACGAATAACATGCGTCAGAATTTGCATCGCTTCGCCATATTTCTCTTGCTCAATGAGCGATTTGGCGGTCATTTTAATGCTGTCTGCACCGCCCATCATGTCAACATATAGCTTTGCCATGTCTTTGTGGGAGGGCTTAGCAAATTCACTCGCATCTCCATTAAACCAACCCACATTACCCGCATAAATATTGGCAACATTTTGATATTCTGAACCACGTAATGGGCGCAAGTAGTCATGATCTTTTAGCTCTTCAGGCAAACGCACACGATCACTGAGCTCATGCATGGTGTAGCCTTTATTGATCAAGCGAACGGTTTGGTCTTGCATGTATCGAAGCGAGTCAGCGTAGGCTTTCATGACATCTTCAACACGTTCGGTACCGACCGCCGAGCGACCGTGATGTAACGACAAGCTCACCGGGTGATAGCGACGCATGCGGTCGATAGAATCGGCCCACTCTAGGCCATCCCGATATTCCGCTCCACGAATGGTGTACAGGTTGGGAATGGTTTCACCTTGAATCGTGTCTCCGCCCACCATATCGCCTGTTTCATGAATATATAAACCAATGCCATCGGGCGCTTCACCGGGGGTATGAAAAAACTCCAATGTGAGACCATCAATTTTTACGATAAGGAGGTCATCCACCAAGATATTTGGCGCAAAGAAAGATTTATTCTTCGATTGCATCACAATATCTGCCGGGTATCCCACACCTTGATTTACGCCTTTGTCATACTCATTGTCGTGCTGAATAAACGCACCAAATGCATAGGCCGTACGAATCGACTGCTGGTTGAGGTAAACACCCGATTCTTCGTTCATTTTGCGCTGAAAATCGGCATGCGCGATCACATTGATCTTGCCAGCTTCAAAATCTTCTCTGCTCGCTAGCCCTTCCGTACCGGCCCATTGATCAGGGTGGTGATGGGTGTAGTAAATGGTATGAACCTCGCGAGTATCACCCGTTGCTTCGCGGTAGGCCTGTAACATGGCTGCTGCGGTTTCAGCGGTAGAGCCAGCATCTGCAATGATAAGACCTTCGTCTCCCTGAATAAATGTGATGGATGCGCCTTCAAACCCAAACGCGTTATACATACGCTCCGAAAGCTTGAAAATAACTGGGTTGGTCATGGCCTCTTCCATTGCGGCAAGTTCAGGATGAATTTTGCCTTCAGCAATCGCTTTTTCCATGTTCTCTTTACTGTACTTCGGAGTAAAAAGAGGCTCACCACGCCAGATAATCTCAGGGAATGAGCCTGCTAATTTATCCGACGCATTTGCAGCCAAAGGTATATAGCTTTGCTGCTCTGCTGAGTACGATGGATTGACGAACTCAACGCCATTTTTAGTCGCGTCATAATTTCCAGAGCTCACCACATTGTATTCAGACATATCAAATGAATGGTTGTGGTCGCCGTGTGTTAAACGCTCGGAAGCTGTGTGCGCATGAACACCAAACGACACCATTATTGATAACGCAATCAATGACTTTTTCATAAACCTACCCTCTAGCCGATATACGGAGATTCAGTCTGCATGTACTGAATATGAATACTGAGATACAAGGCCCTATTGAGTGACCCCGACTCAGTGTTGATAGAGCTATGGTAGGGAAATTAAGCACGCCGAACTATTGGCCAGAAACTATACATTTCATAGCTATAAGCTATGAAATGTGTTTTTATAAGGGGTTTATGGTTAATTATTAGATTATGAATAGCCTTTAATTATGATTTATAGACTGAGATAGGGTGGTTCAAATAGTACAGCACGCAGGTGTTGATGTGCTTAAAGGTCGATAAGTACCTGTTTAATTCGCTCACGAACCTCAATATGCTGCTGACTATTGGCATGACGGCGATGATAGATGAGTTTCATCTCGTAATCGCGAAGCTCAAACGGTGGCGGTAAGACCTTGAGTCCCAATTCGTCAGCCAGCGCAAACATAGACTCACACACAATACAGATTGCATTCGAGTGACGCGCATTGAGTAATAAATTTGATTGCCCGGACACTTCTCTAACAATATTGCGAACAAAACTCTCATCGGTTCGGGTTTCAAGCGCCCCTACATTTTTGTCTTTCAGCCTGAGCATAATATGCTCGGCATTCACAAACTGTTCGAGTGACAGCTCATCGCCAATATCTGGATGATCCTTGCGGCAGGCAAAGGCTAGTTTTTGTTTGCCAATCACTTCGGATACAAATGAATAGTCCGTAACGGCAATATCATCAACGATAATATCCACTTCACCTGTGCGCAGTTTGTCGAGCGAACTGTATTCGATAGCGGGTGTTTCAATGAAGTACACGTTGTCTATATTGGGCAATACTTGCATCACCAATTCAGGACAGCACACTTTGATTTGCGGCGTATTGTTGAGTGCAGCATCGAGCCTTTCAACGATTTCACGACACTGTAGTGCAAAGTAATGACATTCATCGGTTGGCGTGATCACACGCCCTGCACGGTGAAACAAAGATTTGCCCAATTGGGTTTCAAAGTTTTTAAGGCCTGCACTGAGCGAAGGCTGAGTGATGTTTAAATGTTCAGCCGCTTTGGTAATACTTTGATAATCGTAAATAGCCAAAAAACTTTTGATGAAGTTGAGATTCATAGTCAACATACACAACAAAGAACGTGAACAATGAGCATACCACTATTCGAGCCTAACGCTGAAAGCTAAAGCCTAAACGCAATTTGGGGAGGAGATCTGGCAATGCCCAGAGAACGCGCGAAGAGGGTAAAAACAGGAAATCTCAAATTTCAGGCAAAAAAAGGCCCAACACAAGGTTGGGCAACTACTACAAACTACCGACAGTCAGGTCACTACAAAACTTCTACAATACGTTTCATGTCAGTCATATAACCACGTAGGGTTTTACCAACACTTTCGATTGGGTGATTACGAATTGCTTCGTTCACTTCAGCTAAACGCATGTTGTCAACACTATTGCTATCGAACTCTGCACCTTTTCCGATCACTTCTGTTGTCAGATTTGGCATGAGTTTTTCGCGAAGCAACGGTACGGCTGCGTGAGAGAACAGATAGTTACCGTATTCAGCAGTATCTGAAATCACAACGTTCATCTCGTACAATTTGCGACGTGCAATGGTATTGGCGATTAATGGTGTTTCGTGAAGCGATTCATAGTAAGCAGACTCTTCGATGATGCCTGCATCTACCATGGTTTCGAACGCTAGCTCAACACCTGCTTTGATCATGGCAACCAACAAGATGCCTTTGTCGAAGAACTCTTGCTCGTCGATTTGTGCGTCTGTTGCTGATGCTTTTTCAAAACTAGTTTCGGCTGTTTCTTCACGCCACTTCAATAGGTTTGCATCGTTGTTCGCCCAGTCTTCCATCATCGTTGAGGAGAACTCGCCACAGATGATGTCATCCATGTGCTTTTGGAACAAAGGTGCCATTAAGCCTTTCAACTCTTCAGCCAAGTCGAACGCTTTAACTTTTGCTGGATTGCTTAAACGGTCCATCATCAATGTGATGCCGCCAATCTTCAGCGCTTCAGTGACAGTTTCCCAACCGTACTGAATTAATTTTGCTGCGTAGTCGCTGTCCATTCCGTCAGCAACCATCTTCTCGTGGCCCAAGATTGCGCCCGTTTGAAGCATGCCACACAGAATTGTTTGCTCGCCCATTAGGTCTGACTTCACTTCCGCTACGAAAGATGAAGACAATACACCTGCGCGGTCACCACCGGTTGCAGAAGCCCATGCTTTCGCAATGTCTGCACCGTGACCCTGAGGGTCATTTTCTGGGTGAACAGCGATGAGTGTTGGAACACCAAAGCCACGCTTATATTCTTCGCGTACTTCTGAACCAGGACACTTAGGAGCAACCATTACTACGGTCAAGTCTTTACGAACTTGCATGCCTTCTTCAACAATGTTGAAGCCGTGTGAGTAACCTAATGCCGCGTCTTGTTTCATTAACGGCATGACCGTTTCAACAACATTAGTGTGTTGTTTGTCTGGCGTTAAGTTACACACGAGATCTGCGGTAGGAATAAGCTCTTCATAAGTACCAACAGTAAAACCATTGTCAGTTGCTTGCTGCCAAGATTGGCGCTTTTCCTTAATCGCAGCTTCACGCAGTGCGTAGCTTACATCGAGGCCAGAGTCGCGCATGTTCAAACCTTGGTTCAAACCTTGTGCGCCACAACCTACGATGACAATTTTCTTTCCTTTGAGGAAGTTGCAACCATCTGCAAATTCATTGCGGTTCATGAAGCGGCATACGCCTAACTGAGCCAATTGTTGTCTCAAGTTTAGGGTGTTGAAGTAATTAGCCATTTTTAAAATATTCCTCAATTTCGACTCGGCCATTTTAAGCAACCTGACTAGTTTCGTAAAATGACATATTTTCAAGATTGTGTTTCAATATATGAAACGTTAGATACGGAGTACTACGATGGACATCCGTTCATTAAGAATGTTCTGCCATCTCGCTACTAGCCTGCATTTTGGCCAAACCAGCACGGCCATGCATGTGAGCGCGCCTACTTTAAGCCGAACCATCCAACGATTGGAAGAGGAGGTTGGAGAAGCCTTGTTTAGCCGTGACAACCGTCGTGTACAGCTGACCGGTGCGGGTCAGCGCTTCTTGTTGTTTGCGCAACGTGTATTACACGATTGGCGCGACTTAGAAAGCCAACTCAGTCAAGACCAAGATGCGCTCACCGGGCAGCTCCATATTTATTGTTCAGTCACAGCAAGCTATTCATTTTTATATGATTTGCTTATGCACTTTCGAAATCAGCATCCGGCTGTTGATATCAAACTCAGCACGGGTGATCCGGCCGATGCTTTAGATTGGGTAAAAAATAACGATGCCGATGTGGTGATCACAGCCCGCCCCGACAGACTTTCAAGCGGTCTTGTTTTTCACAAATTGGGCGATGCGCCACTACAAATGGTCGGGCCAGTTGTGCCATGTCAGGTCAGTCAACAAATCGCGACAGACCTAATTAAGTGGGAATCGTTGCCCTATATTTTGCCCGAGCGCGGCGTGTCTCGGCAGCGCATTGAAAAATGGAGTAAGGAGCTGGGCTTCAAGCCGAATGTGCATGCCGAAGTGTCTGGTCATGAAGCCATTGTGTCTATGGTAGCGCTGGGATTGGGAGTTGGCCCCGTTCCAGCACCTGTATTGCGAAACAGCCCCCTTCGAAACAGCATTCGAGTACTAGAGTTGCCGCACGTATTAGGGCCTTTCGAGGTGGGGATCTGCTCCGCTAAGCGATCCCTTCAAGATCCGAAAGTAGCTGCCTTTTGGGCGGTTGCAAAATCCCAAAGCTAAATCTACGGCAATCGCTCATTCAAACGCATTAATTCATTCGACTTCGATCTACTCGAAGTGGAATTGCGTACACAGACATGTTACTTGCAAAAAGAAGAACTGCGAGTGAGTTGTGTGAGGCGGTGATGCGAACAGTCCCCTGCATTTTACGCCCTGTGACCCATGCAACTTGAACGCTGTTTCTGGTGAGTTTGTTCGGGTCATTCAACCGGACAACGTTGAAGCCCTTCAATGCTCTGTAACTTATTCCAACCCTATCCTTTGGATAGCCCGGCATTTGCCCACTTGCAAATGCCGGGAGTCTTTTCTTTATTCAATCATTATGGACTGCTTATGTTGAGCTTTTTAAAACCCAATCCTGTCAAAAAGAAACAAAAGAAATATCGAGCAATGCTGGCCGACGCAATGCAGGCTCAACGCCGAGGCGACATCAAGTCTTACTCACTGCTCACCGCAGAGGCTGAAGCACTCTGGCAAGAAATTGAGACCTTGCAAAAACAGCAGTAAATTCAGCACTGAGCTTTGATTAGCCATGCCTTATTTAGCCAGCCTCAGCTTTATGGTAGTGCATTCACCAGAACTCGATTGGTTTGTGGTTTGGCAAACAATGCGCACACGAAATCCTTCTTGAGCCACTAAGATCTGGCATGTTTGACTAAAAGGTTGTTGTTCTATAAAGAGCTGGCCTTTTCCTTGTAAGAAGGGTTGCTGCAATTCAAATTCGATGTTGCCTGTGCCATTTCCAAATAACATGATGGCCCCGGAGTGCTCACCATGCGTCACAACCGACACCGACATTTCTCCAACCAAACCTTCTACAACACCACGCACAGAATGCGATTCTTGGTTCAGCAAGTCGCATCCCAACAGACTCATACCACAGAATGCAGCCACGAATATAAACCGGTGGAATTTCAGCATTTCAGAGTCACCCCATGACGAACGACGACTCTGTATTTATAAACCTAACGCGGCTTAAAATGTTTTGAAATAATTTGAATTATTTTGAATTATTTTGAAATCAGTAAGTTACGCTAGCTAATCAGCAATCTCGAATATCGGCAATATCAAGTCATACAATTCGGCAGGTTCAACCGCAACACCTTGCCCACCGGACTCCGTGAGCTGTTTTTCTAGTTCATCCGAAGTCACAATGGTGTACACATAAAACGGTGTGTCATCGTCTCGTGCTCGCATGGCTTCGAGTAATTTAATACCAGCCAACGGATCGCCATGGCGGCCCATATCAGATACAACAGCCTGATACGGGTACATATCCAGTAAACGCAATGCATCTTCACTGCTCACCGAGGCGTAGACACCGATTTTGAATTGCTCTAAGTAATGGCGCTCTAGGTGATTATTTAATGGGTGATCGTCAACCCATAAAATGCGCCCAATCGCATCTGTCGGCTCACCAAAGACTATTGGAGTAGGCATTTCATGAGAATGGATGAGGCGGGCCGTTTGATAATATAAGTAGGAACTTCCACCAATCATGGCTGCCAATAACAGCAATAACGCTGCGACCGGAGCACTAGGCCGAAGCCAATCTTTTAAGGTTGGGGAGTTGGGGGTGTTAGGTGTGAGTTGAGCCCCAATATCGGCGGCTAACCGGTATCCGCGGCCATTCAGTGTTTGAATGACTTCTTGTGCGTAACCAAGCTTAGAAAACTCTTTTCGAGCATCGGATACTAATTTGGACAAAGACCACTCTGACACCACAGTGTCGGCCCAAATTTTATGAAGCAGATCGGCTTTGGAGCAATAGTCAGGGTAAACCTCGATTAAAGCCTCAAATAATTTGAAAAAACGTTCATCAAGCGCCACACATTCATCACCTACCGTGAGTTGGCAATGTTCAAAGTCGAGCTTAAATTGGACAAAGTGATAGTGCAAAACAGGTCCTTTGTTCTAAAACTTCTAAACGGAAATCCTTCCCGCGATCATCAGCTTACCAATTAAAATACAGAACATCAGTAGTTGGATTCAAATTATTAACCTTTCACGGGTGTCTTGTGACGGTAACACCTTACGGCATGTTGTGAAGATAGAAAAAAGCCTGCTCAAGATAGCAGGCTTTGGGGGTAACACTCACTTGAATGACTTAAAGCGCTTTATTAATGTTATCAACGCTGGCCTTAGCGTCGCCAAATAACATCACCGTGTTCTCTTTAAAGAACAAGGGGTTCTGAACACCTGCATACCCTGTATTCATAGAGCGCTTGAACACTACAACTTCCTTCGCATTCCACACCTCAAGAACGGGCATGCCTGCAATAGGGCTGTTTGGATCTTCCATAGCAGCTGGATTCACCGTATCGTTCGCGCCAATCACCAACACCACATCGGTCTCTGGAAAATCATCATTGATTTCATCCATTTCTAACACGATGTCGTACGGCAGTTTGGCTTCGGCCAACAGGACGTTCATGTGCCCGGGCAAACGGCCTGCAACAGGGTGAATACCAAAGCGCACATTCACACCAGCATCTCGCAGTTTTTGCGTCATATCCGCCACAGGATATTGAGCCTGCGCGACCGCCATACCATAACCTGGCGTAATGATGACCGACTTAGCATTTTTCAGCATGTCGGCCACATCATCGGCACTGGCTTCACGATGTTCGCCTTGCTCTTCACTGCTGGAAGAGATCGTCCCATCGGTTCCAAAACCACCGGCAATCACACTGATGAACGAACGATTCATCGCCTTACACATAATGTATGACAAGATCGCACCCGACGAGCCCACCAAAGCCCCGGTCACAATCAACAAGTCGTTCGCTAACATGAAACCTGCAGCGGCAGCTGCCCAGCCAGAATACGAGTTAAGCATGGACACCACAACTGGCATGTCTGCTCCACCAATCGATGCCACTAAATGCCATCCAAAAGCAAACGCAATAAGTGTCATAATCAACAATGGCCAAGTCACACCACCGACTTGAACAAAGTGGATCATCAGCACAATAGATACCACAACGGCCAACAAGTTGAGCTTATGCTTGAACGGAATATTCATCGGGGATGATGAGAAAATGCCACGCAGCTTCCCAAACGCAACAATCGAACCGGTAAAGGTGACTGCGCCAATAAAGATACCTAAGTACACCTCGGTTAAGTGAATATTGGCCACCGCCGAGTCCATTGCAAGCTTTTGCAATTCACTCATATTGTGGTGTTCAAAATAGCTGTTATAACCAACCAATACGGCCGCTAAACCTACAAAACTATGTAGAATAGCCACCAGCTCTGGCATTTGCGTCATTTCGACTTTTAATGCCAAGCGAATACCAATGGCCCCCCCAATCACCATGGCCACAATAATATAAGCCAAGCCTTCAACCGATGGGCTCAGAATGGTAGCAATCAGGGCAATAGCCATACCGGCAATGCCGTACCAATTGCCTGCTTTTGCTGTATCTTGCTTTGACAAGCCTGCCAAACTGAAAATAAACAGTAAGGCAGAAACAATGTATGCCGCAGTTACGAGTCCTTGAGACATTAAATTTTCTCCTTACTTAGTGAACATTTTCAGCATACGCTGAGTCACGGTAAATCCACCAAAAATATTGATGGCTGCGATCAATACCGCAATGAACGACAGTAAGGTAATTAACCAACCGCCTTGGCCTACTTGCAACAAAGCACCTACGATAATGATGCCCGAAATTGCATTGGTGACACTCATCAGTGGAGTATGCAGCGAGTGGCTCACATTCCACACAACGTAATAACCCACCACACATGCCAAGATAAACACCGTAAAATGAGCTAGAAAATCTGCAGGAGCAACATTAGCAACCCAACCAAATGCGGCAAGTCCAGCCAATGCAAGGCCGCGCTTAATCCAAGGGTTTGCTGGTTTTTCGGGCTCTGCGACCACAGGCTCAGGCGTTGGCTCTGCTTTAGGAGCAGCGCTGACCTGAATTGCCGGAGGCGGGAAAGTCACTTCACCCTCTTTGGTTGAAGAAACGCCACGAATCACAACATCATCAAAGTCGATGTCGATATTGCCGTCTTTTTCTTTACATAACAGCTTGAGAAGATTGACTAAGTTAGTGCTGTAGAGCTGGCTAGCTTGACCCGGTAAACGAGACGGCAAATCTGTGTATCCAATGATGGTGACATCTTCTTTCACCACCACAATATCTTTTTCAGTTAACTCGCAGTTGCCACCTGTAGCAGCGGCCAAATCAACAATTACGCTGCCCGGCTTCATTAAACCAACCATGTCTTCCAAAATGAGTTTGGGAGCAGGGCGGCCCGGGATGAGTGCGGTGGTAATGATGATATCGACTTCTTTGGCTTGTTCACGGAACAATGCCATTTCAGCAGCAATGAACTCCTCAGACATAACTTTGGCGTAACCGTCGCCACTGCCTGCTTCTTCTTCGAATTCTAATTCAAGAAAGCTCGCACCCATTGAGTTGATTTGCTCTTTCACCTCTGGACGAGTGTCAAATGCGCGTACTTCTGCACCTAAACTACCAGCCGCACCAATGGCGGCTAAACCGGCCACACCGGCACCAATCACAAGCACTTTAGCGGGTGGAACTTTACCAGCGGCGGTAATTTGGCCGGTAAAGAAACGGCCAAAGTGATGCGCGGCTTCAACCACTGCGCGGTAGCCGGCAATGTTGGCCATTGAACTCAAGGCATCAAGTGATTGGGCGCGTGAAATACGCGGCACCATATCCATCGCCATGGCGTTTATTTGTTTGTCGGCTAAAAGCTGCACAAGAGCTTCATTTTGGGCTGGCCACAAAAAACTAATTAGTGTGGCGCCTTGCTTCATTTGATCGGCTTCATGGCCCGTATCGGTTTCTATCGGTCCATTGACCTTCAATACGATATCGCTTTGCCAAGCAACGGCAGATTCAACAATCGTCGCCCCTACTTCTACGTAGCTGGCATCATTAAAATTTGACTCAAGACCCGCACCGCTTTCGACGACTACATCAAACCCCAACTTATTCAGTTGAATGACAGATGTAGGAGTCGCAGCGACACGCTTTTCATTGAGGGTTAGTTCCTTGGGAATCCCTATTTGCATGAGATGGTTCCTACTGGCTTTTGTATTGGGAACTCCAAATGGAGTAAAAAAATTACATGTGTTCTTTATCAATCATTTAGCCATTAAATGGTTTGACTAAGAACAAGTCATGCGTCGTTCCTCGGCACTGTTTTCGTCTTCTTATTACAGCTTAGGCGGTTTCAGTTAATTGTTCCGCTGTACTGGTTTAATTTTGTTCAATCTTGCTTTGAATCATAATACACATCATCCCTCCAATGAGTTGATGAATGACAAAACATGCAATAAAAATGACTATTTAATCAACTTATTTTCAATAATTTATTTATGTTTTTTGGTTAAAAGGGCACCCGCTTGTATGATTCCGTTCACACCGGCTTATGTGGGAAGTTCGATGATGCCCGCTTGCTTGGCCCTAGTGGCATGTTAAAGTGGCTTGGAGCACTAATTTTCCTTTGAATGCATGGCGTATTACTGAATGTCACTTAAATTCCCGACCCTAGAACAACCTCTTCGAATTGCGATTAACGGTTTTGGCCGAATTGGCCGCAGCGCAATGCGTGCCTTGTACGAGTCGGGGTTGCGCGATTACATTCAGCTCGTTGCCATCAATGAGCTGGCAAGTCCTGAAGCCATTCGCCATTTAGCACAATACGATTCCACCCACGGCAAATTTTATTTACCGGTCAGTATTGGTGAAGGCGTATTATGGGTTGAAGAAGACGCCATAGCGCTAACTCATGAACCCAACCCTGAACATTTGCCTTGGGAAGAGCTTAAAGTTGATATAGTGCTTGAATGTACGGGTGTATTTTCAAGCCGTGCTGATGCGCAAAAACACATCGATGCAGGCGCAAAGAAAGTTCTGTTCAGCCATCCGGCAGATGCAGATGTCGATTCAACGATTGTATTTGGTGTAAACCAGCACGAGCTCAGAGAAGATCATGACATTTTGTCGAACGCGAGTTGCACCACTAACTGCTGCGTGCCGATTCTTTGTGTTCTCGATGAAATGTTTGGCATTGAGCGCGGTGCAATTACTACGATTCATTCCGCCATGCACGATCAAAATGTCATTGACGCATACCACCACGATTTACGCCGAACTCGGGCTGCAAGCCAATCTATTATCCCAGTCGATACAAAATTGGCGCGTGGTATTGAACGCATTTTGCCGCATATGGAAAACAAGTTCGAAGCCATTGCGGTTCGAGTTCCAACCACGAATGTCACAGCAATGGACTTGTCGTTAACGCTATCCACGCGAGTTGATGTGGCGAGCATTAATTCAGTGCTGTCACAAGCGTCTGAAGAGCGCTTTATTGGTATTGTTGATTACACAGAAGACCCCTTAGTGTCGGCCGACTTCATTCATGATGAGCACTCTTGCATTGTCGATGGTTCACAAACGCGCGTGTCTGACGGACATTTAGTCAAATTACTATTGTGGTGCGATAACGAGTGGGGGTTTGCGAACCGAATGCTCGACACTTGTTTAGCCATGGCCACCATCAATGCCGAACGGCCTTCTGAGTAAACATCTCGGTCTTATCCTGCGTCTGTTGGGGTAAGTCAGCTATTGCATGATCAATGCACCACGCCGCATTGTCACCTCACACTAGGCAATGAGCCTCGCCCATACCTAAAGCGAGGCTCAATCATGCCGAGTGACAGCCAAGTTGAATCCAAAACTCGCGTCTCATTTCGTGCAGGAATCATTGGCGTTTACCGCTAATTTCTGACACCCTCCAACTGGTCAGACAAGATAGAGGCGATGATGGCAAATTACGTACTTTCAACTTATCAAAAATTTTCTAAGTTACCCTTTGGTCAATGGCTTTTTAGCCGTTATGCGGCACGTAGAGCACCGTATTTCACCACTATTTCGCCACTTGTCACTGATCTTTCAGAAAACCATTGTGAATGCCTCATAAAAAAGCGCAAACGCGTGACTAATCATATTGGAACCGTCCACGTCATCGCTATTTGCAATGGACTAGAATTAGCGATGGGGTTCATGGCTGAAGCATCTATTCCCAAACACTTGCGCTGGATACCCAAGGGGATGCAAGTAGATTATGCGGCAAAGGCTGAAACTAATATTCGCTGTGTGGTGTCAGTGAAACCCGAACAATGGCAAGTAGGCGATATGAAAGTGGTCGTGAATGCTTATGACGATGCAAACCAAATCGTTGTGTCTGGCGTGATCACGCTGTGGATCTCGGAAAAACCTCAATCTAGCGGGTGAGAATCGTAAATTATTGACATCAACATTATGATTTTTTGATCCAATAGCCAGCACGCCCTGCTATTTGAGCGTAAAGTTATATTGAAAGTCGCCAACGCGGGCCTGCTACATGAGTTTATTGGCAACATATATGACTTTCAGAGCTGCAACTTTCAGTCTAAATCCGCCATCAATGCCCGCTCATTTTTGACCGTGTAAAATAGTATTCATTCTTGTTTTAGTGGGGTTTCTGCTCATATGGCAGAACATGTAGAAAAAGCCAATCCATTCCAATTAAATCAATACCTAGTTGAACCTGACCGAGATCGCATCAGTTTGGGTGAACAACAATTTAAGCTTGAACCCAAAGTCATGGCGGTATTAGTTTATCTCGCTCAACACCCTGAGCGAGTCATTAGTGTTGATGAATTAATGGCGCAAGTATGGAAGGGCACGATTGTTTCAAGGCAATCGGTACAGCGCTGCGTATCAGTGCTGCGTAAGATCTTTAGCACCTCTGGCGATGACGATGTGTACATTTGCACCTTTCCCAAAAAAGGATATCAGCTTGCGATAACACCCGTCATTCTTGAGCGAACCGAAAATTCCTACATCGGCCCTAATACTGCTGTCAAACGGCCATATTACAAAATCTATGCTGGGCTATTTGTACTCACCATTGTCGCGGTGCTAATGATCACCAATGTATTCGTTCCCAATGAGACGAATCAAAATAGTCACTCAATTTCCGTTCAGAGCGTGTCGAAATTTACCGCTGCGGACGGCTACGATTTTGAATTTGCCATTCATCCCACATCCAACGCAATTGCCTTTGCACGGTTAGTAGATGGTCAATTTTCTATTTTTATTCGTCACACCGATGGACACGAGTGGCGCGTGAAACATATTGGTCACGCTCACCCAGCAATCAGCCTTGCTTGGTCGCCAAACGGCCAGCAATTAATCGCGGCATGGCGTAAATCGCTGTCATCGATCACTGCATTCAATTTCAACCCAGATCAAACGCAAACAACCTCCGAGCAAATCATTATCGATACCTCACGCTATTTGTATCGAGACATTGGCTATCTAAACAACAGCACGCTGCTGGTAAGGCGCTCTCCCAATTCAAAACACGAATTTACCCTGCATACCATCAATCTAGAGGACTTCAACACCTTTGAATACAGTGAACCAGGCCGCGTAAAAAGCCTATCGGTATTGAACGGTTCGGTGGCGTACATTCTCATCGATAACCGCCAACATCACTTGGTGCTGAAAGATGCCACTGGCGCAACACAACTGAAACATACAACCAGCACATCTATCTCTGACGTGACTTGGCTACCCGATCGTTCAGGCGTGCTTTATGTATCAGATAGGCGTGTTCAGGTGTTTAAACTCGATGGCTCTGTCGAGCCCCTACCACTTGAGATTCAAGGGCACTTATCGAAACCTCGGATAACATCCGATGGAGCTCAGTTATACGTCATGCGGTACGAACCCAACTTTGACATCATGACGCATTCTCTACTCGAGGAATGTTGCCAAGAAATTACTGTTTCCGGTGTGCAAAAGCACTCAGGTGCGACTTATTCACACCACAATAATGGTTTTGCCTATGTGTCAGAAGCTTCGGGTAGCCCTCAAATTTGGCACATAAGAAATGGACAGCCACCCGAACAGCTAACTCACATAGAAAACCATCAATCGATTCGAAACATTCATTGGTCGGCCGACGATCAGCGCATTATGTTTTCGGTTGATAACGATATTTATATCCATGATGTGTCAGATGGAAGCGATCGAATCGTGGTTCAGCACAACTTGTTCGTCACCCCCCTAGGATTTGGGGCATCGGCCGATGATATCTACTACGTGGATATGAACAATCAACGCGCAAGTTATTGGCACCAATCCATTTCAAGTGGACAGCGAGAGTTACTGGCCATTCCCGACAGAAGCCAAGTGATGACTCAACAAAGCCATTTATATTTTTTAAACGGGAATACTTTAAGTGCGTTGCGTGGCGATCAAGCCGTGGCCTTGGCCAGTGACTTTGCATCGGATACGCGTCTTATTGCTGCAAATAATTCAGGCATTTATTATTTTTTGGTTCGTCCCAATCAACGGAAGAATATCTATAAGTTCGACTTCAACACGCACTCTCACTCTACGGTGGCCCTGCGCAATAGTTACAAGGGTCTCATCACTGATGTGAATGATGACGAACTGGCGTTAACCCGTCATGAAGCGGTTGTGAAACGCGAGATTTACCAATTCAACCTGAAGTAGTCTGCGCCTTCGTGAAATTTATTTGGGGCACACACTGCCCCGTCAATACCACACTCCATTCAAATTCTCGCGCCAGCGCCACAGTGATTAGGTTTATTCAGATCTTTCTGTGCCAAAAGCCACCACAAAAATGACACGATTGAGAGTCGTCAACGCATAAAAAAACCGATGCTAACATGCATCGGTTTTTGCCTTATCGGCGCTCCACTCGAAGCGCGATGAATAAAGTTACGGATTGGCGGGCTTGGTTAAGACCACGCGATCCAAGGTTTCTTTATCGATGGCATAGACCACATTCATATTGCCACCCCAACTTGCGTCTTCAAAAGCAACGGCAATGTAGTACCCCAACTCAGAGTGCTCATACACTGATGACAACGGCAACAAGGGTGCTTGGCTGGCATCAGAGTTGTCGGCTAGCACCGAGCGCTGCTCTGTGGTGAGGTCAATCGCAATTAACTGGCCTTCTGTGGCCGACACAGTGTTGGTTGTGAGCAAGATCTGCTTGCTTTCATCCACAGCCAAAGACCGAGGGACGAAGTCGTTTCGGTTCGCATTCTCTTTGATTGCCGTGGTAAACGCAGGCAGCTCTTCACTTGAGAACACCAACGTTTCGTCAATCGCACTAAATGCTGTCTCAAACGGTATTTTGAGCAAACTGTTGTCGTTACCAAACCAATATACATCACCGTCCATTGCATCATCGGCTGATGCGGCATTGTAAACATCAACGCCCCATCCGAGTAGTACAGGATTGGTTGCATCGTTTTGCAATATCTGGAAATGATTTCCACGCAGGTATTCGCTATCGACATCTTCCGCTGGATCTTGGTCGTTCAAACGCACCATTGGAATACCAGGGTTTGAGCTCGCTCCATTGGCCACATGTTGCGCATTTGCAGTCATCAAGTAACCATCGCGATTGCGAATCGCCATTTGTGCCGGATCTCTAAATTCAGACGCATTATTCGCACCAGGCTCTCGAAGTTTATTGAGAGTTCCGGGCCAAGTTTCAGCACCAGTGCCTTTGTATGAGAACACCGACAGCACATCATTTGCGAGGTTGAATTGATACATTCTGTCTTTTGATTTCTCGGTAAAGATCAGGCTGTTGTTGGCTTCGTCTAAGACGATACCGAATGCAGCAGGGTTGGTTACAGGGCCCCCTTGATCGGTGCCGAGCGCAGACATGTCAGCCGCTAAATCAGAATATTGATCGTGAGCTCCATCCTCAAGATTCAGTGAATAAATCGCGTCTTGCTGATAATCCAACAAGAATAATCGATTTCCAGCTTTATCGAAGGCCACATCAGCAAGCGTACCAAAGTTTTCACGGGCCGCTGGAAACTGCTCATCAAAAGCTTGTTTAAATACAGATAGTTCTGTGGTTTGAGATAGCTCACCAGAATCCGTAGCACTGGTTGCAACCAATGAGAACGCATTCAATCCGGCGGTTGTGGTGGTGATGGCCTTTTCCCAAGCATACACCGGTGCTTCGCCTTCTGCTGAAACAAGCGTCAGCTCCAATGCTTCGCCATTCAGCGTGAGGGACTCAACCGTTGCTCCTGTTTCAATCAATTCAGGATCAATGAATACTTCGCCGCGGGCCACTAACGAGTCCACATTGGTGCTTGAATACTGAGGGGGCCACATCACATTTAACACGGGTGGTTGATCGCCCGGGTGTGTTTTAGCTGTAAATTCAGCATCTGGGGCATTTTGCAGCTTGATAGTCGCAGTTGAGCTTACACCCTGACCGGTCAAGGTCATCACACAAGCTTGAATGAAGTCTCCAGTTGAAACCATCACTGGCTCTGTTGCTGGCTCGCCACCATTCAATTTATAGAAACCACCTTCCACTTCAAGTGAGATTGGTACGTTAATCGAGTCCACTAACCCAGCATCCGATTCGCTCGAACATACCAATTCATTTTCAGCTTGTAGCGACAGCGAAGCAAAGGCCAACGGAGTGGGCACATCATCTAACGCTTCGATGCTCAGCGTGTACTCGTCAGATTTCACTCGCTCGGCAACTGGTTCGCCATTTTCATCCACAAGGTCTTCATTGCCAACGAACAAAGTTGCTGATGCAGTGCCTTCAAACTCAACCGGAAGATCATCGGGTTTAATGCGAACACAGACGTCTTGCATGCTTGTCACAATGCCAGGCTGATCGGTAAATTCGCCACAAGTAATGCGCGTTACACCATCTTCAGGCACGGAGCGAGTTGCAATCGCGTATTCACCATTTTCAACACGAACGCCAATTTCAACACCGGAAAAACCAATACCACGGACTTGCATTAAACCGAATGAAGTGGCCACGTCTTCTTTGGCGACATTCAAATCATCTGAAATGGTAAAAGCATGCGGTACGTAGTCTTGCACATCGTCAAAGACTGGCGGTTCTTGTTTCTCTTCATTCACGCCACATGCGCTTAGCATGCTGCCTAAAAGCACCATCGCTAAAGACTGAGCGATTGGAGTTTTATTTAAAATCATTTTTTTCATGACTTAATCTCTTTCTTTATTCTGCTCACAAGCTGTGCGTGCAGATTTAATTCAAAGTGCTCTGCGGCCTTAGCTACAGAGCAAACCCAAAGCATTAGTAACGCGCACTCACACCGAATCGGAAGAAGCGGCCTGTTTCTAGATATTCAGTCGTAATATCTTTCACGCCAGCGTAATCACGGCGCTCTTCATCAAGCACATTGGTGGCCTGAAAATGCAGGGACATATTTGAATTAATTTTGTAATTTGCAGATAAATCAAGGGTTTCGTACTCGTCGCGCCATTGTGATAATGGAGCCGATAAGTTCGAGTATTGGTCGCTACCCGCTTCAATTGACTTCACTTCGTCATAGACCCATAGAGAACTATCGGTGGCACCGGCAGTTTCTTTGATATAACGCTCATCGCGGTAGTTATACGCCGCGCGGAATGAGAAGCCATATTTCTCATAAAACAACACGATGTTGTAGCTGTTCTCAGATAAATCAGGCACTGGGAGCTGGTTACCCGTGAGTTCGTCATAACCTGAATCTTGGTCGCTGTCGGTGTAGGTGTAGTTCAACTGCGCTCCAAACCCAGACATCCAGCCCGGCAAGAAGTCAAACACAGACTGATAGGCCAACTCTAAACCTTGAACAGTACCACCACCGCCATTGACCTTGGTACTTAAGGTAATGTCATCAGGTAGGCCGTCATTATCAAGGTCGATACCGTGGTCTGAACCCTGCCATAAAATCGTGGTTTTCTTGTGGAAGTTTTCAATATCTTTGTAAAAAATAGCGCTTGAGAACGAGCTCACATCATCAATGTACCACTCGTAAGACAGATCCATTTGACTGGCTTCAAACGGCTTCAAGTAAGGATTACCCCGTTGCCCTGTTGCCGTACCTGAATAGACTTGTACAGAAGGAGACAAGTCCACTGGATCCGGACGCGACATTGTTTGTGCGTAGGCAACTCGAAGGTACATATCGTCGTTTAAACGCACATTGGCGTTGAAGCTCGGCAGTGTATTCGAGTAGGTGTTTTTGATGGTGGTCTGCTCAAATGTGTCGCCATTATCAGGACTCTGATTACCAATCGAGGTGGTGTCAGTTTCTACATAACGCAGACCGAAGTTACCTGACACAGGAAAGTCAAATAGATCAAAGTCATAATTGAGTTTTAAGTAAGCTGCGGTAACATCTTCAGTAATGTCATACGGGTAGGTTTGTGATTCTTCAAATGCCTGCCCAGGAACAAGGTAGTCCATGTATGAATTCCACACCTTGCGATCGTAGCGCGGAATCAACCAAGACGTACCACCAGAGCCACCAGCACCGCCGAGAATACTGCCTTCCATCGGTTCAAAGAAATTGGTCACCACACCAGGAGCATAGTACTCCATCGCTTCGAAGTTATTCGCAGCTAAACCGTCTGGATGCTCGCCACCTAGAATTTGATCAAACGTAGCGCCGTTGCCGGTAATGCCGCTATTGATCATTTTTTCTTCTGTACGACTCACTTCGCGGCTTGAGTAACGCGCACCAAACTCAACCGTGGTGAACATTTCGTAGTCGAGGAAATAATCAAAGTCGAGCTGATGTGATACTTCTTCAGCATCTTTACGACGGTTTGAACCACTAAAGTTATTCCATGCGTAAACTTGCATGTCATCGTAGCTGTTGATGTCGAAATCGTCGCCAAAGTTCGAATAGTCCAAATAGATATTTGGAACACCGCCGCCGCCATTATTCATCACCATTGAAGGACGAACATATTCGTCGGTTGGCAGGCCTTCATCGTCTAAAATCTCGTATTTCAGATCAATGTTGTATGACGTACTGCGGGCTTCTTCAAAACGCTTGCTGCTTGAGCGGTTAAACACATACTCAGACGCTAGATCCTCAGTAATAGACCATTTAGCGCCGGTCGAGAATGCAAACTGCTCAATGTCATTGCGGCTAAAGTTACCGGCAAAGCGCGCTGGACTGCCCGCAGCATCAAAGTCGAATTCACCATAGCTCAAAATGGCACGGTGTGCGTTTTCAGTGGCTGGAGAGCCTTGGTCATCAGAATATTGAACCGGAATAGCACCACGTTCGAAGGTTAAGTACTCGGCATTATCTTGTAGCAATGCGGACGTATCGCGACTTAAGTAATTCATTCGAACTTGCTTTAAGTTCTGAGTAAATTTTGTTTTAAACGCGTGAGCAAAAAACTCTAAGTCGGCGCTCGGAGCCCACTGAATTTTGGAATCAAGCCCCGTTTTCTTTTCTTCAAACGGCTTACGCTCAAGACGAGGCTGATCAGGAATATAAACCAGTGTGCCCGGTGTTATTTTTTCGGGTGAATCGGGGTCAAGAACCAGTTGATTAGAGTCGGCAGCACGCCAATTTGTGGAATAGAGTTCTGATTCGGTAATTTTCTCTTCGCGACTGAAATTCACTAAATAACCAAATTCGCCCCAATCACCCCAATCAAATTTTTGCGATAGCAATGCATTGCCTGAGTAACCTTTGTCGTCGGCTTTTTGATCTTTTGTGCCTTCATATTTACCGCTTAATGTCAGGTCTTTTTTAAAGTCCAGAGGGGCAAAAGTCTTCAGTCGAACAGTTGCACCAATTGCACCTTCAGTCATATCTGCGGTGGGTGACTTGATGACCTCAATGCCTTTAAATAAAGATGAGGATGTATCATTGAATGAATTTGAACGAGACTCGCCGTTGTTACTCACCATGGTTTGACCATTGATTTCCACACGGTTCTGGCTAATACCTCGCACCTGGAAACCCGAGCCTGCGCCCGTTGCGTCGCGCCCAATCTGTACACCCGTAATGCGCTGAAGTGCTTCGGCCACGTTTTGGTCAGGTAATTTACCAATGTCCTCAGCTGTAATCGCATCCATCACTTGGTCAGCACTACGCTTGAGAAATTGTGAGCCCGATAAAGACCCACGAATACCGGTGACTTGTATGGTTTCAACGTCGCTTAGTTTTTGTGCAATTTCTTCTTTTTGTGTTTTTGTTGAGGATTCTTCTGCCAATGCAACATTCATAGCAACAGGAGAGATTGCTGTGATTGACGCAAGCAGACTTAACTTTATATGCGTTGCAAGTATGCTTTTCCTAAACATGATTCACTCTCTGTACCACATTAAATTTAAGTGGTCTTCTCTAATAATTATTGGAATATTTTGCTATCTCGTTTGTTCACATGGATTATTTAGCAGCTCCTAAAAACACTTTATATAAACGTATTTAATATTCGCCAACAAACGAGAAACAACCCACCAACAAATCTACTCCCATCAAGTTTAAATCACCAACCAAAGCTAAATATATAGGCTAATAAATTCCATAAGCTTTCCTTATGGAAATCTTACGATCCATAAATATCAATAACTTACACAAAAATAAACCATATCATTCCATTCTGGATTATTATATTTATTTAGGTTTAAAAATAATCGATCCAGCTATTTAAACAAAATACAATTGCTTATTCATCCGTAATACAAATATTGAATTGCAATTGATCAATTTCGTGACTTTAATCAAAAACACCAGCAGCGGCATAATTCAAACCCCAAATAAAACATCAACACAATGGATTATTCAGCTACCGTGTAGATTAAATTATCCATGTCCACCAAACAGTGAGCTACTGCAGTAATTCTCAAAGACTTTACGCACTCGTCGGTTTAGCCAATTTAGACATATGTTAAGGAAGTATGCGAAGTCAAAAATAACCCCAAGATCAGGCTCGAATAGTTGGCTAAGAAGGGTTCATTGGATCATCAAAATAGAAAAGTGGTCAGGTCGCGATCAGAAATGAGTAGCTGATCGTAACCTGAAGTCGAGGCTTATTCAGTGCAAAATGAACTTATTCACTCACTTTAATTGTGACTTTTTCATGCAGGGACAGAGCAAGGTTATTGTCATAATAGGCAGCTTCATTGACAAAACCTGGGTACACAATCGATTCACCTTGATACGTCATCACAGTCCCATCAAAACATTGGAACAACGGCGCTCCGGGCTCTAATGCATTGAAATCTGAATCCTGTACATGCGGATGCACCATTCCCAAACGATTCCCTTGATCATCCAACGGCAAGGTCAATGATTCAGTGTAGCGATATGCGTCTATATCACTCGGCAACGAAGGTAGCTGCTGCTTATTCCACAGCTCCAAAAAGTCTAAGATGTGTTGTGTCATTTGCTCGCTTTGCTGGTACACATCTGCGCGCAACACAGATTGCGGCACCGGCCCGACTTCAACAATGACACCAAACTTACCCAATGTCGCGAGTAAACGATGATCCGCCTGAGCTAAATGATCGTCATCGCGAATAACAATCACCTCTGGCATTTGCTGCTGAACATATGCTGCTAACTTGTTGTACACCTCGCCTTGCTGCAATAACAAAAGCGTTGCGCCCATATTGCTAGTGGTGGTGTGTAAATCAATGATGAAGTCTATGCGTGCGTCACCTTTCGGCCCGAGTTGCTGATTGATAGCTTTGGCTCGGCTTTGCTCGTAGCCTGTGAGTGTAGGGTTTGCTAAATCGGCTTCACTAAATTGACGATTTAAATCTTGGTCGCAATAGCGCTTGTTTTCTGCATGCGCCCTGGGGTTGGCAAAGACCAGTTCCGTATTAAAACTAGGTCGGCTCACCTCTGCGATTTGCTGTTGCCATTTTTTCAGCAAATAAATACCAGTAAATTCATTTCCGTGGGTACCACCAACAATGGCGACTGATTTAAATTGAGTCATGAGATGCGCTTTGAGAAATTGTAATGCTACTAATTTATCATTGTTGGGATGCTCACCGAAACCAACAAACAGGCTTGGCAGCCAGAATGTTTAACTATACCCTTAGAACGAAATGATTTTTTAGAGTGCATCAATGGATCTGAACAATCTCAATGTGTTTATCGCGCTATTTGAAACGGGCTCAACGCAACGCGCAGCCTTACAATTGGGCCGCTCTCAATCTTATGTCTCTAAGACACTCGCTCAATTACGCGAAGACCTCGATGATTCGTTGTTTATTCGCAGCGCCAACGGCTTAGAACCGACAACATATGCCAAACGTATTGCGCCCAAATTAAAACTTGCGATTGCATCAGTTGAGTCAGCGATAGAGCCCGACCAGTTTTCTCCTAGCAGCATAGACACCATCAACATTCATGTTTCTGAACCACTTATTCTCGCTTTTGGAAAGCCGATTATCGAGGCCATTCGTGCCGAAACAACTGCCAAAATCACTTTGGTACATTGGCGCTCAGATTCTGAACAATCAATTCTAGAAGGCGGCGTTGAAATTGGTATTCACGCCATTACCGACCGCAGCCAGGAGTTTTATCAGCGCAAAATCTTTACTGCAACAGCGGTACAGCGCGGTAAACAAGGCGCTGAGATGATCAAAGTGCATGTGGACAATTTCAACGAATTCAGTCCAGTTTATGAACGCGAAACCGGCAAAATTGAACCAACGATAGTCACCGACAACACGGGGCTTGGTCTCCAACTCGAGGACCAATATAACCGCTACCACTTAAAGCTAGCGACAGCTGACACCAGTAGTCATTTGAATTTTGATGTGGGCTACGTGATTAAATCATCACGAAGGGAAGAGCCTAAAATTCAGTGGATTAGCAAGATCATTGATGACGTGATTAAGAACAATACACACCGCCTTTAGATGCCCCCTCCGATTTTGCCTATTCCATTTGGAATAGTCGCTACCTCCTTTTTACATGTTCGTTACTTGATACTTCACTCATTCGATATGGGCTGAGGGCCTCTCTCCCATAATTTCTGTTTGCATAAACAGTATTTTTGAGGAGTCATTATGAAAGGGTTTGCAGCTGGCTTTGCCAAATTCCTAGCTTATATCACCGCCATATTGGGTTTTAGTGCCATTTTTTCACTCATGGCCGGTATCCATGGCACACATTTAACCGAAGCATACTTTTCACAAGGGACGCCCAATATTATTGCTCTGCTCGATTCGGAGTTTTTTATGGGACTTATTTTTGTGATCACGCTAGGCGTTATCATCTATGTGCTTAAGCTCATGTGGGATCTTCATGAGATTGCAGTACACAAAGCACAGCGCCTCAACAGTGCTCATACCCAAGTGGTTTTTGCGTTGTCGTTATGCGGTTTGTTTATTGATAAAACATGGTGGGTATTGGCCATCATCATTGCATTCGCACGCTGGGATATCATCGCCGATCAGCTATCTGCCATCATCAATCGTGGACTGGGTCGTGACGACTCAAAAGGATCTCAATCATGAAAGAAATTATGCTGCCTTATATCTTAGTCGTTTGGTTGTTAGTCAAGTTAGGAGTCATCACCTGGAACCTTAGAAACGCGGTGATGTCGGTTGGTATTGGCGCTTTTCTGGCATTTTTACTCTTCGCAGGACATCGCTTTTGGTCACCTGCCGACCTGACCGACAGCGCCACCGTGAAAGCGCCTCATGCGGTACTCAGCCCATTGGTGATGCAAGAAGTCGATCAAATTTATGTTGATCACAACCAATTCGTGGAAAAAGGGCAATTGATTTACACCCTAATTGATGTCGATTCCAACGAAGAGATCAGCTCTTTGGAGGCTCAAATAGATGCTTCGCATCATGAAATTGAAGCGTTTCGAATTAGTTTGAATAATGACAAACGCAACTTGGAGCGCTTAGAGTCACTGCAAGACTTTGCCGCTCAGTCGAGCAAAGATGATTTACAAGCGTCGATTCAATCGGGCAAAGCAAAGATAGTCGCGGCTCAAGCAAAGATCGAATCGATGCAATCGCAAATTAATTCTGCAAGCTGGAAGAATGACCGCCGTGAAGTCCGTGCACCATTCGATGGTCAACTATCGGTGGTCAATATCGCAAACGGTACTCGCATCGGTAACATGCACTTATATGATACATCTCGCAAGTTCCTAGAAATGCGTATTGCGGATCAAGCTTACGGCAACATCAAACCGGGACAATTTGCTGAGTTTTATGTGGATGCTTACCCAGGTCAAATCATTCGAGGTCGCGTGCATAGTATTCGTGCAGGTACAGGTGAAGCCATGGTGAACCCAATGAATGGTGATCAACATGTCCGCCAACATGTGGGATCAAACAGTTCAACTCATGGTCGTACTGTCATCATTGAGTTTAATGATCCAGAAGGCATGCTCATTCCAATCGGCGCAACAGGTTCAGGCTGGGTCTCGGCAGAAAAGCCACACCCGATATTAGGCTTCATCGACATTATTGGTGGCGCAACCGTTCGCCTAAAAGCACTCAAGTCTTATCTTAGCGCCCTTTAATCGAATGTGAATATCCTAGGAGCCTTTATGAATCATGCATCAAAAACAATCCGTATTGGGCAGACTCTACTGCCCAACCGCCTCATGAAATCGGCCATGAGTGAACAATTGGGAGATTCCAAACACAACCCCAAACCAGAACTTGCAAGGCTATACCGAACGTGGGCAGAAGGCGGTACAGGATTGTTGGTCACAGGGAACATTATGATTAGCTCAGATGCGCTTGCTGAACCCAGCAACATTGTGCTTGATGACTCTAGCAACCTTGCAGCATTTCGCTATTGGACGAGCGCGACTCAACATTTTAGCAGTCAGCTTTGGGCGCAACTCAATCATCCCGGTAAACAGTCATCCAAGTTTTTGAGTAAAGCACCACTTGCACCCTCAGCGATTGCTTTGCAAGGCTCTCATAAAAAAGGCTTCAATGCCCCGTTGGAAATGACAGAAGCTCAAATTCAAAAAGTCATTCGGCAGTTTGCTATATCAGCAAAGCTGGCCAAAGATGTTGGGTTTGATGGCGTTCAATTACATGCCGCTCATGGCTACTTAATTAACCAATTTTTATCCCCCACACACAACCAAAGAGTCGATCACTGGGGAGGCGCTGTGGCCAACCGAATGTTCTTTTTGTTGAATGTTTATCACGCTTGTCGGGAAGCGGTAGGAGATGACTTTCCGATTTCGGTGAAACTCAATTCATCTGACTTTGAACCAGGTGGCTACAACGAAAATGACTGTTTAGCCGTCATGAAAGCACTGGAAACAGCGGGCGTTGATATGATTGAGTTATCGGGAGGTACCTATGAAGTAGCGGCGATGATGGGGGAGCAAACTCACTCAGAAAGGAACCTTTGTTTCAGCCAATTTGCGCGCCAAGTAAAACAGGAAATTAGTATTCCTATTGCCGTGACGGGTGGGTTTCGATCGAGTCAGCATATACAAGAAACCTTGGCTGAAGGTGTTGATTTAATTGGACTCGGACGACCATTAACAGTAGAGCCTTCATTTTCTAAACTCGTTGTGAATGGCGATTCAGTCGACATGCAAACGCCCACACCCACCACCGGGTATCAGCGCATAGATCAGGCTATCATGGTCCATTTAATCTGGTTTGAAGTACAGATTCATAGACTTTCAAAAGGGCTCAAACCCAACCTAAAATTATCCGCTTGGTCGTCAGCGTGGCATATGCTGAAAATGATTGGGCTGAATGCATTTAAGCCCAGACGAATATAAATTGGGGCTCCATGGTTGGTCATGCACTCTCAATGAGATTTAAAGCGTGGGAGGGTGTTTTTCAACCACTGCTGGGTACGCCAACCACGATGGATTGTTGTCAATCATGGCATCGACTTCATGCACATAGGCTTGACCTCGTTCAGAGTAAGAGCCAAGCCCCAATATGAGCGCTTTTACCAATTCGGGCATGGCTTGATTTTGCAGCGACTGACGATGTTGACGCAGCAGTTGATAGGCGCCATTAGCATTGATGTTACGCACATAAGCGTCCACGGAGTAAGCTGGCGAATCAAACGTAGCCACTTCATGTTTAGCTCCAGGTTTACGCTGCAAAGGTACAAGTCCACACCCTTTGCTAAAACACCATTGGCCAAACAAGTTATTGCCTTGCCGAGCAAACCGAGAGGTTCCCCAACCCGACTCCTTCGCCGCCTGAGCCAACGCCAGCGCAACAGGCACTGTATTAATTCGACTATCAATGGACTGTAACAATGGAATTCCAGGTTTACATGGAGTGCGAATACTGTACAGCTGACACAAGCCCGCTAACCACTGTTGCTGATAATCTGACAGCTCAGGTAAAGTCGCCACTTGCTGAGCCGTTTCGCGCAATAACAGCTGGTGCGCATTCACCGCTTGAATCAAGGGCACCAAATAACTAGAAAATGCCTCTTTTCTTTCTGAACCCGCAGGAATCGTTGAAAAGTCAGGTAACGCAGTGTGTTTATAATCAGGAATATAATGGGGTAATATTTTCAACGGCCAAAACACAATTGCCAGCGCCAAAACAACACCCAAGACAACGAGTACAGTTATATTTTTATTGGTTAATCTCACGGACAACAGGCCTCAAAAGCCACCGTCAATTCGGCGAACAGACGACATCAAATGCAAATTTATCCTGTCAAACCAAGTCTGTGAAGGCTTTACCTTACATTTTGAGACTCATCTCCAATCCAATTTCGGTCATTCGTTCTAATAAACTGCGACATATTGTCGCAGTTTTGCTGATTTTGATTGTTGCACAACACCCTCGCCAGTATCTTCAAAGTCATTACATTTACAAAAAGTTAACACCATAACCGTGATGCAAAAACACTCTAAAATTGCCTCAGCGATATTGCTCGCAATACTGACTGCACCAACTAGCGTCTGTTCATATGCTAATTCGATTGAACGAATCGAAGTACTCGGTCACTCCGAGCAAAACAAGGCCGTCGTTAACATGCCGCTAAATTATATCGCCCCTGATGCAGGAGACTTAATCAAAAAGATGCCTGGAGCAGCCATCAATCGCAACGGCCCTTTGACACCCATCGCTCAACATAGAGGTTTGTACGGTGACCGTGTCGCAGTCAGTATTGACGGCTCTCCGGTGATCGGTGCGGGTCCAAATGCAATGGATACACCGCTCAGTTACGCCCCAACCATTCTGATTCAGAGCTTACAAAGTCATCGAGGTATAGCGCCAGTGAGCAGCGCGATTGAAACGCTCGGCGGCGCATATGATGTCAAGATGCGCGAATTCATATTCAATACTCAATCTGATCTTCGCATCAATGGTACAGCTCGGCTTGGCTACCAAGACAATGGGCAAGCCACCAGCGCGCAGGGAGTGTTTCAGGTCGCCAATGAGCAACATGGCATACAACTTTTTATAGATGTTCAACAAGGCGATAGCGATTTAGAGTCCGGCAATGGGCATTCTATTTCACCCACCGAATATGAAAAATGGGTGGGCGGGGCAAGCTATCACTATGCCCTCGACAGCGGACAAATCAATGTATCGTGGCAACATTTTGATACCGATGAAGCCGGTACTCCCGCGTTACCGATGGATATTCAATACATCGAAACAGATCGATTTGCACTTAATGGCAACCTTAACGTCGCAGGCTGGCAAACCAAAGTTCATTTGGGGTACACCGATGCCGAGCACTTGATGGACAATTATAGCCAGCGTGTAAACGGCATGATGATGGATATGACGCGCGATAACCTCGCCACATCAGACGACATTAACTGGACGTTCAGCGCAAATAAAGAGTTCAACGGGCACATCATCGAGTTGGGTACCAATGGTATTGTCGCTCACCATGACGCGACCATCACCGACCCCAAAAATGGCATGTTTAAAATCGCGAACTTTAACGATGTTGAAGACAATAAAGCGAGCATTTACGGAACTTGGACCCACGTTCACCGCAATTTAGAATTTTCTACTGGTGCTCGACTGACCTATGCAGAAGCCGACGCAGGTGACGTGAGTCATTCCATGGCCATGATGAATCCGATGATCATGCAGTTGGTTGATGAATTTAATGCATCCGAACGTGATCAGGATGATTGGCTGTATGATGTCACTGCCGAAGTGATTTGGACACTCAACTCGGCATGGTCTGTCAGCGCAGCCGCGGGGCAAAAGCAGCGCGCACCGACGTATCAAGAACGTTATCTATGGTTTCCACTTGAAGCCACAGCGGGCTTAGCTGATGGCTATAACTACATAGGCAACCCCCATTTAAATGCCGAACAGGCATGGCAGTTTGATACAGGCATGCGTTGGCAAGGTGAAAGTAGTTTTGTAGAACCACATCTATTTTATCACCGCATCGACGATTACATTCAAGGCATCCCAAGTCCCCATATGGCCGCCAACATGGTATCTACCGCCATGACGGGGAAAGCCCCCTTACAATTCGCCAATGTCGATGCAGAACTTTATGGTTTCGACATTGAAGCTGTTTGGCACATTGCACGCCAATGGACGCTTGAAGGCACCGCCAGTTACGTCCGCGGCAAGCGTCGTGATATGAACGATGACTTATATCGTATTGCGCCACCTTCGTTACGTACCCGTCTCAGCTATGACATTCATAATCTGAACTTTGGTGGCGCATGGAATTTAGTGGCCAAAAAAGAAGAAGTAGCCGCCGTGAATGCAGAGCAAAAAACCTCTGGATACGGCACAATCGATTTGGACATGAGCTATGGATTCGATCGCTGGTTGTTCAGCGCAGGTGTGGAAAACCTGTTTGATAAGGGGTATCAAGACCATTTAGCCGGCTACAATCGGGTCATGATGTCGGATCTTCCTATCGGGTCTCGCATCGAAGGAATAGGGCGCAACGTTTGGGCTAATATTGCATTTGAAATGTAGCCAGGTGCTGACGAAAAGGCCCTGAAAAGGGCTTTCCTCAAATTAACGTTCCCACTCAATAATAAATCCTTCAACATGCTCTTGGGCCTTCCAACCTTTTGGTTTTTCGCCCTTTTCATCGCGGGAATTCAGCCCACTGTTGAACAAAAGATGACCGTAATCTCTCTGTTCAAGTTGTTCGCCTCGTTCTAACAAATCGATCATGTAAGGCTCTAGCGGTTCGCCGTTCAGCCAAAACCAATCGCCCTCACGTTGTACATCGGTTAAACCAACCCACAGCGCTCGAGAGCGATGCATTTTAGCTTTAACGAGCTTCAATTCATTTAGGGTCTCAAAGCACGCCAAGTGTCCGCCTCGATCTTCCGCTCGTCGTTTAGCTTCGGTCCACGACACTTGCTCGTACACAAATTCATATCGACTCGACTCAGTAGACATCGAGGAACACCCCAACGCCATCAAGCACACCAGCACACAAAACAGCAATCTCATCATGATTTCCCTTTGCCATGCTTGATACTTCAAGCCATTCAACATTATTTCGGGGCTTCTGAGGAACTCAATACCACTCTAGAAAAAGATACTTGGGTGTAATCACCATTGGCTTTATCAGTATTCCAGTCACCGGTGCCCGGACAAGCGGTATACCATCCGCCTTCATCATCCTTTGTACTGCATTGGTTATATGCACCCGCTTTAAAATAGAACCAATCTCCGGCATAACCCTGAGGATGATCGTTGTCATCAGCAGCTGTCGACAAGTCAATCTCGTAATTCACCACACCAAGCTTGGCACTATAAAATGTCAGGTACATAACATTTTCATGAACATTAATGATGTAGCTAAACTCTTCCCCTAGAGCGATACCTTGATCTTTCGGATCATCAGGATTTTCCCAAGTATTACCCCATACAGGTAGCGCAATATCGGTCCGGTTCGGGTCAGTTTTGGGTAAGTTACGTTCGTAGTTCCAAAACACCGAACCTGTGTCATGATCAGGCCATTTTTTGTAATAGATTTTGATCGGCTCATTGCCCCAACCAAAACCATTTCCTTCATCAATTAAACGCTGATCTTTGCCTGCGTGAATTTGCCCCACGACTACAGAGTAAGCTGGGTTCTTATCTGGATGACCGGCATTTAGAGCGACATGATCGACTTTTAATGTGGCCGTCAATTTGCCGCCAATATCCCCAAAACTCGTTGCATTTGGATGCGCTGCAATTGCGAAATTATTTTTCGGCGACTTGGTTTTGATTTTTGTATTAGTGCCACGAATCATTTGGCGCAATTCACTCCGCGTATTCGAAGATCCGCTGGTCGTGGTTGCTTTGTTCGGAGCCGCAAAAACCATATAACCCTGTTCATCCAAGAAGAAGAAATCAGGATGCGAATATCGTCTGATTTTTTTCACATCAACCTCATCCACTTTGCCATTATTATCGGCATCCATGGGAAGCGTGATCTTCCAATGAGATAAGTTGAATTTTTTAGCAGGGGCTTTGGCGTCAGCGTGTGCAGCAAACAGGCTTGTTAAACCCAGCATTGCAATCATCGCGTTACATGTTGACCGATTGTTCATGAGTCGCTCTTTGTTATTAGTATGAGTAAAAATTGGCGCGTTTTAGAACGCTCTCTAATTAAGAAAGGCGATGGTGTTTCAGCTCTTAAGTAGGGTATAGATCTGAATCACCGCCAATACACAGAAAAAGATATAACCACTTCGTATTACCAATTTCAACCCCAAATATCACTCAATGTGATATTACCAATTTATTTTCCTATCACTAAAAATTGATCAAAAAACATGACCAAATAAAATCATAAGGTTATGGACACTTCAGGTGCCAACGCATAAAAGGCTATAGAGATTCGGACCCAAACTAGATAGATCAAAGAATACAGTCACGATAGAAATCGGCTCAAGGTATATGACCAATTTATAACATTTATTGTTTGACGGGACGTTTTGACAATTTACGTTGTAACGTACGGCGATGCATATTCATTGCTCGAGCTGCTGCGGAAATATTTCCACCGTGCATCGCTAATACAGTTTGAATATGTTCCCACTCCAACCGTTCCGGCGACATCATCGCTTTGCTCTCATCCACACTTTTAGCCGCTATCATCGCATCTGGATGTGTTGGAGACGGCTGAAGAGATGCCAACAAACTTTGAGTTTCAACCGGCTTGGCAAGGTAGTCATCTGCCCCTTGTTTCACAGCTTGCACCGCCGTAGCAATACTGGCGTAACCAGTTAGCAATACAATACGCGCTTGAGGAAGAGACTGGCGCAGCTGAGGCAGTAAAACCAAACCACTATCATTGCCTAATTTCATGTCCAAAATGACGAAATGGGGATGCCATTGATAAGCAAGATGCAATGCACTTGGCGCATCGAAAGCAACTTGGGCTTCAAAACCGTAACGCAACAATCGCTTGTGCAAGACAGATGCAAAAGCGGTGTCATCCTCGATAATCAGCAAGCGCTTCGATGACATTTAAGCTGCCTCTACAGGTAGGCGTACTTCAACACACATTTCATCGTCTCTGACTGTTGCATACAAGCTACCACCAAATCGTTCAATCACCGTTCGACTCAGCACTTGTGCCATACCAAAGCCATGATTAGACGCCACCAATGCCCCGCCTGGAGGTTGATGTAATTGGTGAAGTTCATCAATGGGATTGCGAATTTGGCAACACCAGACACCATTTTCTACACCACCATCAATACTAATTCTTGGGCAACCACTAAGCTCTGCAGACTGCGCCGCGTTCTGCGTTAGGTTGATAAGTGCGGGCAGTACACTCGAGTCAGTTTTCAAGTATTCATCACCAAAGTGATGACTGACTTGCAACTCTAGTGTTGGCCACAACAAACGTACCCGTTCGACTAAATCAGTAAACAAGGCATCGGCGAGAATAATGGAGACTTGCTGAAGCCGCAGTTCATCCGCCACCTGTCGCAATTCCGATAGACTACTTTGACATTGTTTAAGGGGCGCAGCCAATGCTGCAATATCAGTGTCTGTAGGGTAATTTTCCGACAACTCTTCATGCAGCATCGACAGCGTTGCAATGGGTGTGGCTAATTCATGCGCGGTTTGAGCCGCTGCCGCCCCCATTGATAATACTTGGTGCTGCCTTAACGCTTGAAGTTTCTGCTCGCTAAGCTGCGCGTCACGTTGGCGTAACTCGCGCGCGATCACTGCAATCACGAATGTCATCACAAATGCAGAAATGAGGAAATTAACCCACATGCCAACAAAATGAGCATGCATGTCATGAATATGATGCATTTCATTTGGGAGCCAAAATACCATGCTGCTGTAAGCAAAAGCCGCTACCGCAAGAACAAGCAGAGTCCCAAGCATTGGCAGCATTACACCGGCCAGCGCTACAGGGATCAACAAAGCCGAGACAAAGGCATTGGTTGCGCCACCGGTAAAATAGATAAGGCCACTTAAGCAACCTACATCTAACACCAACTGATATCCAATCATCCATAACGACACGCGGTTAGATGAACGCATCCAGGCTTCGCTCAATAATTGAAGTGCCAGTTGCATACCAAGAATAATGCCGATCGGCGATCCAAAAAAATGAATCCACTCCCCTTGGGAGTCAAGACTTAGCAATATAATTTCGAGTGCGATCAGCACCCATCGAAGCTGTAAAACACGCCGTAGATGGCGCTGCTCAGCACTTCTTTCTGTAGGGATATATAGTGATTTCATCATGGCTTGTGCGAATTCCTTTTCGTGCCGGTCAAGCAGATTACCAACTTGCACTACCGAGAAAAAGATCAAAACTTCGACTTTTTTAAGTTGTACTAAAATCGCTACAGCGAAAGCCGCTTCTACTTTGTTATTTAAGTTGAAAGCCCTTTATGAAAAGCGACATATTATCAGAGATATAAGTATAGAATTTGGAGTGAGCGGTATGAATGCAATGCCTTGGAACCACCAAGCAATACAAAAAATAGAAGCTGACTATAAACGCTCTGCCGACACTCACCTGATTAAAGTTGATCTGCCCGCAGCCTTAAATGCCACTTTATATCTAAAGGATGAATCGACCCATCCCACCGGTAGCCTCAAGCATCGGCTTGCGCGGTCATTATTTTTATACAGCTTAGCCAATGGCTGGGTCAACGAAGGCACACCGATCATCGAATGCTCGTCGGGCAGTACCGCAGTGTCTGAAGCCTATTTTGCAAGATTGTTAGGCTTGCCTTTTTACGCGGTCATGCCTAGCTCAACATCTAAGCAAAAGATTCGGCAAATTGAGCACTACGGGGGTATTTGCCACTTTGCCGATAGCGGCGATCTTTACCAAGAAGCGCGCCTTCTTGCCCAGCAAACCAATGGCCATTACATGGACCAATTTACCTATGCCGAACGTGCAACCGACTGGCGCGGCAACAATAATGTTGCGGAGTCCATGTTCAGCCAGCTCGAACTGGAACCTCATCCGATTCCAGATTGGGTGGTGGTCAGCGCTGGCACAGGCGGCACACCTGCCACGATAGGGCGCTACTTAAATTATCAGAAAATTAATACACAGCTGTGTGTCGCTGATCCTGAACATTCGGTGTTTTTTGATTATTTCAAATCCGGTGACTCATCATTAACGCTCACATCCAACTCACGTATTGAGGGTATTGGAAGGCCTCGTGTGGAATCCTCTTTTATGGCATCGGTGATCGACGCCATGATCAAAGTCCCCGATGCGGCATCAATCGCAACTGCACATGCCTTGGAAAAGGTTCTGAATCGTAAGGTCGGAGCGTCTACAGGTACCAATGTATATGCAACCCTTCAATTATTAGCTCGCACGGCAAATAACGACAGACACGTGACCTTGTTATCGATGATATGTGATTCTGGAGAGCGTTATATCGACACTTATTACAACCCAAAGTGGCTCTATGAGCACGGTTTTGACTTAGAGCCTTATCAACACCAGCTCCAAGATATATTTGAGCATGGCCACTTTGCCGAAGACTTTGAATCATCAATTCAACGCCACTCAAAATGACCTTAAGCCTTTCATCAACACTGACCGCTTAACGATGCACCTGCGCCAAAAATTGCATCGAATAGCGGGCTTCCTCTCGGCTCACCCCCGCATTTTACGGGGTTCATGTGCAACATTGTCGCCTCTAACGCAGCAACAACGAGATTCGTTACTCGTTGTGTAATAACTCGTAATGTAAACAATTATCTTTTTAACTTTAAGATATATCGGCATAAAGAGTGTTTTGATGTTGCTCTTTCTAACCCTTAGTGCCGTGACTAAGTGTTGAGTCACCAACAAGGACAAATACTGAAAAGAGGATCATTTCAAATGCTCACAAAACGCCACGTTAAAGCTGTTATCGCATCCATTTCGTTGGGCATAACAGCATCAGCAACAGCCACTAGCCTTCACCCTGACTTAGATATATCAGGATACTCTCGCTACGACATCAATCAAAATCTAACATCGACCCCCGCGGCTCAGATCATCGATTTCGGAACAACGATCGCAGGCACCGCAACCACTTCATCTCAAGATCCACACACCAGCCGAGCCCTCACTCAATCGGTCTCGTTCACGCAGCTCGGAGATGGTGTATCCGTCAACGTACACTTGGAAGAGGCTCAAACACAAATAGGTGAAATCCATAATTTCTATGACTATGGCATGAGCCTCACGAATTTGTCAGGTACCGTGAGCCACGAAGTGTTTTTTGAATTCAACTACGATTTTTCAACGCTTGCGACAGGTAACGATGCCTACATAACAACAGAAATGTTTTTATTCGATAACTTTTATACCAATCCACCAAGCGTATCAAATGAGCTGACTTACGCCCAAAACTCGAGTGACAGCCTCTACGGTGATCAACTTGACCACAACCTCACCGGCACTTTTGGACAAATGCAGGCAAGCTCTGGAGTTTATCAATTCTCCAAGCTGCTGGCTCCGGGCGAAATATTCGATTTCAATGGTTGGTTTGAAATGCAAGGTCAACTATTTGACCCAGGAAGTATCTTAAGTGATGCCTTTGCGAGTCTTTCAATCATCGGATTCGATGATGTTCGAATAGGCGACCAAACGGGGGCGGGCGGCCCACCTACAAACCCCATTCCAGCGCCTCACACCGCACTACTGATCATTCCATTTCTTTGGATGCTCCGAAGAACACAGCGTCAGAAATCATAAGTAGTATTCATTGTAGAAACGATTACTAAGGACTTAATCATGAAACGATTACTCAACAGAATTCCTCTAAAATGGCGAGCGGGTTTACTCAGCCTTTCGGCATTGCCTTTAGCGTTCATTCCGCAGCAAGCCAATGCCTGTTCTTATGAGCCTATGATTGGAGGTATGTGCGTTTTTGCCGGAAGTTTCGCACCAAGAAACTGGGCTTTAGCTCATGGTCAGCTAATGCCTATTAGCAGTCACTCTGCTATGTTTTCTATTTTGGGTACGATGTATGGGGGCGACGGCAGAACGACCTTTGCCTTACCGGATACTCGTGGCCGAGCAGTCATAGGAACGGGACGTGGTCCAGGCAGCCAGTTTAATTATCGCCCAGGTAATAAAGCAGGGGCAGACACGGTAGCCTTGAGCACTTTTGAAATGCCAGCTCACACTCACTCGGCAACCACTACGATCGGGCAATTTACCTTTAACGCCGATGCAACGCTTCACGCTTCAACAGCAACGAACAGTACAGGCGACCCATCTGGGAACGCTCTTGGAACTGTTGACCGAGGCAACATATACACGACCGGCACGCCGAGTGTTGCGATGTCCAGTGATTCCATAAACGTAACGGTTTCCGGTTCGCCAACGTCAGCCCCTCAAACCACGATTGGTTCTCAAGGAGGCTCCGTGCCACATGAAAACCGAATGCCATTTATCAGCATGAATTGGATCATTGCGATTGAAGGCATATATCCAAGCCGAAGCTAATGACTATGCATGATATACTTCTCCGTTTAGGCCAAACCTTGTTTGGCCTTATTTGCTGCCAATGCCTGTTCTTCTCAATCTCTGCGCACGCATCATCGTGGGAGAAAGATCCGGACTATTTATCAGGTATCGAGTCACAAAATAATCACCAATACGATAAGGCAAGGGCTCGTTTTCAAAACGCCTCTGAGAACGGCAATGGTTTGGCCGACTTTTCATTGGCACGTATGTATGAACTCGGAAATGGCGTGCCGGCGTCGCAACAAACCGCCTGTGAATATTTTCGCAAAGCAGCGATGCGAGAGATTCCCTTCGCTCAGCAAAAATTTGGCCACTGTTTGCAGCACAATCAATGGGCCAACCTTAAAAACACGACATTAGACCCTTCTTTCAACCTTCCAAGCACTTGGTACATTAAGTCAGCGAACAATGGCCTTCATTCGGCGTGGTGTGACTATGGTCAGCTATTCAATGACACAAAATGGCAACCCAACGACATTCAAACCACCTTGAAATACTGCACCGCAGCGGCAAAACAAAGCGCTTTGCCCGCACAAATTGTACTCGGCGATATTTACTCAGCGCATGGTGCCAAGTATTTTGACGCGGATCAGGCTAATTTTTGGTACACACAAGCCGCGAATGCGGGCTCTGCGATCGCCTCATATCGACTGGCCTTGCTATTAAAAGCCTATTCTCACAACCCAGAAGTCGGCGCTAAGCTTCGCCAACAATCCTTACACTGGATGCACGTTTCAGCCACAAAGGGCTATCCCCCAGCTTATCATCCTTTAGCGCTCTACAGCTGGGAAAAGCTGATGCTAAATGAAGGGAACGCAAGTGAGCTTTTAGCTCAAAGTTACGTGTGGAATCAACTCGCATTAAAGCAAATCCCCAGCGATTCAGCCTCTAAGTTGCAAACATACATCAACCAAGAAATGCCGCCGGAATGGAAACCTGACTTAGATAAAAAGGTGGCTAATTTCGTCAGTATTGAAGCACGCACGATTTTTTAGATAAGTGATATTTCTTCGATGGGACGAATTAATTAGGCTAAATTGCGCACTCGATTCTGCTTTTTAAATGTATATAATCACTGTTTATTTCGATCATCAGGTATTCATCAGAACCTTAATAAAAGCTGGACGTAATGGTTTTCTAGTGCGCCCTTAAAGCTTGATACGGCTCTCTTAATCTAACCTCGAACTAAGGTTAAATTTAGCCACATATCAATATTATTCAACAGAACTCAGCAAGCTGTTGGACTGTTTAGAGAGCCTTAAATGAAAAAATTAGTGTCTAACGGATTAGGGATAATTGCCTCACTTGCACTCAGCGCATTGTTGCCTTTACACAGTGTTGCCGCACAAAATAATTCCGCCCCGACTAACTACCAAAACCCAGTGATTCCGGGGTTCCATCCTGATCCGAGTATTACTCGCGTTGGCGAAGATTATTACCTCGCAAACTCAAGTTTTGAATGGTTTCCTGCGGTGCCTATTTACCATTCAAAAGATTTGGTCAATTGGCAGTTAATTAGTTACGCCGTGAGCGAGCCCGACTACCTTCCTGAATTAGCAGATGTGGATAAAACTCGGGGTATTTATGCCCCGACTTTGCGTTATCACGATGGTACTTATTACATGATTACCACCTGCGTGCAGTGTGGCAGTAATTTTTATGTGACCGCCACCAATCCTCAAGGCCCTTGGAGCAAACCGATTTGGGTCGAGGGAGACAGAGGTATTGACCCAGACTTATTTTGGGAAAATGGCAAAGCTTATTACACAGGCACGGGTATTCTTGAGCCGAAAAAAGTCACATGGCCCAACCCAAACGGTATTTGGATTCAAGAAATTGACCTAAAAACGGGAACGTTGCTCGGGAGTAAAACTCAGCTCACTTACGGCCATGCGATTAATGCTCGTTGGACGGAAGGTCCACACATCTACAAAATCGACGATAAGAAGGGCAAAAAACGCTACATGCTACTTGTCGCCGAAGGGGGAACCGGTGAAGATCATGCTGTGAACGTGTTTGACAGTCAAAGCCTCAAAGGGCCTTATGTGCCACACCACAAAAACCCAATCATCACGCATCGAAACCTGGGTAACAACGAACAAATTAACAGCACTGGTCATGCTGATATCATTCAAACACAAAATGGCGATTGGTGGATGGTACTTCTGGCCAAGCGTAAATTTGAAGACTCCAAAGGCGCATTACACAATATGTTAGCCCGCGAGACGTTTTTGGTTCCTGTGGTCATGGAAAATGGTTGGCCTGTGGCTAACCCTGGATACGCTCGCATTCCGCATCAAGCGCAGCGCCCAGATCTGCCTTGGACACCATTCCCCAAAAAGCCAGTACGCGACGAGTTCGACCAGCCTACACTGGACTTAGCATTTAATATGTTGAGAAATCCAACCGAGAAATGGCACCAAATATCCAATGGTTCACTTGTTTTAAATACGCGCTCGGCGAATTTATCTGACAATCGCGTGAATCCATCCATGTTGGTCCGTCGCATTCAAGACATTCAATACAAAGCTGCGACTGAAGTTGAGTTCAACGCCACTAAAAACGAAAGTGCAGGTCTTGTGATCTATCGTGATTACAATTCCTACTACCAACTCAGCAAGTCCCAAACTCACATCACTTTGGGTTACATGAAAAAGGGTAAATACACTGAAGTCGCGCACGTACCTTTTACTAAAAAGAGTGCCGTCTTTGGCGTTAAATCGACCCCAGATTTACAACTACAATTCAGCTATGGCAGCACAGCGAAGCATATGAAGCCAATTGGCGGACTGGTTTCTGCAGTGGCCACATCTGACCAAATGGCTGGAGGCTTCAATGGCCCTTATGTGGGCATGTACACCACTTCAGATGGCGAGTTGAGCACCAACTCAGCTGAATTTAAATGGTTTGAATATGAAGGCTTCGATCGCGCTCAGTAAGGCCTGATCGAAAAAGCCCGCGTCAGAGCTATGACGCGGGCTTTCAAAGAATTGATGCGAGCTCTGACATCAGCTCTTTGTTGGGGGCGTTAAACCGCAGCCTTTCAAAATCACTGAACTTAAAAAATTCGAAATACCTTCAATCATATCCAACTCAAACTCAGCGCGGTTCATCAGCGTTAGTACTTGCGTATCAAAATCTGCGTAATGCTGAGTAGAAGACCAAATCAAGAAGATAAGATAAGCGGGATCAACCTTGTCCATTTTCCCTTGAGCAATCCAACTGTCGATCACTTTGGCGCGCTCGCGAACCCACTGACGCAAATCCGAACGTAAGTACTCTTTGAGATGAGGAGCGCCTTGGATGATCTCCATAGCAAATAATTTTGACGAGCGAGGATGGGTGTAAGACATCATCACTTTTTGCCGAATAAACTGGTCAAGTTCTACCGCAGGGTCATCATCTTCGTTGATTGTGTTAAAGAAATCGTTCCAAAGCTGCAATAAGTTGTCAATCACCGCAATGTACAAGTTCGACTTACTTTTAAAGTAATAATGCACATTTGCCTTGGGGATATCAGCACGATCAGCAATCGCTTGAATACTCGTGCCCTTAAATCCATTTTGAACAAACTCTTCAGCTGCAGCTTCAATAATCGCATTAATATTACGATCACGAATCTTACCGGCTTTATACTTACCCGTAGGCGTTTCTGTCGGATCGAAATCAGATTCGGCTTTCAGCATGTTCTAAAACTCCATATTCCCGTATTGTTCAAAAATGCCGCGCATCATTACGACGTTAAAGAATCAGATTGTGCGCAAATATAATGAGCTAAGCGTCATTAGGCAATGCCAAATACAGTCCATATTAGATTGGTTTCCTATTAGAGCCACAGCATGGACGATTCACAATACAAATTATAAAACGACTTAAACGTTTCAATTTAGATAAAGCCCACTAAAAATTGACACAAGACTTCACCAGCGGTGGCTGAAAAATATGTCTATACTTCAACGTATTGACACTTTGAAGCACTCAATTAAACCCCACCCAGTGAGCACTCACTTACACCAAAAATACTTAATAGAAAGATTCCAACTTAAAATAAATTTAAAACCAATGTTTATACATACGAGCAATCGTAGCCAACCATTTAGAGCATTCAACATTAAATCTGTGAGCAACATATGCAACAAAACTGGCAAGGCATCACATACAGCACACTTGGTTACGACCCAAATCTTTAGCTCGATACAAAGCTTTATCTGCCCGTTCAAATGCGCGATTAAAACTGTCAACACCAGTGACAGCACTGACGCCAAAGCTACCGCTTAATGTGACGCCATGATCGACTGTCACTTGGGTTAATCTCAAACGAATACGCTCAGCTGTTAACACAGCCGCATCTGCCGACGTAAACGGCAATACCACTACAAATTCGTCGCCACCAAAGCGACCTAAAATATCAGTCTCTCTAAGGCAGTCTTTGGCACAATCAGCAGCAGAGATCAGCGCTCTATCGCCCGCAACATGACCAAATTTGTCGTTAATGTGCTTAAACTTGTCTAGATCGAATACAATTAGGCACAACTCCGATTTTTGACGCTGAGCCTGCTTCAACTCTTTTTCAACGCGATTGATCAATTCGTTGCGCGATGTTGTTTGCGTTAGAGAGTCTTTTAACACCATGCCTCGCAAGGCCCGATTATCAGCAATAAGGGCTGGCACCGCTAACCCGTAGAGAGTCGTCGCAGCCACCACACAAATAACAAATTGATATACCAATGCAAACTGCATGACATCAAATGGCGTGACCAACAAAGCAATCGCTAAGCTGAGCAACGCAAGACTCAACGATGTTCGCAACGGGGTTTCAGTATAAGTAATCCACATTTGAGGCAATATTAAGAAAAACGCAGCATACGCGGCTTCTGGCGCCTCAGAAATTGATGCCAACAACATCACAACCAACAATAGCCCCAAGCCCAAACTGCACTTGTACAAAAATTCAGTAAAGCTGGTGGTGCTCTTTTGATTTAAGTGTTCACCAATCCAGAATTTAGGATGCGGGTATAACTTAGCGATAATAAAGCAAAATATCGGAGCTGTGACGGCCATGCCCGCTAGATCTCCAATCCAAAACGGCAGCCAAGTATCAACATGAGAGCCATCATCTATTGCACCACTCCACACTAGCGCAGTGAGTACAGAAATAGTCGCCAAAAATGAACAAACAGCACTTAAAATAAGGAAACATGTTGCTAAACGCGGTAAATTTTGCAGTGATGTGTCAGAGATATACAGTAACAATCTCGCGCCAATATAATAGCTAGCGATATGCCCTACACCAAATAAAATCCCCGTCACAAAGAGCTCATCGGGTGGCGTATTCAAACCATAAATGCTGTCGGTCCAAAAGGTACCAACCACTGCGCAAAACATGAGCGGCAGTATGGATCGCCACCCAACCACAACCAATACTGCAAACGTTAACCCTGCGGCTGGAAACCAAAGGCTGGCGTAGTTAACCACATCCAACAACGCACCAGAACCAAATACAATCAACCATGCGGCAATAAACAGCGCTGCTTGAACAAGCCCGTGTTTCAACACATATGACTGGATTGCGGTTAGCTTATCGCGTATTGAAAATTGTATGGACAAATCACTCATGAGGTTATGCGTCGGCCGTTTTCCAATAGTAGGCCGTGCCATTATCACTAGCACCAAACAGGTATTGCCCATTTGCTGTAATTGCCATCGGCCAATTCATCTGAGACGTTTGATATTGTCCGATTTGCATCCCAGCTTGACGGTCAAATAAATAGAAGTTTCCGGGTGACTCTTGTGAGGGCGTCGGGCTATGGCTAAAATCGGGTGCTCCATCAGTCGCGGTGACATAAGTCCCCGCCACATCCATATTCACGCCAGGATTTGGAGAGTATTGGATTGGGCAACACCACTGTAAATCTGCGTGCTGGCTCGACCCAACAGTTTTAGACTTCACCAGGTATAAGACCCCCAAAGGTGCGGTTGCAGGCGCACTTTCATCAGTATACAAATTTGCGCCACATGCTAAGTAACAATCACCGTTCTTGTCGCGCGCGACAGCAATGCCATAGGCGACACTTAACGAATACCCCGCCGGCGCAAATTGCCATAAGCATTGACCGGACTCAAAACAGGTTGAGTCAAATGCAATACAGTGGCCGTTATGAAGTGAAGCGCCAAAGAACTCACCGTCCGCACTCATTGCAACGCGCATAGTGGCAACCAGAACAGGGTAGTCGAGCGCAACTTTCAGGCGGTCATTCAGCACATAATAAGCAACAATACGGCCGGTCTCTGATAATGTACTCGCGGTATCAGAGTCGTGGTAATTCACCACACTTGCCGCAGCCATATTGCCAGCGCTCGATAGTGCGCAGCTATTGCATGATTGACCTTCGAACGTCTCAGTATCAGTGAGTACATAGGTGTTATTTTGGCGCGTGTACAATTGCAACGAATCGCCATAGGCCACCAGCATATGCAAGCCACTTTGAGACAAACATATCTGATTCACACGAGAGGGTAATTTAGCGCTATAGAGTACTTCGCCCGATGACACAGAGTAGACATTCAAAAAGCCACGCTGACTGCCGCTTTTTGAGGTTTCCCCTCCCGCCGCTGCAATCTGACCATTACCGCTGACCGCAACCCAAAACACGCCTTGATAAACACGCTGATCTGCGATGGGTTGCTGCCATTTCAATGCGCCAGTTTGGTCATAACAAAACACTGAAAAATCACCTGAATCATACTCACTCGAAGTACCAACAACAGCCACCTCGCCATTGTCACTCACTGCGCTCGAGTTAATTTGAGTACCTGCCGTAGGCGTTGCGGTCCAAAGAGGGGTTTGTAAAACGTTCACTTGAGATGACATACATTTCCTTGCTGAGTGCGTCAGCAGACTTCAAGTCTTCAACAAAAGATGACATAACGTAACACTTGTTATATCAATGTTAACACTGCAAATTAGAATTAGCTTTTTGATCCCACTAAATTCGGTCATTAAGTCACATAAGATTCATATTTAACCCCGCTTCATTAGCGTGCAATATGACATTGATAGATTAATAGCTCGTTTGACCTAAACATTAATAGGTGAGCGCACAACATTTGTGTGACTCTCAAAGACCAAACCTCATCGGCATCTTGCCCATCAAAGCTAAGAGTTGAAACATGAACTGGAACCGCTACTACGCTTTATTTATTGTCAGTCTCGTATTGACCTTTTCGACTCGGGCCAACGTTGATTCGCCTCAGATCAAGTTGCGAATATTAGAAACTACAGATATCCATATGCATTTGACCGATTATGATTACTACCGTGATCAGCAAAGCAACGCTGTGGGGCTCTCTCGTGTGGCACCGCTAATTCATCAAGCCCGCAGCGAGGTTAAAAATTCGGTATTGGTCGACAACGGAGATTTAATTCAAGGCTCGCCACTGGGCGACTATATCGCTTATCAACAGGGGCTTTCGCCGGGTCAAACTCATGCTGCGTATCGAGCGATGAATCCACTCAATTACGATGTGGGCAACTTGGGCAACCATGAGTTCAATTTTGGACTTCCCTTTCTAGACCAAGCCTTATCAGGTGCCAACTTCCCTTATATCTCAGCGAATGTGTATTTAGATGACGGAGATGACAACCCAAACAACGATGAACACTACCTCTCTCCCTACATAATTCAACCAAAGACCGTCATCGACACTCAAGGTAAAGAACACACTCTGAATATTGGCTATATCGGCTTTACTCCGCCTCAAATTACATTGTGGGATATGGATCATTTACGCGGCAAAGTCATTGCCAAAGACATTGTCGAAACGGCCAAACGATTGGTGCCAGAAATGAAACTAAAGGGGGCTGATATCGTTATTGCGATTCCCCACAGCGGTTTATATGACACGCCGCGAGAAGGCATGGATGAGAACGCCACATATTACTTAGCTCAAGTCCCCAGCATCAATGCCATTATGTTTGGTCATTCACACCGCGTATTTCCTGGCGATCCAACCATTGCCAAGTATGCCGGTGTCGACAGCGACAAAGGCACAGTATTCGGAGTAGCAAGCGTAATGCCGGGCTATTGGGGCAGTCATTTAGGAATAATCGATTTAACCTTATCGAAGGCAAAACAAGGCTGGCAAGTGACTCAAAGTCAATCTTCTGTCAGAGCGATTGCCAAACGCGTCAATGGTGAGAGTGTGGCGTTAGTAGAAGCCGATCAACACATCAATGCTGCAATCGCCCAAGAACATGAAGCGACTCTGATCTATATGCGCCAAAAAGTAGGAAGTACGCCGATTCGTATTCACAGCTATTTTGCCTTGGTACAAGACGATCCTTCGATTCAACTCGTTAACAATGCCCAGCGCTTATATGCTCAGCGCGCTGTGCGCGGTACCGAATTTCACGCGTTGCCGGTACTTTCTGCGGCAGCACCATTTAAATCAGGTGGCCGAAGTGGGGCTGACTATTACACTGATATTCCTGTTGGCGATATTGCCCTTATCAACCTCAAAGACCTTTACGTCTACCCCAACGACTTAAAAGTCGTGAAAGTAACAGGTGCCCAAGTGCTGGAATGGTTGGAGCGATCAGCCGGACAATTCAATCAAATTGACCCCACTCAAGGTACTCTACAGCCACTGATTAATCGCGATTTTGCATCTTATAATTTTGATGTGATTGATGGCATTGAGTATCAAATTGATGTGACGCAACCCAGCCGTTACAACCTCGATGGAAAACTCGTCGATGCCAGCGCACATCGAATTGTAAACCCTACATTCAACGGTCAATCCTTACCATTAACACACGAGTTTTTAGTGGCTACAAACAACTATCGAGCAGCAGGTGGGGGGCATTTCCCAAATTTAGACGGCTCCAACATAGTCATTCATGCGCCTGATAAAAATCGAGATGTCGTTGGCGCTTATTTAACTGCCCCAGAGTTCAATCCCAAAGCCGATGGAAACTGGAGTTTCGCGAATACATTCGGCAAAGCCAAAGTCATTTATCAAACATCGTCGATTGCTAAATCCATTGCTCCAGAGTCACTGCAGCCGCATGGCAAAGAGGTGAATAAACTGTCTGAATTTATCCTCAATGTGAACTGAGTTTGCTCATGGCGCGTTTCAAAATAAACGATAAGCGCGTACCATATAGGCTCACTAGGAATGGAAATAATGGACTATGCGGGCAATCTTTTCACCTATATATGCCATTGTATTGCTGAGTTTTTTATGGATTAACCCCACTGCAACCGCATCGACCACAGAGGCGCTGCCCAACTCGCAACAGACGGTCATTTTGATTCATGGTTTAGGCCGAAGTGGCAAAGCGATGTGGTTGCTCGAATCACGCCTATCACGCGCAGGTTACTCGGTGATCACTCTGGACTACTCATCCCTTCGGGCTGAGCCAGACGATATCATTGAGTCTGTCGTTGAGCAGCTCGACGAATGTTGCAAGCACGCTTCAACCGTTCATTTTATAGGCCATTCCTTGGGCGGCTTGGTGATCCGTGCCTATTTAGCACAACCAGAAAGCCAAAAGTTGAATGAAAAACTAGGCCGCGTTGTCATGATGGGAACCCCCAATTCAGGCACCCAAATCGTCAATCACTTTCAACATTACGCTTGGTTCCATTGGCTGGGGCCAGCAACGTTGTCATTAAGCACAGATCCAACAAGCTTTCCTAATCGTCTTGCCACACCATCGTTCCAAGCCGGAATTATCGCGGGTACGAACGGCTGGCTAGCGAGTAATGCAATATTTAACGAGCCAAATGACGGACTAGTGGCCGTAGCAGAAACGCATTTGCCCAACATGGCTGATTTCATTGCGTTGGATGTTAGCCATTCAATGATGCGTTATAACAAGGAAGTCGCTTCACAAACCCTATATTTCCTCGAACATGGCCGCTTTTACCACCAATAATCAAGCTGTCATATTGACTTAAAAAATACTTCATTAAAAACCTCGTCCCCCTCCTGAATCATTTCGCCTCTACCTGTATGCCGTCAGCAAACGGTACACCCTATCGCCTAACCTGAGATCAGGTTAATTATTTGGAAAGGAACTACGAATGTTTTTTCAAATGAGTCGAAAACTTGCTTCGTGTGCAGCAACTGCTGCGATGTATGCGCTGTTAGCAATGAGTCCCGCAAGTGCTGGAGTTTATGAAGACTTCAGACCCATTTACAAACTCCGGTCTGACTTACAGTGCTGGCCCACAGCTCCTAACCAAGGCAGCAATAGTGGCCAATGCTTGAGCCGCTCTAACTTTCAATCTCAACAACCCCCAGTTTATGTTGAAGAATATCAAGAGGTTGTGAATGGGAAAAGTCATCAATTGATTACATACTGGGCCTATTACGGTAATCAAAATGGTTGCGCGTCCGTTGATAATGGCCATGACGATGATTGGGAAGCAATGACCTTGCACCTCGTCGACCAAGCACTCTTTCATATCACCTACTGGCAACACAATGGACGCTACACACGCAAAGCGTCAGACGTTGAGCTCGACGGCACACATCCAGTGGTCTACGTTGGGAAATATTCGCATGGAAACTACCATGATCAACGCTCTCGTTCGAGCGCCGATGGCTGGACGTTTCTCACCGGCGGCTATTGCTACTACTGGAAAGATCCGCGAGGCCCAGGAGAAACATGGGCGAACGGCGTTGCTCCCCTCAACGATATCGGTCAAGGCTCTATATTCCCGGGCTCTACCAATCCTTTAAATCGCGATCTTCGTCCACATGAACGAGGCGTATGCCGGACTGATGGCGGTAAAGTCATTGGCGGCATTATCGATGGTACCGAGAATACTTGTCAAAGAAACCCAAGTTATTTGAAAGATGAGAACCTGACACTTCAAGACATGCTGTATTTAGATATTTACTAACGAGTCATGCCCATCAGTGTAATAAGCTCAGTGAACACCGTAACGGAGGATGGTGTTCACTGTTGAACTACTTATCCAATCGAGAGCCTATCACTTGAGCCGGGTTGCCACCCACAATGGCGTAGTCTGGTACATTTCTAGTGACTACAGCTCCCATTCCGACCACAGCATGATCGCCAATGTTCACACCATCGGTAATGCACACCGACGCACCAATCCAAACATCTTGGCCAATGCAAATACCTTGGCTACTGACCGGTTGTTCCCACACGGGAGTATCCAGAGAAATACCATGATTAAACGCATAAATTTTGACCGAATTCGCAATACGCGTCCGATCACCAATACGAATACCCGCACGGCCTCCATCTAAGCTACAGCCATGATTAATACTAACTTCACGACCCATCTTTATAGGGCCATGAATAAAGCAATCAGCCGCGATGGCGCATCGTTCATCAATCGATATTTGGCGACCCGGCTCAGCAAATATACGCGCCGACTCAGCAACAAAGCAGCGCTCTGCAATGGTGACGGTTTCGAGTGCCTGCAAACGTGTTTGAATGGTGTCTTGCCACGGTTGCGCCCACACTAACTGCTTTGGTTTGAGCGTGTAAAACAGCCACGGCATGTAATTCAGGCGTTGCTTGTGCTGCTCAATATAATCATCTGCTGTTGGGGTAAATGTGTGCGATTGACTCATGCGGTTCCGTTCATCATATTTCAGGCAATAAAAAGGCGGGCCTGTTGGCTCGCCTATTGAGTGTACCTGATACTGCGTTTAGGTCATTACGCCTCGCGCAAAATACGTAACATGCGGCGCAATGGCTCTGCTGCGCCCCATAACAACTGATCACCCACAGTAAATGCGTTTAGGTACTCACCGCCCATGTTCATTTTACGCAAGCGTCCCACAGGTACATGCAACTGACCGGTTACCGCTGCAGGCGTCAACTCTTGCAAGGTTACGTCGCGGTCATTCGGCACAACCTTCACCCAATCGTTGGCATTGGCAATAATTGATTCAATTTCAACCATTGGAATGTCTTTTTTGAGCTTGATGGTCAAGGCTTGAGAATGACAACGCATCGCTCCAATACGAACACAAGTACCATCCACAGGAATCAAATCGTCGCCTGTACGCAAGATCTTGTTGGTTTCAACCTGCGCTTTCCACTCTTCTTTGCTTTGACCATTTTCAAGTTGCACATCAATCCAAGGCAACAAACTACCCGCAAGCGGCGCGCCAAATTGGTCTGTTGGCAATTCATCACCACGAATAAAGTCTGCCACTTGTCGGTCAATATCGAGAATCGCAGAGGCCGGATCGGCAAGTTTATCGGCTACGTTGTGTTCAATGGCACCCATTTGAGAAATGAGCTCGCGCATATTTTTTGCGCCTGCGCCTGATGCAGCTTGATAGGTCATTGCTGAAACCCATTCCACTAAGCCGGCATTAAACAAGCCGCCAATCGCCATCAGCATCAAACTCACGGTACAGTTACCACCAATATAGTTTTTAACGCCTTGGCTTAAGCCATCACGGATGACTTGGTCATTCACAGGATCAAGCACAATGATGGCTTCATCGTCCATGCGCAGGCTCGATGCCGCATCAATCCAATATCCCTGCCAGCCCGCTGCGCGTAAGTCAGCGAAAACAGCTTTGGTGTAGTCGCCACCTTGGCAAGAAACAATCGCATCCAGTGATTTCAATTCAGTAATGTCGTGGGCATCTTTTAAAGCAGGGATATCCTTTCCAATTGAAGGGCCCTGACCACCTACATTTGAGGTCGTGAAGAAAATAGGTTCGATATCAGCAAAATCATTTTCTACCAACATACGTTCCATCAAAACGGAACCCACCATGCCACGCCAACCAACAAAACCTACTTTCATAACAACGTCTCGATCTTTGGATATTATCTCTAGGCTGCTGATTGTCATCAAACAAGAGGCCTGTGTAAAGCTAGATTATGAATAAGGATATAAAAAATGAATAAATATTGATTTAAAAACCATTAAAAGCCAATTTAATAGATTATTAAGCACAAAAAATGACTAATTATGCGCATCAAAATTTTAACAGGTTAATCTCAAAAAGGAAGGAATGGTCATTTCATTGGGCAACATTATTTAGGATCCGTACTGCCATCTTTAGTCGAGCTTTGATGCAACCACGCTCTTGCTTCGTGTTCCGATAAAAAATAGGCTCGCTCTACATCAGGTAGGTGCTCCCAGCACCGCTCTATGATAAAGCGCGCAAGCGGCAAATTGTCGGCAGCCACATAGGCAATACGGTGAATACCCAGCGCATACATGCCGTCGTGCATCCCTTTTATTTCATGGTGCGCACTGGCCGTAGTCAGCCCCCAACAGCGCATATCGCAATATGCCTTCGAGAGACGGGAGTCTAAGTGCTCTCGTACGACTTTTTGTGCAGCCTTACGAAGCGCTAAAATACCTTCTGAATTAAAGCTATCGCTGAGCACTAATTCAATTTGATCTGGCTTAAAAGTGATCGTCCACTGACCATGTTCCGAAACAGACAATGACATAAAATATTAGAGATCCAATGGGTGTGTTATCAAGTATTAGCACATATTGTCGGTTCTCGATGAGAGTCAATCGTCACAAAACACTAGCTTTTGCCGCAACGGAGTCTGTTATCATTAGATACCACCCTGATTTTTAAACACCGGTGGCCAATCATTACGCAGACCAACACCGACTGAATCACGAGACAACCATCTGATGTTCCGATTTTTTGAACGCCTCATCGAACCATTTCCCGAGCAAAATGAATTGCAGCCGCCTAAAGGGTTGTGGGCTTTTTGTCGTTTTTACAGTCGAGGTTCCACCAAATATTTGATTGCGATGAGCGTTGTTACCGCCTTAATTGCAATCATTGAGGCAAGCTTGTTTGGCATGATGGGCGAACTGGTTGATTGGTTGTCGGAATCAAATCCTGCAACCTTCTGGGATGAACATGGCAGCTTTCTTATCGGCTTAGGGATTGTGATTGCCATTGGTATTCCCATACTGGACGGTTTGGGGTCACTACTCACACACCAAACGCTGTTGGGTAATTTCCCCATGCGTATTCGCTGGTTGGCCCATCAACACTTGTTAAATCAAAGCGTTGAGTTTTATCAAAATGACTTGGCCGGTAGGCTTTCCACAAAAGTCATGCAAACAGCCTTGGCCGTACGCGAAAGTGTCATGAAGCTACTCAATGTACTGCTATATGTGGCTGTGTATTTTATTTCTGTTGTGGGCCTGTTAGCCGTCGCTGATCCACGTTTGGCTATGCCGTTACTGGTATGGTTGGCTGCCTATGTTTTAGTACTTCGATTCTTTTTACCTCGGCTCAAGAAGATATCTCAACAACAAGCCGATGCTCGTGCCAACATGACCGGCGCAATTGTCGATAGCTACACCAATATCACCACCTTAAAATTATTTTCTCATGCCAATCGCGAATCATCTTATGCGCGCAACACCATGAGCCGATTTTTAAACACAGTGCATCCGCAAATGCGTATGGTGACCTTACTCGACTTAGCCGTATCTGTGATTAACTACATCTTGCTCACAGTAGTGGCTGGCGTAGCCATATACCTTTGGAGCCAAGGCGAGATCACACCCGGTGCGATTGCTGTCGCACTTGGATTATCTTTGCGTTTAAACGGCATGTCTGTGTGGATCATGTGGGAAGTGAGCTCATTGTTTGAAAACATTGGGACAGTGCAAGATGGCATGAATACGCTCTCGCAACCGCATACCATTGTCGATACCGATGACGCCACTGAACTCACCACACCTCAAGGCAAAATCGAATTCAAAGATTTGAAGTTTAGTTATGGCGACAAAATAATTTTCGACAACCTCAACTTCACCATTCAACCGGGCGAAAAAATTGGCCTTGTGGGCCGCTCAGGGGCTGGAAAATCCACACTCGTCAACCTATTACTTAGGTTTTATGATGCTGACTCGGGTGCCATCTCAATTGATGGACACAAGATTTCAGAAGTCACGCAAGATAGCCTCAGAAGCAACATTGGTATGGTCACACAAGACACTTCTTTGTTGCATCGTCCGGTGCGCGAAAACATCTTGTTCGGGCGCCCTGATGCCAGCGACGACGAACTCTATGATGCGGCTAAAAAAGCTGAAGCTCATCAGTTCATTCAAGACTTGTCGGATGCCAAAGGTCAGGTGGGTTACAACGCCATGGTGGGAGAGCGCGGCGTAAAACTATCCGGCGGTCAACGCCAACGGATTGCGATAGCCCGCGTATTACTAAAAGACGCCCCTATTCTAGTATTAGACGAAGCAACCTCGGCATTAGATTCTGAAGTAGAAATGGCCATACAACGTAGCTTAGATCAGTTGATGGAAGGTAAAACCGTCATCGCGATTGCTCATCGATTATCGACTATTGCTGCCCTCGATCGTCTTATCGTGCTCGACGAAGGCCGGATCATAGAGCAGGGTAGCCACCAGCAATTACTAGAGAAAAAAGGCGTGTATGCGCGACTATGGCAACATCAGTCAGGTGGTTTTTTAGGCGTTGAGTAAGCAACAATAAAAAGCGAGTTCAAACCTCTCACTCGCTGTTCATTCAATTCACTTAGTGTGCGTGAGTATGGGGGGGCTTAGGTATTGCTGGTTTCGTTGAAGAAGGCTTTAATTCAACCAAATGCCGCACTGCGTGCTGGGTGAATATAAGCGCTTCTTTGCTGCCACCTATCGCAATATCAACCGTATTGATTTGATGTTTGAATTCGCCAAACAGCAACCGGTTTGCCACCCAAAACTTCGAGAGTGATTCAACCGGCCCAGTATACTCTTGGTAAACCCACACAAAATGGTCATCAAACTCCGCTCCCACCCATTCAAGCACAATGGGCGTACCGTCGGGAGAAGTCATTGCAAACCGCTCAGTCCAATACTCGCGAATCCAGACTAGATCGCTGGTTTCATTCGATAACTCATGAAATTCGGACAATTCACGACTGACAACCGTATTGAGATCATCAATGAATACTTTATGAATGATCTCAACATGGTCTGAGTTTGGGTTTGAAGCGATGGTTGTTCGGATCGCATTGTAGGTATGAGCCGATGCAACACTGCTCATACAACTGCTTACGCATGCAAACCAAACAACCAGACACCATTTCAACATTTATTGTTTAACCTTTGTCTTTGGTTCTTCAACAGGCTCTAGTTCGGCCTGAGACTCTTTCATCAAGTTTGGTTTTGGCTCTGACTTAAACAACTCAAGACGCGAGGGAATAATACGACGCGGGTAGTGGTTGTTCGACAGGTCTACATCTGCCGTTTGCCAGTGCGGATCAACCGTCACTTGTACCAATTTTTTATCACGCCATAAAAGTTTAGATGTGCTCTTTGGATTCGCGCGCCATATTTCGGCTGGAATATGCACAATTTCAGAACTTTCATCGGCATAGTCGAGCTGCAAAATAATAGGCATGACCAAGCCCCCTAAGTTGCTGAAGTCCAATACATAGAAGTATCCTCCGGTTTCACGGATTTCAGCTTCCCAGTCTTCAAACTCGGCTTTCATGGCATTGTATTCATTAACGTCTGTATGGGTGACTGTGAACGCATCATTTTCATTATAAAAATCTTTGAGTTCAGGGTATTGATCGACTCGACGTTCCATCCCTTTATTGCGAACCACTGTCATTGATTCAGGCTCAGCATTTTTTTGCTCACGGGCAAAGGGTTGCTCGATAGCAGGAATTAAAGAATCAGGAGACATTACACGGACACTATCAATGCTGATATCCACATGATCGACACTGTAGAACCAACCGCGCCAAAACCAGTCCAAATCTACCGCCGAGGCATCTTCGATGGTTCTGAAAAAGTCTGCAGGCATGGGACGCTTAAACTTCCACCGCTTACCATATTCGCGAAACGCATAGTCAAATAGCTCGCGACCCATGATGGTTTCACGCAAAATATTCAGTGCCGTTGCCGGTTTACCGTAAGCGTTGTTACCGAACTGCAAAATACTCTCGGAGTTGGTCATAATCGGCACCTGATTCGGTGACGCCATATAATCCACAATTTTTCGAGGTTCACCGCGACGACTTGGGTAATTTTCTTCCCACGCTTGTTCTGCTAAAAATTGCAGATAGGTATTTAAACCTTCATCCATCCACGTCCATTGACGCTCATCTGAATTCACAATCATCGGGAAGTAGATGTGCCCAATTTCGTGGATAATAACCGAAATAAGTCCGTACTTGTTGCGTTCTGAATAAGTGCGCTTGGTGCGATCTTGCTCATCGATTTCAGGACGAGGACCGTTAAAGGTAATCATCGGGTATTCCATACCGCCCACTGGACCATTCACCGATATCGCGACAGGGTAGGGATACTCAAAGGCGTACTTATTGTATTGCTCAATGGTGTGAACAATGGACTGAGTGGAATACATAGGCCAAATAGGAACCCCTTCTTCGGGGTAGTACGACATAGCCAACACGTCGTTGTCACCACTTTTAACGATCATCGCATCCCACAGGAACTTACGCGATGAAGCCCATGCAAAATCACGCACATTTTCTGCTTCAAAGACCCATGTTTTACGCGCTGACGATTTTTCGCGTTCATTGGCAAGCGCTTCAGCTTCGGTCACAATCATCACAGGTGTTTTTGCGCCATGAGCTTGTTGAAGCCGATCTTGCTGGGCTTTTGACAACACATCGTCTGGGTTTTGCAGCGTACCTGTGGAGGCCACGATATGATCGGCAGGTACATCAATTTCTACGCGATAGTCACCAAATTCCAGTGCAAATTCTCCACGCCCTAAGAATTGCTTGTTTTGCCAGCCGTTGACGTCATCATAAACCGCCATCCGAGGAAACCACTGGGCAATTTCATATAAATAGTTATCGTCGCGTTCAAAATATTCGTAGCCGCCTCGGCCGCCATGCTTTTTGGCTTCAACAATATTATGAGACCAAGCAATACTCACTTGAGTTTGGTCACCCGTGCCAAGCGGCGTGGGTAAATCGATTCGCATCATGGTTTTATTGATGATGTAAGTCAGAGCGTGTCCATTCCCATCCTTCACATGTTCAATGACATATCCACCCTCAAATTGCTGACGCGCTACACGTCCGCGAAAATCTTTGAGATCCATGTGATCGCCGGAATCAAACGGCTTATTGGCATAACCGGTCACTCCAGGCATCGCCAGGTTGTAATCTGAATTAGGCTTGAACCGATTTTGATCAAGCTGCACCCAAACATAATCCAGAGTATCTGGACTATTATTGGTGTAGGTGATGAGCTCTTGAGCTTGAATTCGCTGCTGTTCATCGTCCAACTTCACTTGAATGTGATAGTCGGCTTGCTGTTGCCAATACTCATGTCCCGGAGCTCCCGAACCAATACGATAGGTATTGGGCGTTGGCAATAATTCTTCGAGCTGTCTGAATTTATCTTCAGGAGGGTGTTTGGGCCATGACTCGGCATGCGACAAAATAGATAAGGGTGCAAGGAGAACGCACAATATATATAACAGGTACTTCTTCACAAAAATGATCCTCGGCAAAACAGCATTGATGTCCAACAATACACTGAGGCCAGCGCACCGTCACATTTTGCATACAATATTCAAAGGAAAATATTACAGGTTCATCGGTTTTGTGTCAGCTTTATTACTTAGATGACTCGGTAGTCATATAACAATGTACAAAAAGTTAAGGTGAAGGGCTTTTACTACATGCCAACTAAAGAGTTTGATTTAAAACGACATGACGATGTGTTCACACATATGTCCGACTGCATCATCGCTATTGATTCGTCCAGTACCATAGTGTTTGCCAACAATGCTGCAGGACGAATGTTTGGATATGAGCCTTCAGATTTAGTCAGTAAAAATATTAAACAATTGATGCCTCTTTCGATTGCTGAGCATCATGATCAATTTGTCAGTGGGTTTGGCTCGCGCCCTAGCTCTATCATTGGCCAACAACGGCAGGTCATGGCCAAACGTCAAAATGGTCAGTTATTTCCCATAGAACTGGCGGTTAGCCGACATACGCATGAAGACAATACAGTTTTCGTGGGATTAATTCGCGATATCACTATTCGTGATCAAGCCGAATCTCAATCACGCGAGCGACTACACATGCTCGAAATGGCAGAGCAGATGGCCGGCATTGGTTACTGGAGCATGAACTTACTCGAAAACACCGTATTTTGGTCATTAGAAGTATATAAAATTCATGGTGTTGACCCCACCACGTTCGAACCCACACTCGACAATGCAGTCGCCTATTACCACCCCGATGACCAACATAAAGTGCGTCACTATGTGGATGCTGCAATTGCCGAGTGCGGCAGTTTTGAATTTGAATTACGCATTGTTTCCGGTCGTCGATCTCAAAACGTTCGGCACGTGCGATGCAAAGGGCACGTAGAGATCAATTCAGCCGGTCAACCGGCTACCTTATTTGGTGTCATTCAAGATATTAGTGAGTTCAAAAATATCCAACAACGTCTCGAAACACGCAACGAAATGCTGCAAAAAACAGCACATAGGTTAAGACAAGAAGCAAATACAGATAAATTGACTGGACTACCGAACCGACGTTCATTCTTCCATGAAATGAACAGCGTGATAGCTGCATCAAAACTAATGGACGGCGGTATTGGTATGCTCATGATTGATATCGACCACTTCAAAAGCGTGAATGACTTACATGGCCATGATACGGGTGACAAAGTATTAGTTCATATCTCTGATTTGCTGAAACTCAACACTCGTGGCTTGGACATGGTCGCTCGTTTAGGCGGTGAAGAATTCGTGGTGTTGTTACCCAACTCGAAATTTCACCATATTGCGCCCATCGCACAGCGGTATCGGCGTACGGTTGAAGAAGAGCGGTCTATGCACCTCCCACCTGTGACTATTAGTGTGGGCTCTACCTTCATCAGCTTGGACGAGCTTAAGCGGTTCAATGCTATCCCCAGTCATGAGCTGACCGAGATGCTGTTGAAACAAGCCGATCAGGCACTGTATAAAGCCAAACACTGTGGCCGCAATCAAGTTCAACACACGGATCTAGCTTTTTAAATAGAAACGGCCCCGAAAGGAGCCATTTTAGATATTCAGCTAAAAGTCGATTTAGCGTTATTTGTTCTGCTTCACCGGACGTTTCCAGCCTGCAATATGGCGTTGTTTAACGCGTGTAATGACCAATTCACCTTCACCAACATTCGCAGTGACGGTTGAGCCAGCCCCCACAGTAGCGCCTTGACCAATCGTTACCGGGGCCACAAGCTGAGAATCCGACCCAACAAATACGTTATCTTCAATGATGGTTTTGTGCTTGTTTGCACCGTCGTAGTTACAGGTGATAGTACCTGCGCCAATATTCACGCCTTTGCCTACTTCGGCATCCCCAATATAAGTGAGATGATTAGCTTTGGAGCCCTCCCCAAGACGAGAGTTTTTCATTTCCACGAAGTTGCCCACATGAGCATCATCCGCCAAAACAGCGCCCGGACGTAATCGAGCAAATGGACCAATGGTACATTTCGCCCCCACAGTTGCAGACTCGATGACGCTATTGGCGCGAATCAGCGTGTCTTCACCCACAGAACAATCGATCAACACACTATTGGGACCAACAGTCACGCCATCAGCAAGCACTACATCGCCCTGAAATACCACATTCACGTCAATTTCAACGTCTTGCCCCACCGAGAGTGAGCCTCTAACGTCAATACGCGAGGGATCACGTAAAAGGGCACCTGCTCGCATTAACGATTCAGCCTGTAGACGCTGATATTCACGTTCGAGATTTGCCAGCTGAACCTTGTCATTCACACCTTCAACCTCGGCCTCTGTGGCCGGGTGAGCGGCTTGAATGCTACGCCCCTCATTTGCCGCCATAGCAATAATATCAGTCAGGTAATATTCGCCCTGAGCATTGTTATTATCAAGGTTCGACAACCAGCGTTTTAAATCCGCTCCACCTGCACACAAAATGCCGGTATTGCATTCATTAATCAGGAGTTGTTCAGGTGCGGCATCTTTCTGTTCGACAATGCCAACCACTTGGTCTTGATGATCACGAATGATGCGGCCATAGCCCATAGGGTTCGCTAAGTTAACAGTCAGTAACCCAACGCCACCTTCGGGTTGTTGAGCGATGAGAGCTTTGAGTGTTTCTGTGCTGGTCAGAGGCACATCGCCGTACAATACAAGGACTTGGTCGTTGTCTGCAATGGCAGGCAAAGCCTGATCCACTGCGTGACCTGTGCCTAACTGTTCAGCCTGTTCTGCCCACTCAAGTTCACGATGAGCAAGCGCGGCTTTGACTTGGTCGCCCCCGTGGCCGTACACCACATGGATATGTTCTGCACCCACACCACTGGCAGCATCAATTACATGCTCAACCAACGTTTGATGTGCCAGTGTGTGAAGTACTTTAGGAAGACGAGAGCGCATACGAGTACCTTTACCCGCAGCAAGAATTACAACACTCAAAGCCATGAAGCTTGTCCTTTTGATTCGCTGATTTCTACATTATAGAAGGATGTTAACTGATTGCCCTTGTTAGGCAAATGTCAGCCATAAAAAAGGCGACCAAAAGGCCGCCTTTTTTGAAGCAGTGCATCAGATTAACCGAAACGCTGTTTGGTGTACTCAACAACTTGCAACTGTGCAATTGCTTTTGAAAGCTCTTGCGCAGCTAATGCATAGTCGAAATCAGCACCAGCACTCGCGATTTTCTGCTCTGCGCGACGCTTGGCTTCTTGCGCTTCTGCTTTGTCGATATCATTGGCGCGGATAGCTGTATCCGCAAGCACAGTGACTTGACTCGGCTGAACTTCAAGCACACCGCCAGAAAGGTATAAAACCTCTTCTTCACCGTGTTGCTTGACGATACGCACCATGCCAGGCTTCAATTGCGTTAACAGAGGTGCATGGCCAGGTGTAATACCCAACTCACCTTCTGTACCCGCAACTTGTAGGCTCTCTACGCGGCCGTCGAAGATCTCGCCTTCTGCACTTACCACATCAAGATGAACCGTCATTGCCATAGCTAGCTCCTAGAGTCTAAAAAGACTTAAACGTTCTGCGCTTTTTCAACCGCTTCGTCAATACCGCCAACCATGTAGAAGGCTTGCTCTGGAAGGTGATCATACTCACCCGCCAAAATGCCTTTAAAGCCGCGGATTGTTTCTTTCAAAGAAACGTACTTACCTGGCGAACCAGTGAAGACTTCTGCAACGAAGAAAGGTTGTGACAAGAAGCGAGAGATTTTACGAGCACGAGCAACGGTCAATTTGTCTTCTTCAGACAATTCGTCCATACCCAAAATCGCAATAATATCTTTCAACTCTTTGTAGCGTTGAAGCACTGATTGAACAGCACGAGCAGTTTCGTAATGCTCTTGGCCGATGACCAATGGATCCAACTGACGTGATGTTGAATCGAGAGGGTCAATCGCAGGGTAAATACCCAAAGACGCAATATCACGGCTCAAAACAACCGTTGCGTCCAAGTGAGCAAAGGTTGTTGCTGGTGATGGATCGGTCAAGTCATCCGCTGGTACGTATACCGCTTGAATCGAGGTAATAGAACCTGTCTTCGTTGATGTAATACGTTCCTGCAAAGCACCCATTTCTTCAGCAAGTGTAGGCTGATAACCTACCGCAGAAGGCATACGACCCAACAGTGCAGATACTTCTGTACCCGCCAAGGTGTAACGATAGATGTTGTCCACGAAGAACAATACGTCACGACCTTCATCACGGAATTTCTCCGCCATGGTCAAGCCGGTCAATGCAACGCGCAAACGGTTACCCGGTGGCTCGTTCATCTGACCGTATACCATCGCAACCTTAGATTCGGCTGGATTCTCTACGTTTACAACGCCAGCTTCCTGCATTTCGTGGTAGAAATCGTTACCCTCACGAGTACGCTCACCCACACCTGCGAATACTGACAAACCAGAGTGTTGTAATGCGATGTTGTTAATCAATTCCATCATGTTGACGGTTTTACCAACACCCGCACCACCGAACAGTCCAACTTTACCGCCTTTTGCGAACGGACATACAAGGTCAATAACCTTGATACCTGTTTCTAGTAAGTCAGTAGAGTTTGATTGCTCTTCGTAGCTTGGCGCAGCACGGTGAATAACATAACGCTCTTCTTCACCGATTGGGCCAACTTCATCAATTGGCTCGCCTAATACGTTCATAATACGGCCAAGGGTCGCAGTACCTACTGGTACTTGGATGCCTTCGCCAGTATTGGAAACTTCTTCGCCACGGCGAAGACCTTCAGAAGCACCCATCGCAATGGCACGTACAACGCCACCACCAAGTTGCTGCTGAACTTCCAGAACCAGACCTTTATCTTGTACAGTCAGCGCATCGTATACCTTAGGTACAGAATCTTGCGGAAACTCCACATCGACTACGGCGCCGATAATCTGGACAATTTTACCGTTACTCATTGTTTATCCTCTGAATCTCGTTTGATTCCCTACCTAAACGGCAGATGCACCTGAGACGATTTCCGTCAACTCTTGGGTAATACTCGCCTGACGGGCTTTGTTGTATACCAAGGTTAAATCGTCAATCAGGTTGCCCGCATTGTCGGTCGCGGCTTTCATCGCCACCATACGTGCAGCCTGTTCACAAGCTAGGTTTTCTACAACGCCTTGATAAACTTGAGATTCGGTATAACGAACTAAAAGTTTATCGAGCAATTCTTTCGCATCTGGCTCGTAGATATAATCCCAGCGGTGTTTCAATTCTGCTTCATCTGACTTAGGTAGAGGCAGCAACTGGTCAATGGTCGGATCTTGTTTCATGGTGTTGACGAACTTGTTCGACACCACGTACAGGCGGTCAATTTCGCCAGCATCGTATTTTTCCAGCATCACCGTTACCGTACCGATAACGTCTTGCACTGAAGGCGTATCACCCAAACCAGAGGCTTGAGCTACAACTGCGCCACCGAAGCTGTTGAAGAAGGCTGTTGCCTTACTTCCGATAACCGCCAAGTCAACTTCCACTTCTTTTTCTTGCCATTGCTTCATATCAGCCATGACAGATTTGAATACATTAATATTCAAACCACCGCATAAACCGCGGTCCGAGGAAATGACAATGTAACCGACACGCTTGGCTTCACGCTCTTCTAAATAAGAATGGCGATATTCCAAACTACCAAGCGCAATATGACCAATCACCTTGCGCATGTTTGCGGCATAAGGCCGTGATGCTGCCATTTGCTCCTGCGCTCTGCGCATTTTGCTGGCTGCAACCATTTCCATTGCACTGGTGATCTTCTGAGTGCTTTTAACACTCGAGATCTTGCTTTTAATCTCTTTTGCGCCGGACATCTCTTACTCCAAACGTTACAGGTGAGCCACAAGGGCTCACCAGTTACCAGGTTTGAGTGGCAACAAATTTATCAAGCGCTTCGGTCAAAGACGCTTCAATATCTTTGTTGTAGTCACCCGCTTCATTAATGGTGTTCACTAATTCAGCATATTCGCTAGCAACGTAAGAATGAAGAGCTGCTTCGAAAGAGCTAACTTTGGCAAGTTCAACCTTGTCTAAGTAGCCTTTTTCAGCTGCAAACAGAGATACCGCCATTTGAGCAGTGCTCAATGGTGCATATTGTGCTTGCTTCATCAGCTCTGTAACACGTTCACCGTGCTCAAGCTGACGACGAGTCGCTTCATCAAGATCAGATGCGAACTGAGCAAACGCTTGCACTTCGCGATATTGAGCAAGAGCAGTACGAATACCACCACCGAGCTTCTTAATGATCTTAGTTTGCGCAGAACCACCCACACGAGAAACCGAAATACCTGGGTTAACAGCAGGGCGTAGGCCAGCGTTAAACATGTCAGTTTCAAGGAAGATTTGACCATCGGTAATCGAAATTACGTTGGTTGGTACGAACGCAGAAACGTCACCACCTTGGGTCTCAATGATAGGTAACGCAGTCAAAGAACCGGTCTTACCTTTCACTTCACCTTTAGTGAACTGTTCTACATACTCAGCGTTTACGCGCGATGAACGCTCAAGCAAACGGGAGTGGAGGTAGAAAACGTCACCTGGGTATGCTTCACGGCCTGGTGGACGCTTCAGCAACAGTGAGATTTGACGATATGCAACGGCTTGCTTAGACAAGTCATCGTATACGATCAATGCATCTTCACCGCGGTCACGGAAATACTCACCCATGGCACAGCCAGAGTAAGGAGCTAAGTATTGCAACGCAGCAGCTTCAGAAGCAGAAGCGACAACCACAATGGTGTTGCTCAGTGCGCCATACTCTTCGAGTTTACGTACCACGTTTGCAATGGTTGATGCTTTTTGACCAATCGCAACATAAACACTGTAAATACCAGAGTTTTGTTGGTTGATGATGGCATCAATTGCAATCGCAGTTTTACCGGTTTGACGGTCACCAATGATCAGCTCACGTTGGCCACGGCCAACTGGAATCATGGAGTCAATTGCCTTAATCCCTGTTTCTACAGGTTGGTCAACTGATTGACGTGCAATAACACCAGGTGCAATCACTTCAACAGGAGAGAAACCATCGTTATCGATAGGTCCTTTTCCGTCAATTGGCTCACCCAATGTATTCACAACACGTCCCAATAGGCCTTTACCTACTGGCACCTCAAGAATACGTCCGGTACTTTTAACTTTAACGCCTTCAGCCAAGTCCGCATAAGGACCCATAACAACTGCACCTACAGAGTCACGCTCTAAGTTAAGTGCAATTGCATAGCGGCTGCCAGGCAATTCAATCATTTCGCCTTGCATTACATCAGCAAGGCCATGAATACGGATAATACCGTCAGAAACAGAAACGATAGTACCTTCGTTTCGTGCTTCACTTACTACATTGAACTTCTCAATACGTTCTTTGATCAGTTCACTGATTTCTGTGGAATTCAGTTGCATGCTCTAAGTCCCCGATTAGGATTGTAGCACTTCGGCCATACGCTCTAGTTTCCCGCGCACTGTATTGTCAATTACAAGATCATCGACCTTAATAATCATTCCGCCAACCAACTCTGGGTTAACAGTACAGTTCAAACGGACTTCACGAGCTAGCCGTTTTGACATAGCGGAGCTAACTTGCTGTTGTTGAGCATCGGTCAGGGCAACGGCTGACTCGACGTCAACCTCTGCTTTCTTTTGATACTCGGTCACCAATTGTGAATAAATCACGAGAACGTCAGGCAAAGCCAGAAGACGTCCATTTTCAGCCATCACCTTCACTAGGTTTTGACCGAACTCATCGAGTTGTTCGCCACACACTTGAATGAACAAGTCTGCAACGCGCTCCGGTGATTCACCACTGGCCAGCACAGTGCCCACAGTCTCGTTTTTTGCTACTTCAGCAGCAAAACTCAACATGGCGGACCATTTGTCTAACGCCTTGTGCTCAACAGCATACTCAAATGCTGCTTTTGCATAAGGGCGGGCGACAGTTGTCAATTCAGACATTCGTCAAACCCTCCGTTATAGCTCAGACGCTAATTTGTCCAAGATGTCGCTATGTGCGGCTGGATCGATAGAGCGCTCCAAGATTTTTTCAGCACCAGCAACTGCTAATGTTGAAACTTGAGTCCGTAACTCTTCACGAGCACGGTTACGCTCTGATTCGATTTCAGCTTGAGCTTGAGCAAGAATTTTCTCGCGTTCGGCCTGAGCTTCAGTCTTCGCTTCGTCTATGATTTGGTTCTTGCGTTTGTTCGCCTGATCGATGATTTCACCGGCTTCTGATTTAGCTTGCTTGAGAGAGTCTTTGGCTTTCACCTCAGCTAACTCAAGACGCTTGCCAGCTTTTTCTGCATCAGCAAGACCGTCAGAGATTTTCTTCTGACGCTCTTCAATGGCTGCCATAAGTGGCGGCCAGACAAACTTCATACAGAACCAAACGAAAACTAAAAAGGCGATGGTTTGGCCGATTAGGGTAGCATTAATACTCACGACCTCTCCTCCTTCGTTGGTTCGATTAAATGTTTAATGTGGACGTTCAATATCACTAGAGCGTCGATTAAACAGCGAACAACAAGTACAGACCGATACCTACACCGATCATAGTCACAGCATCAAGCAGACCAGCTACGATGAACATTTTCACCTGTAACTGAGGAGCCAATTCTGGTTGACGAGCTGAACTTTCTAGGAACTTGCCGCCTAGCAAACCAAAGCCGATACCAGTACCTAAAGCACCAAAACCGATTAGCAAAGCTACAGCGATAAATTTAAGACCCAGTACTATTTCCATTGGTGTCTCCAATCAAATGGTTGTTATGAATTAAAAGTAAATTAAAGATTAGTGGTCTTCACTGGCCATGCTTAGATAAACAATAGTCAGCATCATGAAGATAAATGCCTGCAACGTAATCACAAGAATGTGGAAGATAGCCCAGCCAAGCTGAAGTACCCCAGCAAGACCGCCCAAAAGGACACCCGCACTGTACATAATTGCAATCAAGATGAAGATCAGCTCACCTGCGTACATGTTACCGAACAAACGCAGAGCAAGTGATACAGGCTTCGCAATCAAGGTGACACTTTCCAGCAACAAGTTAACTGGAATGAATAACGCTTGAACGAATTTGTTGGGAGAGTTGAATGGGTGCATGGTCAACTCTTTGACTAAGCCCATAAACCCTTTGACCTTGATGGTATAGAACAAGATCAATACGAATATGCTGAGGCTTAATGCGAATGTGATGTTGAGATCCGTTGATGGAACCACTTTCATGTACGGGATACCAGCCGCTGTCGCAAGGCTAGGAATCCAGTCCACTGGAATCAAATCCATCAGGTTCATCAAAAACACCCAAACAAAAACTGTTAACGCCAATGGCGCGATGAGACGACTGCGACCGTGGAAGGTATCGCGGACACTTTGGTCTACGAACTCAACAATCATCTCAACAAAGCATTGGAGTTTGCCAGGTACGCCGGTATCGGCTTTTTTAGCAACTGAGCGGAAAATGAATAGGAATAAAGCACCTAAAAAAGCAGACCAGAATAGCGAATCGACATTGAATGTCCAAAAGCCAGTGCAGTGACCTGCAGCGTCTACGTTTTCAGCAGCACAAACTTGAAGGTTTGTGAGGTGGTGCTTGATGTACTCTGAAGATGTCAGAGCTTCACCTGTGGCAGCCATAAATCGTCCCGATTTTATCTAGATTTTAAAAACAGAGGTCCGAGCCAAACCGGTACCATGGCGATGACATAGCCAATGAGTATCAGTTCAGCATTGAACCTAAATATAGCCAGCCCGACCACTAAAAAGATCACACTGGAAAAAATTTTTACCGATTCACCAAGGTAGAAAGCTCGAACTGTGTTTTGAGCCATGCGAGCACCTGTTAAAGAAAACGCTAATTTCGCAAAAATAGCGTAGGGCACTAACGCACTAATTCCACCTGCAAATGCAGCAATTGCCGCGTTTTTTCCGATTCCTATTAGAGATACCGCACATGCTAGTGCAATAACAATGATTTGAATCAGTATTATTGTTTTTGCTAAGCGTCGACCCGCAGCATTAATCAATGACGCCCGCGTTGCTTTTGTCCCCAGTTGTTGTTTCAGTAACAAGCTACTTAACATAGTCCAACCAGTGTTTCGTTATAAAGCGGGCGAATTTTAAGGGGTTTCAAGGGTAAAATGCAACAAACCATTTGATCTGAATCAACTCATCAGCTCAGTGGTTAACCAACCGTGTAACATTAGTTGATTCTGCTTAATATTCCATCAAGCTCATCGAGATTGGAATAATCAATCACGAGTTTGCCTTGTCCCTTAGGGTTGCAGCTGATTGAAACAGACGCGCCAAGCCTTTCGCTAAGTGCATTCTGAAGCGATTCTATGTTTGGATCGATTGTTTTTTTCGCCGTCTTTCGAACCGGTTCAAGCAGCTTTTTTACCAATTTTTCGGTCTCTCTAACCGATAAAGATTTGGCTGAAACAGTATTTGCAGCATCAATTTGACGTTCATCTTCTAATGCCAATAATGCGCGCGCATGACCCATATCCAAGTCACCATGCTCAAGCATCGTTTTAACGGGTGGATACAAACTGTTCAATCTGAGTAAATTTGATACAGTGGTGCGAGACTTACCCACAGCCTCAGCCACTTGTTGATGTGTCAATTCAAACTCATTCATGAGGCGGTCGAGGGCAATTGCTTCTTCCATCGCATTGAGATCTTCACGTTGAATATTCTCAATCAGCGCAATTGCAACAGCGGCGTTGTCTGGCACTTCCTTTACCAAACAAGGAATAACATCCAAGCCTGCAATTTGTGAAGCGCGCCAGCGGCGTTCTCCCGCTATGATTTCATATTGCTCAGGTCCAACCGAACGCACTACAATGGGTTGGATAATGCCTTGAGCTTTGATTGAATTGGCTAATTCATCCAACGCTTCATCAGACATGTCTTTTCGTGGCTGGTACTTACCCGGCTGAAGCAGTTCAATGGGTAATTTCTTTAGTTCATTGCTCGACGCTTCTATCGCATTAGACGACTCGTCAGGAGTTTCAGTGGTCTTATCGCGCGCGGCCTGATTATTAGAAAGCAAGGCCTCTAGACCCATTCCTAGGCCACGTTTTTTCACTGACATGAGTAACTCACTCTCCTCTAATTAAGCTGCGGTATCGCTGTCGTCGGTTTCATTTTCGGCGCGTCGAAGTATTTCGCCCGCCAATGACAAATAGGCTTTCGAGCCAGTCGAGCCTTTGTCGTAATACATCACTGGAGTGCCAAAACTTGGCGCTTCAGCGAGTCTCACATTTCGTGGAATAACAGTTCGATAAACTTTGTCACCAAAATGCGCACGAAGTTGGTCTGACACATCGTTGGCCAAACGGTTTCGCGGATCAAACATGGTTCGTAAGATCCCTTCCACATGCAAATTAGGGTTCACCACAGCCGTTAATTGATTGATCGTATCGAGTAAGGCAGTTAAGCCTTCGAGCGCATAATACTCGCATTGCATTGGCACCAAAATAGAATCGGCAGCCGACATCGCATTCACGGTCAATAAGTTTAACGACGGTGGACAATCTATAAATACGTATTGGTAGTAATCTAGGTAGGGCGCTAACGCGGTGCGAAGCCGAACTTCACGCGCAAACACTTCCATCAATTTAATTTCTGCGGCTGTTACATCGCTATTTGCTGCGATGACATCATAGCCAGCTGCCGTATTTTTAACAGCAACTTCATCAAGCGGCTTTTGATCAACGAGAAGTTCATAAGCGGTGTTTTCCACATCGTACTTATCAACTCCGCTCCCCATGGTTGCATTACCTTGCGGATCTAAATCGATTAACAACACTTTGCGTTTTGTGGCAGCCATTGATGCCGCTAAATTTACCGCTGTTGTTGTTTTACCAACGCCACCTTTTTGGTTGGCAATCGCAATTACCTTGCCCACAGGAACTCCATGATCAATCGGTTGATGTTTTTTCAATCACAACTAAATGGCGCTCTTCCGAAAGCTCATATACGTCCAAAGAGTGACTTGTTTTCAATTCAAACTCGTTGGGTAAATCAGCTATTTCCTGTTCGGGATACACGCCTTTCATGGCCAAAAACTGCTGACCTAAGTGACCACACCAATTGAGCATATCATTGATTGAGGCAAATGCGCGACTCAGAATTGCATCATAAGGAGCAGGCGGCTGGTGCGCCTCTACTCGACTTTGAATGGGGTTAATATTGTCTAATTTCAGCAGGTGCTTGACCTGCATCATGAAGCGCACACGTTTGCCCAAGCTATCAAGCAAGGTAAAGTTCGCGTTAGGCATCGCAATCGCCAATGGTATTCCGGGTAAACCAGGCCCCGTACCTACATCGATGTACGATGCATCTGACGCTAAATGTTGGGCAACAGTCAAGCTATCCAAAATATGGCGCACCATCATTTCGTCAGGATTCCTAACGGACGTTAAATTATACGCTTTGTTCCATTTGTCGAGTAATTCAACATACCCCACCAATTGTTGTTTTTGATGATCGGTAAGGGACATGCCTTGATAGGCTAAACCGTCTTCTAATATCTTTGCTAAACGACTCATTTAAGCAGTTTTCCTCAACAAGCCCATCTTTTTCAAATGAACCAACAACACACTAATGGCAGCAGGTGTAATGCCTGAGATACGAGATGCTTGTCCAACGCTTTGCGGTTTTGCATCGTTCAATTTGGCCACCACTTCGTTAGATAATCCCGGCACTACGGAAAAATCCAAATCAGTGGGTAGCAAGGTTTGTTCGTTGCGTTTTTGCTTTTCAATCTCACCAAGCTGACGCTCAATGTATCCGGCATATTTGATTTGTACTTCAACTTGCGCAGCCGCTTCGGGATCCTCTAGACCAGGCCCAATCGAGTCAATCGACATCAGTTGCGCATAAGTCATCTCAGGCCGACGCAAAATGGTTTCTAAGCTGTGTTCGCGGCTAATTGGTTGCGTGAGCAATGGATTCAAAGCTTCAACAGATTCATGCTGGGGGTGGACCCAATTATCTTTAAGACGTTGTTTTTCAAGCTCTACATATTCCATCTTCTGGTTAAACCGCGCCCAGCGAGCATCATCCACCAACCCAAGTTTCCGTCCTTGTTCGGTCAAACGAATATCAGCGTTGTCTTCACGAAGTAACAATCTGTATTCGGCACGGCTCGTAAACATGCGGTAGGGTTCTTTTGTTCCCAATGTTGCCAGATCATCGATCAATACGCCCATATATGCTTGATCGCGCTTGGGTGACCAAGCGTCATGCTCATGTGCCATTCTCGATGCGTTCAAGCCTGCTAAAAGACCTTGAGCACCGGCTTCTTCATAGCCAGTTGTGCCGTTAATTTGCCCGGCTAAAAACAGCCCTTCAATAAATTTGCTTTCCAATGAAAACTTCAGATCGCGGGGATCAAAATAATCATATTCGATCGCATAACCTGGACGTGTAATATGGGCATTTTCAAAGCCTTTGATCGAACGTACTAAATCAACTTGAACATCAAATGGTAGGCTCGTTGAAATACCATTGGGATAGATTTCATGCGTTGTTAAACCTTCTGGTTCAACAAAAATTTGATGTGAATTTTTATCAGCGAAGCGCGTCACTTTGTCTTCAATCGATGGGCAATAACGCGGGCCAACACCTTCGATAACCCCTGTAAACATTGGACTTCGGTCTAATCCACCACGAATTATTTCGTGCGTACTTTCATTCGTGTGCGTAATGAAGCAAGGAATTTGCTGTGGATGCAGCGCTTGGCTTCCCATGAACGAAAAAACAGGCGTTGGAGTATCGCCCGGTTGTGCTTGCATCACTGAAAAATCCAAACTTCGTGCATCAATGCGAGGCGGCGTTCCAGTTTTTAAGCGATCGGTACGCAATGGTAATTCACGTAAACGATGTGCCAACGAGATCGCAGGAGGATCGCCTGCACGGCCTCCAGAGTAGTTTTCTAAGCCGATGTGTATTTGGCCTGCTAAAAACGTCCCTGTGGTCAATACAACAGTTTTAGCCGTGATCTTAAGGCCCATTTGGGTCACGACTCCTGTGACTTTGTCACCTTGAACGATCAAATCATCACATGCTTGTTGAAATACCAATAAATTAGGTTGGTTTTCAATAATTTCTCGGATTGCTGCTCGATAAAGTACGCGATCAGCTTGTGCTCGAGTCGCTCTAACTGCTGGTCCTTTGCTGGCATTCAATGTTCTGAATTGAATACCTGCGCGATCCGCTCCTAACGCCATTGCACCGCCAAGTGCGTCAATTTCTTTGACGAGGTGACCTTTGCCAATACCACCAATCGCAGGATTACATGACATTTGCCCTAACGTTTCAATGTTGTGAGTGAGCAGCAATGTATTACTGCCGGAGCGCGCAGCAGCAAGCGCTGCTTCTGTACCAGCATGACCGCCTCCGATCACGATGACATCAAAATGTTGTTGCAGGTCCATGGTTGTTCTCAATTGTGTTCAAGGCACGAAGTAGCCGGGTATTTTAACCTTCTCTGAGCTTAAGCGAAAGTAAACGATCGGATTTGATCAAAGAAAGGATCTTAATAGATCTTTATTTAGATCTTTAAAAGATCTTAATGTTATTACTATTAAGTAACGCGATCTCTGTGGGTAAGTAATTATTTTAAATATAAAACAGTTACTTATAAGTTTTCTAAACTGTGATCTAGCTTGGATCAAGTTGGTAAGATCCCGTGATCAAAAGCCTTGCTTATCCACAGGTGTTGTTGAGTTGATCTTTATACAGTGGATAAACAAGCTTAAAACAATGGATATTAACTGAGTTATTCACAATCCTGATAAACATGTGTGTTGTACCAGTCTGTGAGCCAGTTTAAAGCAGGCTCTTCTGGTAAAGGATCTTCTTGTACATCAATGAGTAAGGGTTCAGATAGTCGAACTGCACCACACTGTTCAAGCTCTTCATCTAAGGTCTGAGCAGCCTGATTAAAGGTGTCATAGCTTCTGTCACCAATACCAATCACATCATATTTAATGTGTCTGAGATCGGGGCGAGCTTGTAAATATTCCAATAATGGCTCGATATTGTCGGGTAAATCTCCAGCTCCATGAGTGGATGTGCAGACCAGCCAAAATGAATCGGGTTCTGCGAGATCTGAAATCTGCTCGAACTCCATGTGCACCTGAGATTCCAGTCCTTGATTGGTCAGTGCATCATTGAGCATATCGGCAACATATTCGGTGCCGCCGAGCATTGTGCCGCAGAGGATTTGGATTTTTTTCATAGTGTTCTACGCTGATTAATGTTGGCCATAGTTTAACTTGAATTGATATTGATATGCAGAGGTTAAATCACCACATGGGTGGCCGATCTTTCTTTAATCTTGTTTGGGTGTTCGAATCAGGCTAGATGTTTAAGTTCAATCTTCAGTTAGGGAATAACACGTTAAAACCGTCAGTGATAGCTACAACCTAACGGTAAAGTATTGAAGGGAATTGAACTTGGTATTCGACTTTATCTACTCATAGTGCCCACCGCTAAAAACAAATGGTAAGCCCTCAGCCACCAAGAGTTCATCGGAGTTTTTCAAAGTGAGCTGTCAAATGTAGTCATTGTGTTACTGAAATAAAACTAACTAATTATAAATTTGTAAATAATATTGATTATCATTAGTACTAATATCATAATCCTCAGCAACAAGGATTAAAAAAGCATCACAAAAACAGAGGATTTTATGTTTTTTAGCAACCGTACCACACTTGCAGTAGCCATTGCGTCAGCTGTTATGGGGTTAACCGCTTGCGGCGGTGGATCGAGCAGCTCTTCAGACACTAGTCCAACAAATACAGCGCCAACAGATATTACGCTCTCTGCTACGAGTATTACTGAAAATGCCGTTGGCGCAGTCATCGGTACATTGTCGGCAACGGATGCAGACACTGGCGACACCTTTACTTTTAGTGTTGATGATGCTCGTTTTGCGCTTGACGGCAATGGCCTTATGCTCGCTGAAGGCGTGTCATTCGATTTTGAAAAAGAGCAAAGCGTCGACCTTGACATCACCGTGACCGACAGTGCGAACAATACTTTTGCCAAAACAGTCACCATCGATGTTGAAGATGCACTTGATTATTATGATTTTGAAAGCCAAAGCATGTCTGGTGAATCTGCCGTATCTTACTCTGGCCAAATTGCACGTCATATCCTGATTAATGAATTAAATGCTCTCATTGACACCCAGCTCGGTGATACGCAGGAATTTGATAGTAATAGTCAATTTACTTCGAAAGCTGACGTTGATACTGCGTTGAACTCATACTTTGATGTGCCCGATTACGATGTATTGTCTCAGCGTACATTGATGACAATGACAACACCTGCAAGCAGCCAAACAACCCTGGCTGATATCAGCGGTTCTGAAAAGAATTTGGTGGGTAAAATTGCCGGTAACGATGCAACCGGTCAGCACAAAGATTGGAACAATGGTGATTTTGCCGGTTGGGGTGCTATGGGCTCAACAACGCCAGAGCAATTGACTCGAACCTTTTTCGATATGTTGTCTGACAATGCTCAAACGCAATTAGACGGTACTGTTCGCCAAGACCCATTTGGTAATGACATTACTAAGTTGTACATCACTGATGATGGCCGTGATTTAAAGCAATTGATTCAGAAGTTCTTACTTATGTCAGTCGCTTTCTCGCAAGGCGCGGATGACTATTTAGATCATGATACCGACGGCAAAGGCTTGTTGTCTGATCACACAGATACGAGCAGTGCTTATACCAGCCTTGAACATCAATTCGATGAAGGTTTTGGTTACTTTGGTGCTGCACGTAACTACCTCGATTACAGCGATGAAGAAATCGGAAGTAAGGGGGGCCGTGAAGATTGGCAAGGGTATCAAGATGCCAATAGCGATGGTGCGATCGATTTCAATTCTGAATTCAACTTTGGTCAATCGACCAATGCTGCCAAGCGTGATTTAGGAGCTGAAGTAGCAACGGACTTAACAGCTGATGCGATCAATGCTTTCTTGGCTGGTCGTCAGTTGTTAAATGATACAGCAGGTACTGAGCTGACAGAAGCTCAAATGACCGAACTGCTTGAATATCGTGATGCAGCACTAATGGCTTGGGAAAAATCAATTGCTTCCACTGTTGTTCATTACATCAATGACACCAATGCAGATCTTGATGCAATTGGGACGGATGATTTTAGCTACTCAGATTTAGCCAAGCATTGGTCAGAAATGAAAGCTTTTGCATTGGGTTTGCAGTTCAACCGTTTATCTCCATTGAGTGATGCTGATTTCGTACAAATGCACACTTTAATGGCTGATGCTCCAGTACTGATTGGCGATGTCGATGCGTATAAAGCAGATTTATTGACTGCGCGCGATTTGCTAGAAGCTGCGTATGAATTCAATAGCGAAAATGTTGCTAATTGGTAAATATATTTCGCAAACAAACGTTTAGCGCATATGTTAGAGGGTGGCCCTAGGGGGCTATCCTCTTTTTGCGTTTTAAATCACTACTATTTTGGAGACTCTTCGATGGCACATTCGTTACAGCTATCTGCACTAGCATTGGCAACATTAGTGGTTGCGTGTGGTGAGAGTACGAGTAGCCGCCAAGGCGATCAGTTTGGTCAGCCAAGCACGCCTCCGAGCACAAGCTTTGATCAAAACCAAATGTTGGAATCGATGACTGACAATGTCATTTTGCCTACTTTTTCAGAGTTCGCTAACTTGACGCAAACTTTGGATAACAGCATTGGCAGCTATTGTTCTGCATTGAGTGGCTCATACGCAGATGCACTTGCGCAGGCTCAAACCGACTGGCAAGCCACCATGACTGTTTGGCAAATGGCTGAATTGATGCAAATCGGTCCATTATTGGAAAACGACGGATCGTTACGCAATAAAATCTACTCTTGGCCTAACGTCAGTACCTGTGCTGTGGACCAAGATATTGTGCTCGCTGAGCAACCTGGTTACGACGTGGCCGCTCGCACATCGACTCGAAAAGGGTTAGATGCTCTGGAATACTTATTATTTAACAACAACCTTGATCATACCTGTACCGTTTTTGGCACCGAACCAGAAGGTTGGAATAGTCGTACAGAAGATGACAGGCGCATAGCGCGTTGTGAATTTGCGCAACTGTTGTCTGAAGATCTCAATGCCAATGCCAGCGAATTGTTAGCTGCATGGCAAGGGACCAACGGTTATGCGGCAATATTAAAAAATGCAGGGAGCGCGGGAAGCCCGTTTGCAGATGTGCATGAGGCGGTGAATGATGTTTCCGACAGCTTGTTTTATACCGACAAGCAAACCAAAGATGCAAAATTAGCGACACCGGTTGGTTTATTTGCAAATGATTGTGGCTTAAGTCCGTGTGCGCAAAATACAGAATCGCAGTTCGCATTCCATTCATTTGAGAATATTGCTGCCAATTTAGAAGCGTTGCTTCAGTTGTATATGGGTGGCGAAGACGGTGATATTGGCTTTAAAGACTATTTGCTCGATGTAGGCGACAGTGAAACAGCTGAACGTATGCAAGCTGAAATTGAAGAAGCATTGGCGATGACCAAAGCAATGGATCGCAATTTAAAGCAGCTATTGGAAGATGATCCGGAGCAAGTAGAACAACTTCACGCCGAAATTAAAGATGTTACTGACATCATGAAGAATGACTTTATTCAAAGTTTGGCATTGGAGCTTCCAGCCACATCGGCCGGTGATAACGACTAAGGGACAAACAGCACATGAGCGTGAACATATATCACCACACTCCTTTATTTGCAGCGTTAGGACTCGCTTTCGGCACGGTTTCGCCAAGCGTTTACGCGGACGATTCGGATGTAAAAGTAGAGCGGATCAGTATTATTGGAGCTCAGCAAGAGCTCAATAAAACAGCCGGGTCGGTTACACTCATCGATGAGATAGAACTTGAAAAGTTCGAATATGACGACATCGCCCGTGTTTTGGCAACCGTACCAGGTGTGAATATTCGTCAAGAAGACGGGTATGGTTTACGGCCAAACATTGGTTTTCGCGGCGTGACACCCGAGCGCAGCAAGAAAATCAACATCATGGAAGATGGGATACTTATTGGTCCCGCTCCTTACTCTGCCCCAGCCGCTTATTACTTCCCGATGACTAGCCGCATGACGGCGGTGGAAGTCACCAAAGGTCCATCGACGATCAAGTACGGGCCAAACACGGTAGCTGGCGCATTGAACTTGGTCACACGTCAGGTTCCCGATAGCTCTGAAGGTGCTATTGACGTTGCATATGGTTCAGATAACTACGGCAAAGCACATGGCCATTACGGCAACACGGTTGATCAGTACGGCTTCTTAGTCGAAGGGTTACATGTTCAAACGGACGGTTTTAAAGAGTTAGATGGTGGCGATGATACCGGCTTTAAAAAGTCTGATTTTATGGCCAAGTTTAATGTTGATCTCAGTGGCAAAGGTTATCGTCAGCTGATTGAGCTAAAAGCGAGCTATTCAGAAGAAGAATCTGATGAAACTTACTTGGGCTTAACGGATGATGACTTTTCAAAACGGCCTTATCGTCGCTACTCAGCAAGCCAGCTCGACAACATGGACTGGGATCACAGCCAACTTCAGTTGACTCACCACTTTGAAGTGAACAACTTTAACGCTACTACGCGAATTTACCGGAATGACTTTAGTCGTGCTTGGTTTAAGCTCAACGGCTTTACCAGCTCGCAAGGTGGCTCAGTCCCGACTTTACAAGAAATTTTGACCCATCCAACGGATGAATCAAATCAAGCTTACTATCAGGTTTTAACGGGCCAACAAGATAGTACAGCGCAGGAAATTTTGGTGCTGGGTAACAATGACCGTGATTATTACTCCCAAGGTATTCAAGTTGACTTAACTTGGACACCCGAGTTATTTGGCCTCATTCATACCCTCGATGCCGGTGTTCGTTATCATGAAGATGAGATTGAACGAAATCACACAGAAACCAACTTCTTTATGCGCAGCGGCGTGTTAGAGAACACGGGGGAAGATACCCGTGCAACCAGCACTAATACCGAAAAAACAGATGCATTGTCGGCCTATGTGCAAGACTCGATGACGTTTGGTGACTTAACGGTTTCTGCCGGTGTGCGTTGGGAACACATTGAGGGTTCGTATCAAAATCGAGCGCCAGGCCAAGAACAAGATTATCAAGATAAAACCACTACTATTTGGTTGCCAAGTATCAGCGCATTTTATGCCTTATCTGAAAATAGCGGTATATTTGGTGGTGTTCACGAAGGCTTTGTGCCCACCAGCCCAATCCAAGATGCGTCCATTGATATTGAAGAAAGTGTGAACTACGAACTTGGCTGGCGGTACTCCGATCAAGCCTTGCGCACTGAGTTCGTTGGCTTCTTTAGTGATTACAGTAATCTTAAAGAAAGTTGCTCAATTTCAGCTGGCTGCGATACTGATTTGGAATTTAGTGGCGGTGAAGTGGACGTGTATGGCTTAGAAGCCAGCATTCAACACTCATTTGCGTTAAATGCTGATTATGATCTGCCGTGGTCTGTGGTGTATACCTATACAGATTCTGAATTCAAAAGTTCGTTCTATTCAGACTTTGAACAGTGGGGCTTTGTTGAAAAAGGCGATCCTGTCCCTTACCTTGCTGAGCATATGCTTACAGCAAGCGTCGGATTAACGGCTTCAAATTGGCAAGTGGCCCTGCTCGTCAGCTACAGTGATGAAATGCCAGAAACAGCGCAACAGCAACTTACAGGCGATCCTGATGATGCCACATTGGCCGGTGTTTACACCGACGATTACATCAATGTGGACATTGCAGCAAACTACGACATTAACAGCCAAAGCCGTGTGTATGCCAAGGTTGATAATTTGTTCGATGACGCTGATATTACTAGCCGACGCCCTTATGGTGCACGCCCAACAATGACGCGTACCTTGCAAGTGGGCTACAAGTACAAGTTTTAATGAGGAACTAAGTCATTGCTGGACCTGATGACCACAAGTTTGGCAGATTTACCAAGCTATCTCATCGATGCCAACAAACGCATTTACTCACTGTACTTGCTGAGTGCGTTGGGGGTCGCAACCATGGTGTATTGGTTGGGGACTTCAACGCCTTCCACTCAAGGTTTGAGACGCTTTCTGTTTCATCCTAAAATTTGGCTTCATGATTCAGCTAAACTAGATTACCTACTTTTTGTCATCAACCGGTTACTCAAAGCATTGCTTTGGGCACCGCTCGTGTTGACGATGGTGCCTATCGCCATCGGTCTATCTGATTTTTTAGAGTGGGTGTTTGGCTCCATTTTGCCCGTCACCACCCATAAAACAGTAGTGGTTGCATCATTCACCTTGCTACTCTTTGTTCTTGATGATTTAACCCGATTCTTGCTGCATTTAGCCTTACATAAAATTCCATTTTTGTGGGCATTCCATAAAGTACATCATTCGGCCAAAGTTCTGACCCCTATGACGATTTACCGAAGTCATCCGGTTGAGAGTTTTTTTTATGCTTGTCGTATGGCGTTAGCGCAAGGAACCGCAGTGGGCATTGGCTATTATCTATTTGGCCCAACACTCAAAATGTACGACCTATTAGGGGCAAACTTGTTTGTGTTTGTGTTCAATATTATGGGATCGAACTTACGTCATTCTCACGTACGTTGGGCATGGGGAAATACCATAGAGAAATGGTTTATAAGTCCGGCACAGCATCAAATTCATCATAGTGATGCGCGCCAACACTTTGATAAAAACTTGGGGTCAGCGCTCGCTATATGGGATCGCTTGGCCGGTTCTTTGATCCTGTCATCGCAAGCTCCGCGCGTTCGCTTTGGTTTAGGTAAGCACGAAGCTCACCATGAGAGCCTGCTTGAAATCTATCTAGAACCCTTTAAGCAAAGCGCGCTGCAATTAATGTGGTGGCGCACACCGAAGTCTCGAGAATGAATAAAAATCCCTTGTTAATCGGCCGGAACGCCAGCTTGGTTAACACCGTACTGAACATTAAAATTCTGTTAAACTCCAGCCTTCGTAAACAAATACGATAGTGCTCTGTTATATAGTTAGGGAAGCAACTATGAAGATCAAATTACCCCAGCTCTTTGCCTTAATGATGTGTTCTGTGATTGGCAGTAGCGCAATGGCTGATGAAGTGAATGTATATTCATCACGCAAGGAAGCTTTGATTAAACCCTTGCTCGACCAATTCACTCAGCAAACGGGCATTGAAGTGAATTTGATTACTGGTAAAGATGATGCGTTGATTTCTCGCTTGAAAAAAGAAGGCAGTAAGTCTCCGGCAGATGTTCTAATCACAGCTGACGTGGGGCGACTTTATCGTGCCAAAGAGCAGCTGTTGCTGCAATCTCACGGCTCAGAGTTTGTTTCCAATGTTGTGCCAGCAAAGTATCGTGACATTGACGGCCAGTGGTTAGGACTCACGATGCGCGCGCGTCCTATGTTCTACGTCAAAGGTAAGGTAGATCCCGCAGAGCTATCCACATACGAAAATCTTGCCGATGCAAAATGGAAAGGGCAAATTTGTATTCGCTCATCATCGAACATCTACAATCAATCGTTGATTGCATCGATGTTGGCTGCTGAAGGGGCAGATAAGACGGCCCAATTTGCACAAGGTTTAGTGGCAAATATGGCTCGCTCTCCTGTCGGTGGTGATACGGATCAGCTGCGCGCTGCAGCCGCAGGCGTCTGTAATATTGCGGTTGCAAACACCTATTACTTCGGCCGTTTAAGCAATAGCGATAAAGCCGCTGATCAGAGTGTGGTGCAGGCTTTGGGCGTATTCTGGCCGAATCAAGCCGATCGTGGCACGCACGTGAATATCAGTGGTATTGCGATCACGCGTTCAGCTCGCCACAAAACCCAAGCTCAGCAACTTATCGAATTTATGCTCAAGCCTGAATCGCAGTCGTGGTACTCAGAAGTGAACAACGAATATCCTGTGATAGAAAGCGCTAAACCGTCTGACACCTTGCAGTCTTGGGGCCGCTTTAAAGCCGACGCAGTGGCGCTTAGCTCTTTGGGTGAATATAACCAACAAGCCGTTCGCTTAATGGACAAAGCAGGTTGGAAATAACGTGAATCTCGTTGTTCCGAGTTGGCGCATTCAGCCATCATAATGCGTCGTTTTTCGTCTATTTCATGGTCTGCTTTGGGCATAGCCACAGTGTTGGCTTCGCCCATTTTGTGCGTGCTATATCTTGCATTCACCTCACCCAGCGATGTGTGGGTGCATCTGTATGAGACGGTATTGGGGGATTATGTCAGCCACTCGTTAGTGTTGATGGTCGGGGTAACCCTCGGAACTCTTCTTCTTGGCGTGCCTACTGCGTGGTTAACTGCTAACTGCCAATTCCCAATGCATCGCATCTGTAACTGGTTTTTGGTGTTACCCATGGCGATGCCTGCTTACATTGTTGCCTACGCATATAGTGGAATGTTGGGCGACTTTGGCCCGGTACAAACATGGATCCGAAATACCTTTGAGGTGCAATACGGACAATATTGGTTCCCCGATATTCACTCGGTTGGCGGGGCAATTATTGTGTTGTCATTGGTGCTTTATCCCTACGTGTATTTACTCGCACGGTCAGCCTTTTTGGATCAACGTCATCAGTTCAATGCCGTAGCCCAAACGCTTGGTTCATCGGTGTGGCGTAATATTTGGAAGGTTGCATTACCGTTAGCGCGTCCGGCCATTGCTGCGGGTGTATTGCTGGCTCTGATGGAGACCATGTCTGACTACGGCACTGTGCAATATTTTGGGGTTTCGACTTTTACCACTGGCATATTTAGAACCTACTACGGCTTTGGTGATGAGTCTGCAACGGCTCAGTTATCTTTGGTTTTGCTGGTGGTTGTACTGGTACTTTATGCAATGGAGAAGCGCAGCCGAAAAGGCATGTCGTTCCACGCCTTAGAAGATTCGGGCACGACATCGGCGCCACTGAAATTACGTAGCTGGAATGCTGGGCTTGCTTTACTACTTTGCCTTCTGCCGTGCTTTTTGGGCTTTATTTTGCCCTTTACTGTGTTGTTTTTATGGGGCTTAGAAAGTACCGAATGGTTTGATTCTAGCTTCATGGAATTGTCGGTTAATTCCATCATGTTGGCTTCGCTCGCTGCGATGATTACCGTACTTTTGGCGCTGGTTCTTTGTTATGCGGCAAGGTTGCATCGAAGCTGGTGGATCACCTTGTCCATTGGTATTGCTTCGTTAGGCTATGCCTTGCCCGGTACGATTATCGCCATTGGCGTCATTGTGTTGTTAACGGCGCTTGATCACTCGGTAGTCACCTGGATTGCAAGCTTGTTTGGCATCGACAGCGGATTGCTCTTGTCGGGATCGTTGGTTGCGCTTGTATTTGCTTTTGCTGTGCGTTTTATGACGATTGCAGTGGGCTCTATTTCAAGTGGCATGATGACGATTAAGCCCACACTCGATGCATCTGCTCGGCTATTGGGTCGAACGCCTTGGCAAGTGGTGCGACAAATACACGCACCGTTGTTACGGCCAAGTGTGTTAACCGCAGCACTGATTGTGTTTGTGGATGTAATGAAAGAGCTTCCTGCCACCTTAATTTTGCGCCCTTTCAATTTTAATACCTTATCGGTTCGCGCCTATGAAATGGCATCTGATGAGCGTTTGTACGATGCGGGCCCATCCGCGTTACTCATGGTATTGGCCGGGCTAATACCTGTGCTGTTGTTAAACCGCAATATTATAAGAAATAGCCAATGAAGAATGATGCGCCCCACTTGTTAGTTAACTCCCTTCAGTTGCAACTCGATGGTCATCGTGTGTTGCAACAGGTATCGCTAGAATTACGCCAAGGAGAAGTGAACTGTTTGCTTGGCCCTAGCGGGTGTGGCAAATCAACCTTACTCAAAACCATTGCTGGATTGCTACAACCTTGTCAGGGCGAAATCGTGATGGATGGTACACAGTTATCATCTGCGCTTGGTGTGGTGGCTCCTGAACAACGCCAAATCGGTATGGTGTTTCAAGACTTGGCATTGTTTCCGCATATGACGGTGGCTCAAAATATTTGTTTTGGGTTACATCGTCAAACAGCCACGGAACAGGCGCAACGTTTGCGACAACTACTGTCATTAATTGGACTTGAAGATAAAGCCAATGAGTATCCAGCTGCGCTGTCGGGTGGCCAACAGCAACGTGTTGCATTGGCTCGAGCATTGGCGCCTAAGCCTAAACTCTTACTCATGGATGAACCCTTCTCAGGCTTTGATACGCATTTAAAGTCGGTACTTGTGCCTGAATTACGACAAATCTTAAAGCACGAAGGTATTACCACTCTTATCGTCACGCATGATCAGCAAGAAGCTTTTGGTTTAGCCGACCGTATTGCTGTGATGCAACAGGGCACCATTCACCAATATGATGCTGCGCAGGCACTTTATTGCAAACCTGCCACGGAGTTTGTGGCGACATTTATTGGACGCGGCATTTTGATCGCCGGAGAAGTCCAGCAAGGTGTGATTAAAACAGCATTGGGGCAGGTGGCACCATCATCAACGCAGTCATTCGCTGATGGTACATTGGGTCAGTTATTGGTTCGCGAAGAAATGATTCAATATGACCGCAACAGTTCAATCACCTTGCCTGTGTTGAGTCGAGCTTACTGTGGGCACCATCTTCGCTACGAGCTTCAGCTTGAGCAGCAATCCCGCATATTTTGTCATGTGCCAGCGGATTTAGATGTTGATGATATGTTGAACAGCCTACCTGTATCACTTATCTCACAGCAGGCTGTATTTTTTAGTCACGCCTAATAAACACTTCTGATACTGACCTTGCTATTTGCCCGTGAATGAATGGATGCGCGTTGGTAAACCCAATACAAAAGCGTGTGTATTGGGTTTGACCATCACTTGGTTTTACTCTTCAAAATATTCAAAGCTGGCGTGTTCATCAACCACATCATGAGCGGCATAGAGTGGCATTTCTGGTCCCGAACCGGCTTCAACTCGGATATAGAGCGCCATAGATTTGGAATAAAGGCTGAAGCTGCCGTTATTGTTGTCGACCCAGATAAACTTAGCCTCTTCGGTGATTTCTTGCGTTTCGTCATCACCTCGAATCGTATCGGGTAGGGTGTGAATGTAGCCATAGCGTTTCGAGTCGGCTTTCACGTAAAAGTTATTTTCAGCGTTCAATGCAATGTAACCATTGCCGGCATCGACGACTGTAAACGTTTGAGCTCCGGCGGCGTCATTCGCGGTAAGTGGACTCAGGCTTTCAGGCAAGCTGCTGTCGGCTTGAACAAAGGTGTCGTTTGACAATGCCTTGATCGTGATCTGCTTCCCTAGTGGCGCTGTTCCTGCCGGTGGTTGTGCTACTGCGGGTGGCAAGCTAAAGAAAGTAAAGGTATGAACCAATGCATACTCGTTGTAGCTGAACAAGTTTCTGTCATCCAAACTGGCCAGTGCTTGCCCTTCAAAATTGACGTTATCGAAGTGCAAAAATCGAATGTAACCTACGTTGCCTGTATTGGTATCCTCTGTGCCTTTTATTTGGTTCTGAAGGTATGGCAATTCATTAATTTCAAAATCTTTAAAGACTTTATCTGAGAGCAAGCTGGTTTGGTTAGTGTTTGTTTCATCCTGACGATCTTGCCAAATTTGAAGATTAAACAAGATGACTTCCTTGCCCCAAAAGTCAAAATCTTCAAAGTGGCCGCCTATATGTTGTTCTAAGTTTCCTAACTGCAAGCGACTATTAAACACACCGTGGTTTTTACCATAGCCTGTTTCATCCCTGCGGTTGGAACTTAACACTGTGTGATGATAGATTTTACCGCCCGCAGCTTGGGTATTCACGCCCCAGCCAAATTGGAAACTAGGGCCATTGTGCTCATTGAAGGTGGTATTGTGTTCCATTTTGTATGTTTCATGAATGTACGTCACATCATCATCATTGGACATCATGTTACCTAGGTAATAGACGTTTTCTCCGTTACCAGATTGATAAGTTCCTCCACCATAGCCCACGTCTTTGTGATTCTTAATATCGACAGTTGCGGACGTTACTGCGGTGCCCATGCGAGCGCCAATGTTGGTGAAACCATCAAACACAACCTTGTTTTCTGGGTTACCATTGACGTGGAAGTGACTGCTCCACCAAGCATCATCAATCCCCCAAGGGTTATTTGCAATGGCACGCGTTCTGGCCCAAGGGGTTCGTGATTCATCAGATCCCAAGTAGTCGTCTGTGTCTGGGTAAACCACAAACATCTCGTCTGAATAGATGGCGCGTCCCCATATTTTTAAGTCCGCGGTTGGGTCTTTGACTAAGAAACCATAGTGAAGATACGCATCTGCGGGGGCATAGAGCTCGACCATTGTGTCGTTGGCGCCCGATCCAAAATGTTGATATGTGGAATTCGGTAGATGAATTCCTGAACCGATCACCACCAGCTGGCCTTGATCAAATTCTTTAATTTCTCCTGCCGGTGCTGAGGCTGGCGCTAAATGCATAGGGTTGACGAAAAGATACAGTGGAGATTCAATAATAGTGCCGTCACGATTTGGTACTTCTGCATCCCAAGCGTCGCGGTTAAGTGCTACCCGATAATGCCTTGCGTAGTTCGGTGCGCCGGGAAGCTCAACTTCTAACGTTGTGGTGTCGATCTGTTTCATCGACAAAGGTGCGGGGTGAATTTCAACATCAGCAATGTTGATTGGACCAGACAGAGAGGCTGTTTCTAGCAAATTAATCTGAACAGTCACATTGTCGCTACTATCGAAATTGGTCCAATGCTTTTGGTGCAGAGTTCGCCCTGTTTGGCTGGCATGTGGCCCATAGTTGGAGTAGCCGTAGGGTTTGTGACCCCCAGAATGTGCTGGGTCATTTTGTGCTTTGTAATTGCGCAATTGAGGCCGAGTTTCATACGTTGGCGAATCGAGAAATGTATCGTCCGTGCCCGCTTTTTTTACCTGAATAGAAAAGAAGGTAGAAACTTGAGTAGCCTTGCCTTGAGACGGATCAGCCGGAGTTTGATCCTGTAATTCGCTAAAGGTGATGAGTTCACCTGAAGTGACAGAAGTCATCGTATGATCTTTGGGAGAGCGAATCCCCGCGACTTCCGAAAATACTTCTAAGGTGTCGCTTTGGCCAACCACGCGAATAGGGTCACTTGCTACCTCTTGCTCACCGAAAAGTGCAACCACTCGGAGTTCAGCTGTTGGTCCTGAGCGATCATAACTATTGGTATTCCAGCTCGATGTATTCGCAGTGAGAGTGGCCAATTTTACCCAAGCGGTTTGATCTTCAAAACGTTGCTCTACACGAAAGCCTGTTTCTTTATTACTGTTGTCTTGCCAGTGAAGTTCGAGGTATTGGTAGGGAATTTGATTGTAAAAATACAACGCAGAGGGGGCTTGCTCAGGTTCAATAGAATTGGGTTTATTGACCTGAATCGATATGGCGTTTGAGGTCGTTGTTGCGCCGTCATTGTCGGTTGCAATTGCGGTAATGGAGTACGCTCCGAGTACAAGGTTGTTATGGCTAACCGAAAACGGAGAACTCGCGTCGGTACCTAATGATTTGCTGCCGAGAAAGAATTCAACTTGAGTAATGTTACCGTCACTGTCATTTGCCGTTGCAGAGACAGTTAGTGACTCGCCTTCGGTATATTCAGTATTGCCGCTAGGCGCTGTGAGCGATACGGTAGGCGCAACATTTGGCACGGTATTGACCTGAATCGATATGGCGCTTGAGGTCGTTGTTGCGCCGTCATTGTCGGTTGCCACAGCTGTTAGTACGTGTGCTCCGACACTAAGCCCTTCTAAGCTTACTGAGTATGGCGAGTCGAGGTCTGTCGCTTGTAAATTATCGCCAAGGTAAAATGCGACACTGGCGATAGAGCCATCGCTATCACTGGCAGTGGCGACGAAGGATATGTCCTCATCCGAAGTAAATACTTGATTCGCTTCTGGTGAAGTAATGTGAATGTTAGGTGCTTGATTGGTGATGGGCAGCTCAGTATGACCTGAACCTCCACCTCCACCTCCACCACAGGCCGCAGCTAGAATTGATAATCCGAGAACTGAAAAATAACGTGACATCATGAATCTACCTATGTGTTTCGAAAGTGCACGAAATCAAGTTCGAATACCACACGTCCTAAAGAGGGGCTCTGGATACTTTCCACTAAACTTCGTTTAAGCCGAGAGAGTAAAGAGCCCTGTCATTTCGACCAAGCGTTCACATCACACTTTTTCGCCCCGTGTTATTTTCTTTAAAAAACAATCAGTTCATGGTTATGCACTGAATCGTGCAAATATGGAATGATTTGTTGATGTTGTTGTTTTTATTAGGTTTGTAAGCCGAAAGACGCTCATTTTTATGTTTTGGTAAAATAACTCAAGGATGTTTTCCTCAAGTGCCTGTGAGCGCTACCAAAAGCAATATATCAAGCAGAACATGATGGCTAATCATGATTGCATACAGGGGCGGTAGGCGAGCGGCTGAAAAGTATACTTTTGTTTCGGTTGATATTGTAATCTGTAGGTACTAACGACGATGGCTTGTGAGAGGCTGCTTATAGAGTTTACCTTGCTCATTTTGAGGCTTTTGAAAAATGTATGTGCCTTGTTGGGAAACCGAGTTAACTTTACCTTGATAGGAAAGCCTTGGGATGACTAAGCTATGCTGCTGTGTTGATAATTCATACCGATAAATGTTGTTAATTTCTCCTTGTTTGTATTTGCGATAGAAGATTTGATCTGGGGCTCTATCGAGATGCAAAATCTTATGGTGAGGCATTGTGGTGATCACTTGTGCGCTTCCCGCCATATATTGCATTAACTCTGCTCGGTTATGTTCTTGGTAAAAAACCTTTCCGTCTAACACAAACGCTTGACTAGAAATTGGAATATCGAGTTGTTTGAGCTCTCCAGTGGAGAGTTTTTTTTGCCAAATTCCCTTGGTTGTTCCTTGATTTGTATCTACGAAAATAAGCACGTCATTGTTGACCATACCGATTGGGTAGAGAAAGTTATTATTTTTGATAAGGGTTTCTAGCTGCTGGTTGTGTAGTGTGTATCGGAAAGTCGTATCTTGGTTTTTAAAAACAATGTGCTGACTATCGGCACCCCACAAGGGTTTTGTTATTTGAGTGGGTTTGGAAAAGGCAGTCAGTTGCCTGTGTGCGTCATTTTGGTAGAGCCAAAGTTGTTCAGCACCTTGATGTTTTGAGATATACGCTATGCTTCTTCCGTCAGGCGAATATTTTGCATTGTATTCGTCGGCATCCGTGTCTGTTATTCGTCGAATACAACAACCGTCAACCCCTTTCATTATAATGTTATGAGCCACGGCCTGCTCGGTCCAATAAATATCATCAAAATCATCAGCAATACTCAGGCTGGTAATGCTTCCTTCATGGTGCTTTTGAACTTCTGTTAACTCCCCGTTAAGAGAGATCTTCATGATTTTATTGGGTGTGAAGTAGTAGAGCTCTTTGCTATTTGCGGGCCATTCAATGCCAGTGATCTCATCCAATACTGTGTGGGTGATTAGTAAGCTTTGAGTTGCCACGTCATAAAAGTGAAGTTGCTGCTGTTTCCCGTCCATTTGAGTCATGGCAACTATGCCGCGTTGCGCCACCGCGAACAGCGTCTTAGAAAGCTCGCTTATTCGGGTGGATTCGCCAGTTTGAATATCCATGAGCAGCGTTTGAAAATTATACTCATCTTCATGACTGCGGGTCACCACGAGTTGCCGGTCATTTATAAAGTCTACGCCCCGATATCGGTGGATTGGGTCATCTATTACTGCAATGGTATGGGGCGCTTCATGCTCATTTGGCGAAAACTGGAATACCCTGATGTGGGCTTCCCCGTCAGACCACAATAATGCGAGCTGATCGCCTGAATCAGACCATCTTAAGCTGCTTGACAGTAAGTTTAGTCTGTCCAGTTCAATGAGTGTGTGAGTGGGTTGTTCATCTTTGATGACTTGCACCAGAAAACCCGCATTAGTTTGTTCGATGGATGCATAGTAGTCACCAGAAGGGTGGACAGAAACTCGATGAATGTTATTCGGAGAAAGTGACTGCAATTTCATCTCATTGGGCGACAGCCAAAATAAAGCGAGGGAGGCTATCACTATTAGACTAAAAATGGCGGTGATTGATGAGTAGAGCAGCTTTCGTTTTGGCGAGCTTAAAGGACTCACGGGCACTACTAGGCGATAACCTCGCTTAGAAAAAGTTTGAATATATTGGTTGCTTCCACAATCTAGAGCAAAAACTTTTCGTAGTTCGGAAATGGTCCGTTGAACTGATTTTGGGGTCACCACCATGCCTGACCAAAGGCTTTCTAATAGTTCATCAACGGTCACGACCCGATCTTGATGTTTGGCTAAATAAAGCAATACCAACATTACTTTGGGTTCAAGTTTGTACTCATTGCTACCCAAAATAATTTGGTCCTGATCAGGGTAAATGTCGAACTTGTTTAGCCTAAACGGGGATGTGTTTTCTACTTTGCTCATACGACTACTTTTTCAACGATTAGTTACATACTTGTACAACGGTTCAACAATGAGTTTTTTCGCATCACGCAGAGTGTCGACGGTTTTAGGTAGTCTATAGGGGGCTGCATAGGGAGTGAAAGGCCTAGATGAGTAAATGTTTTTTATAATTTTATGTTTGTTTGTGAAGTAATTTATGATGTAAATATAATGGAGGTTTATTTTGTTATTGATTTGTAAGGATAAAAGTTAATAATTTTTTTCTTAGGTAAAGCTAGTAGGGTTATAGACTATTTTTCAAAAAATTAACATAAACGTGATGTCATACTGCCTAACCTGGTTTAGATGTGGTTTTTTGATTCTGAGTTGCCTTATACGTTCACTGACGATTACGCTTAAATGATACAAAAAACGTGCTATTTAGGACTCAACAGGTCCGAGCTTTCAACAGCGTGATGACCGACCAAGTTTCCGTTTATCGCTTTTCTTATTTACAAGCTACTCGTGACCATCACTATATTCGACGCACATGATCATTTGAAACGGTGCAGAGTCAAAATCCCATACCCAAACAGGGTGAGCCTGATCCGATGCGTGATTTTATTTTACATCGATTTAGCCGAATAAACCTTTTGAACTGTGATGAATTGGCAATGAAAAGGTTATGGTGACCATCAAAAATTAAGCTGGCAGCCTTTGTAGAGCTAAGTCTCAGAACTTTCAGTGCCCTGTCTTTTTAATGGCCCCACACATTTTGTAGGCCAGACCATCAAGTGGGCCAAAAAGTACGAGGGTTCTTTATGTTTACAAGGCATGTTCTAGCAAGATCAATCCAGAGATGCCTCTGGACGAGTCTCGCATTGTCGCTGTACTCGACTAGCGTGATATCAGCGGAAGATACAAAGCAAAAAGACGGAGGTGAAGAAGTCGCACAATCCGAGGCTCCTGAGATCATCACAGTTACAGGGGTACGCAGTTCACTTCGTGATGCAGCCTTCGCTAAGAAAAATGCAGACCAGATCATGGATGCCATCTCGGCTGAAGATATTGGTCAATTGCCTGATAATAATATTGCAGAAGCGCTCCAGCGGGTGACCGGTATTCAGATTGGAAGAGATGAGACCGGTGCAGGTTCAAGTTTCCAAGTTCGGGGGTTGTCACAAAACCGCGTAGAAATTAACGGCCAAAGTATGGCCAGCACAGGAGAAGACCGCTCCAACTCATTCAATGCAGTTGATTCGTCGCTCTTCAAAGGCATTGAGGTCATTAAGTCTCCTACTGCCGATATGGTGGAAGGAGCTATTGGTGCAACGGTTCGGCTTAAAACCTTTCAACCATTGGATTTTAAGCAAGCAACGTTTAATGCAGCCTATCAAGGCATGAAAAATAGCATTGCTGATGATCTTGGTCAGAAAGCCAACTTTATGGGTACCACCAAGTGGGACATGAATGATTGGGGTGAAATTGGGGTGTTACTCAATGTGGCCTATCAGGAACGTTTTACTGAAACTCATCAACTTGATTCAAATTGGTCTCCAGCGCTTGAAAAACAAATAGAGAATACAGAGCTTGTGAACCAGGCTGTGTTTCGCCCTGAAGATATCAGCATTGAACGAAAGCCATTTGAAGAAGAAAACTTCTCTTTTGATTCCACCATTCAGTGGCAGCTCAACGAGTCTGTAGAGCTTCATGTTTCTGGAATGAGCTCCAAGTTTGAACGTTTGAGTTCAAATGAACGCCTTAGGTTCTCTACGGGCAACCAAAGGAATACGTTGCAAGAGCGAGATCGACTAGACACTACAAATCTAGATGAAACCCCGGTAATTCTCGGAGCGTTTGAACGTAGCCCATTTGATTATGAATATGTGAATACCGGGACCGACGAATCGCCTGTTTATGAAAAGCAAACTGACACAGTCAATCGATACATAGTGCAAGCCGGTGCCTTTGCTCCGGCAAGTGGTAGCACCTCATCACCGGTGAACACCAACTTCTCGAGTGAGTTGCAAGACATTGACCAAAAGACATTTGGTTTTGGCGGCAAGTTCGATCTCTCAGATGATTTCATCATGGAAGCTGACTACGCCTATGCGAGCTCCAAAACTGAAAAAGAAAGTTTCGGCATTCTTTCTGATCCATCGGTAAGCACCGCGGTCGAAGGCAATGATGATGTCGAAGCGATTTCAAATTCGGTTGTCTACTTTGACTATGCACCTGGCCAAACTTTCCCTGAACTTGGGATGGTGTCATTTGATGGAGGAGCTGCAATTGATGGCGCTCTGTCGAATCCTGATAACTATAACTTTACTCGAATAAACGGCAATCAAAGCACTATTGAAAACCGCAAGGAGTCGATTTCTCTCGACTTTGATTGGTTTTTGGACGGTGACTACATTACTAAGTTGGAGTTTGGTGTTCGCGGCGCTAAAAATGATGTGAGTCGAGAAAGGACCGAATTGAAGTTTGCAGAGTTTCACCTGCACTCCATTTTCTCAAAAAACTGGCGCTACGCTGATAGAAACCTGAATACCGGCACCATGCTTGGTGGCACGACCAACATTAAACCTTCAATTGATTGGATTAATCGTGTCGCAGCGGAAGATCACGCAGCAGGTCTTTACGCTCAAGATATTACTTTGGCTCCGGGCGAAGGCTATTTGGATCCATATGTTCAGAACAGTGTAGGGCTTTTTCCCGGCTCGAGAGGTGCGAATTCGTTACCAAGCTGGACGAGCATGAGAATACCTCACAATGAATTTTCCAATATGGTGGATACATTCTTCCCAGGCCGCCAAGGCGACTGTTTACTGTTTGAAGTCGCTTTTGATAATCCCACCGGATTGTGTAAGAACAAGATTGAATACCCCGAAGGTCAAGAGGAGCTGATTAGTGGGGGTGAGTTGGATCATGTGTTTACCATTCCCAAGGCTGGGCTCTATACCGACCAAAGTTATCCCTATCTGATCGAAGAGACAACGCGGGCTGTATACGCCAAATTTAACTTTGAAAATGAACTATTAGAGATTCCCTACTCAGGAAATTTTGGCGTTCGTTACGTTGAAACAGATGTGGATACGCTTGGCATGATCACCACTAGGATATCTGATGGTGATGCCCCTTATCGTGATTATGATTCTCAAGTTCAAGAGTTATATACCGCCACAAGGGAGAGCAACACCTATAGCAACGTGCTGCCTTCAGGGAACGTCAACTTCATGTTTACCGATGACATGTTTGTTCGATTGGCGTTCGCTAAGGTGATGACGCGTCCGAATCCAGGTGATCTGTCTCCATCTTTGGATTTAGGCAATGGCTTTAGAGGTAAAGAGGGAACTCCTTCATTGAAGCCAGAAGAAGCCACGAACTATAACCTCTCTTGGGAGTGGTACATCAGTGACGTGAATTCTGTAAGTGCGGCTTTCTTCCATATGTCCTTAAAGAATTTCCTATCGAAAGAGTTTTACACCGTGATTGGTCCAACAGATCGAGACGGCAATAAACAATTTGACGATCCCGTCACTATCGAAAAGCCTGCGAACGGCGGAAGCGGATCAATTGATGGGATTGAGCTAGCAGCAAGCCATGCGTTTGACTATTTACCGGGAGCTTTGAGCGGGTTCGGAGTTCAGGGTAACTACACCTATACCGATAGCTCACAAAGCTCTGGTTATAGCGAGTTAGATGGCAGTCAGCTACCTGTACCAAATTTATCAGAAAATAGTTTCAACTTTATTTTGTTCTACGACAAGTTCGGATTCAACTTCCGAGCGGCTTACAACTACCGAGATGAGTATTACGAAGGTCCATCTAATGCCGGACAAGACCTTGTCCTTTATGAACCTTTCGATATTGGCGATGAAGTTGACTATTCCGCGCGCGGTATTCAGCTTCCGGTTTGGGTGGATGAATTTGAAACTTTAGATATATCAATGAGCTACAAGTACAAGGCGGCCACTTTCTTCCTTCAGGCAAATAATGTGCTCGAAGAAGCTCAGCGTAAATATGTGGGTGACAAAGAGAAAACGAAACATCTACTTCGTTTTTATAAAGAGACGGGTGCCAACTACACGGCTGGCGTTCGGGTTCGATTCTAATCGGCTCGCTCATATTAGGAATTAATCGTTAAGGTAATAATTATGAAAATGCCAATGTTTAAAAGGGCGCTTTTAACCTCCCTTTGCGGCACTTTAGTTGCTTGTGGTGGATCGTTGGATCAGGCAGGTATCGACACCTCTATCGATGAAGTGTCTGAAGAGTTAATTTTTGATTCTGGGGAGTTTGTTCGCAAACAAAAGCTCCTTTCAGCTTCTGAAGGTACAGAAGCGAATGACGTACAACTACTTCTGGTGCTGGGCACCTCTGGTGATTCCGGCCATGCCTTGCTTCCGGCAAACGCTGATATTGACCATGTGTTTGGCTCTCAGCCTTTATTGGATATTAGTGAAGATGCTGAAGCACCTATTTCCATCACAGGAGTCTGGGATACGACGGGTACCATCGAAGATCAAAGAGTTCTAGAGGAGATCACCAGAAGGTGTAATTTACTCGTCGAAGAGGGCGAATTGGCAATTGATTACCCCTGTTACGTAGACCCCTACAACTATGAACCAGCTTATCGTCAAAATGTTGTTGAACTGGCTGAATTGGTGAACCTCAATTATCAGCAGCAACCGATCGTTATGACAGGTCAGAACAAGTTTAAATACGAACTTCTGAATTCAATCAACCCTGAAAGGACAGAGATTTACGGTAAAGCAGCGCCCCTTACACAAGAAGATGGCACGATCACTCAGCTGACTGTGGTTGCTCCTAGGTTTAGCTTTGATGACGACGATTGGGACAAAACCTATCGCGCGGTACTAAATGTGGCTGGTTTTGAGCAAGAGTTTATTGCTTACACAGCAACACGAAACCCGGCCATCAACGACCCTGGCGAAGACTTTTTTGGCGTTCCTAAAAATAACTTAAAACCGGGCCGTTCATACGAAGCTTTCTATCCAGGTTTGTCTGGCTTCAATACGCAAGCTGAGCTGGTGATTGAAAAACTAGGTGAAGATACCGATTACGATATTGAAGTCAGCATTAAAGATGCGGATCACTTTGAACCTTATCAAGAAGGAGCGTTTAAAGTGCGTGCCGACGAGGCAATCAATATCAAATTTGTTACTCAAGAGGGACATTACTCGGAGTCTTACCAAGCCAAGGTGACGATTCGTGATGTGGTGGCAAAAGATCCCGACGGGTTGCTATTTGTTGAAGACACGATTGAGGTTAATACGCATTCTTCTGATTACGTGCCTGGGCCTGAAAATCACTTCGCATTTCCGCCCATGTATTCATCAACCAGTGAAGGCAAAATTACGCTTTCGGGCTCTACTTGGGTCTCGATGGATCAGATCAACTATGACGATGAAGCCGCAGTTTTCCCTGAAAATGGAGTCACTGTTGAACGTGTTCACTTTTACCTGTTGAGTTCGACGAATAACCTAACGGAACAGCTAGAGATAGAGGAACCGTTTGAGACACTTGAGCTTTCTGAAGGCGAAATTACTCTCAATGAAGCGCTCACAGAGACATTTGTAGTAGGCGACGAAGAACGAGTTAGACACGTTTACGACTGGACTTTGCAAGCCACTTTATATGAGTGGGATTCAGACAACGTGATTGTTGCGGTTGCTGAGTCAGATTTGTCGCGACAAGCCGATGGCGCAACCTTTTACGGTATGAGTGAACCTGAGTTTGTCACGGTGAGCAAAGCGGCCACCATCGACACCTTTCCAGCTTCAGCTCAGTACATGGTTTTGAGTGAACCTCGAGATGTCACCATCGATACTCGCAGTAAAGTGCCAACATTGTACATCGGAGACGGGACTCACAATTCGCAACTGAATGCCGCGGGCACAGAGTTAGTTGCGGACAACCACTCCATTCTTTGGAGCTATCCGTTGAGTGCAGCGGTGAAGCCAGCGTGTTCTTCTCTCGTAAACACCTTTGGCGGTAATATTATTGCAGGTGTTCAATTCAATCATGCTCGACCAGAGATAGGTGGCGTGTTTGTCTCCACGCATCAGGGCCGCGTTTCTTATCTGAATGATACTCAGATGGCAGCAGGCTATAGCTCTGTTCAGCATCCTTCTCGTGCGTTGCGTACCGAAGGTGAAGGGCCTCAATACCCCTCTCATTCTGCGTTCGATAGAACAGGTACGCGCTTGTTTGTTGCGTCTCAATCTCGCGGAAACTTTTCAAATTCTCAACAAGCTTTTGTCAGCATGATTGACCCCAATGTGCTTTCAGGAGAATACATTTCGTTGACCATACCGGCCTCATCAGACTCGTTTGATAGTAATTATAAGGGTGCTGTAGCAAATGAGAGTTCAACCGCGGGAGAGCTGAACAACGGTGTTTCTATCGATATTTATACGCGCAACATCAGTGAAACCATGGATCCTGAATACGAGGAATGGATTTTATCCTTGGATGGTAAGTTCAACGGCATTAACGGTATCGATGAACTTAACCGAAACAACACAGGAGAGACGTTGCTTAAAAAAATCAAGGTTAGAGAAAGCTACACGCCGGTTGATGCATATGCCGATATTTCTCTAAAAACCTCTAACGGAGAAGACATTACGCTCGAAAAAGCCAATGCCATTGTCGTCGACGACGCAACCCATACTGCCTATGTATCCGACTCTGTGGAAGATGTGATTTGGAAGTTTGACCTCACCAATATCGAAACAGATGTTGAGTTCGTGGCTGAACGTTTCTCAGATAACGACGGGGTACCAACCTCGGGCCAGCCAGCCTTTGGTGAAATCAGTGCGATGACCATTGAGGCCGACTTGGGCTACATCATTGCCGCAGACAAAGGTCAGAATGCGCTATTTGCCATTGACCTGAAAACGGGCGAAAGAACCTACCTCTTAAAGGCGTTGGGAGAGCTGAATAACGAAGCTGCCAATCCTAATCAATACAAGAGTATTTGCGAGCAATAACGACAGAAGGTGCGGCTTTTATAGCCGCGCATTGAGAGATATGCATCTTTGGAGCAAAGAATGACTTCGAAAAAAATTAGTTTCAACCAAGTAGCGGCGGCAGTGATCTGTTCTCTTGCCCTCTCTGCTTGTCAAAATGAAAGCGCGGTGAAACCAAAAGGTACCGAGCTGACTCCCAATGGAATAACCTTTGAATCCTATCAGCTCAATGCTGACGATTACTCAGGTGAGCGAAAGCAATACAGCTCAGGTCTTGAAGGCGGCGCTGTAGTTTCTGGTTTAAGTGAATTCGCTAATTACTCATTCACGGTGACGGCAGAAGATGTTTACTTGCCTGATCCAACCAAATGTCCATCTGACAATGCCACTGTTTTGACTAAAGTCGTGGGCAATAGCCCGGTGAGCGCTAACATTGCCAAATTGAGTGTGAGCGGCGATACCAATGCAACATCTGTGATCGATGGAGACTCGCTGGAGTTTATCTTTGACGTTCCAGATAACAGTTATGGTGTCACTTACGAGGCCTCATTAGACCTACCCGATGGCCCGCATGTATTTTCATTAAGCATACCGGCAGCAACGGATCTAAAGCCCGACAACTTGGAGTTCAAAACCGACGAGTTTCTAGTGTTCACTGATATCGTCGCAGCGTTTGACGACGGAGCCATTAGAAAAGATGAAGATTATGAAGCGGTTCCTTTGACTGAAACCGACGAAGAAACAGGCGACATCATCACCAATTACCCGTCTCCGGGAAGCACCGCAGCATTCCGACTGACGGATCCGGTGGCAGGGATTTCCGCTAGCGTTAAATCAGAGTTTGTATTTTCTTTTCCAGAAGGGCAAACCTATCTTGATGAGGAAGGAAATGAGCAACCCATCGCCAAGCTTCTTGTTTCTGAAGGTACTTCAAATGTGGCCGCGTATTCCAGCTGTGCGAAGGCAAAAGATGAGCTTTGGGCTTACTTTGACATTCCAGAGCAGGTTTACAGTCAAACCTATACTTCTCAATTGAACTGGACGTATGAAGAGTTTGACGAAGCCAGTCAATCTTGGGTGGAAAAGCTTGAAACGTTCAATTTTTCCATGACCACTGAACCATTTGATGATGAATTAGAACCTCTGATGTTCGAACCTGTCACAGGCGTTGAAGCCGGCGGTTCAGCAGATATTCCGGTTGATTTGACAGGCGTGAACACGCCTTTCGAGGTTGTGGTTGAAAATGCCCTATTTTCCATTGATGGAGGTGAATTTACGGATACGCCTCAGTGGATTTGGCCCGGTCAAAGCTTAGTGCTCAGAGTGCTTGCTAGCGATGAGTACTTTACCCAAACTAACTCCTTACTCAGACTGAGCGTTCCGGCCAACGAAGAACAAGGTATTCCAGCAGAGCAAGATAAATACATTCATACTATTGTTGTTGAGTCTTCGCCCGCTCCAGAATGGCCTCAATACAACACCGCCATTGATTTCCCAGCCGCTGCGAGCGCAACAGCTGCGGACACAGTTATACTTAGGGGGAGCGCCGATTTGCTGATCCCCGACAGTTATTCAGAGACGCCATCAGGCATTACTGCAGATGATTTACTCATAAATGATGTACCAGTGGATAGCTTTGATACAGCCACAGGAGTCTGGACGCACACCGTTACTTTGGTAGAGGGAAGCAATGACTTCTCACTGACAACGTCAACGGATATAGAGCGAGAGCTGTCGGCAGATCCTCAGGTGAAAACCATTGCTATCACCAAGCTCGAGAACAAATTCAACTTCTATCCAAATGAAACAGCACTTTACACTAAGTTTATCGATGTAACCGTGGATGGTCGCGAGCAGAACCCTACTTTCTACGTGGCAGATGAGGGGCATCAAGTGGTAAAACTTGATGTGTCTGATGCGCAAAGTGTAGAGCAGGATTATGTAGCCAAAGACGTGTTTGACCCAAGCCAGATCCTTGCGCCTGTCACGGGTGTTCAGGTGAATAACGGCCGAAAAGAGAAGTATTTCCAAGAGCGTTTTCTTATTCACGTTGCCGGCGGTGCAGCAGACGTGCAAGCGGCTAATTTGGTGCCTTACGAAGACGCAACAGTGTTGCTTCCGAAAGCGACCGAGAAAGCCTTTCTTGCGGGCGACAAAGCCAACTTTAGCGGGTCTCACCTTGCTATCGATGACGCCGGAGAAATGTTGTATTTGTCGGGCTCAGATGGTGTCAAAGCGGTTCGCTTAGACTATGAGTTGCAAGATATTAACCCTGTCACGGGGTATACCCATGAAATTCCTTTTGCTGATGAATCTAGCTCAGTGACTCTGGTCTCCAGTCAGTTCCAGACGCAGTCGTTAGATCTTTATACGGCAGCCGACGGTCGCCAATACCTATTGGTTTTGAGTCGCGCAGACGAGCTGAACTCTGGCATGAATGAGCTTTACGTTGTCGCCGTTTCAGACGATGGAAGTTATGATGCCGCCAACTCGGCAACGCCTCTTTCTTTGGACGACAACGGCAGCGCTATGACCTTAAGCGGTGCTACCGCTATTGCTGTAGATGACCAGCAAATGGCGGCATATATCACGCAGCCGATGCAAAAAGAGGTGGACGGCGATATGGTCGATAGCAGCGACATTTTGGTGGTTCAGTTAGCCAATATCGACACAAGTGCTATTTTAAGCGCGAGCTCTTTAGCGCTGATCTCCGGTGAAAATGAGTTTGATAGCTTAAGCTCGGTCGTGTTCGAAGGAGGCTTGGACTATTTGGTGGCAACCGACGGACATCAAAATGCCTTATACGCCATTGACCACAAGACCGGAGAGCGGGTTTACTTGCTACAAGCATCTGATCCTAACTCGGGTCGTCAGGAGGGACCTCAGTTTGTCACGATCGAAGGGGAAGAGTTTGTATCCTCAACTCCTTCTGACAGTGGCACAGTTGTTAAAGGTAGCGCAGATGACAAATCTGGCGTTGAAAGCATTAAAGCCGGCGCATCTGCCAGTTACTTTGTTCGGTTAGAGCCTACTTCACAGACGATGGATGTGACTTTCTATGCATCTGCAGGTAGTGGTGGTGAAATTCGAGTGTTTGCTGATGGCGTTGACTTAGGCGTTGCTGCGAACGTGGTGAATAACGGCGGTTGGTCTTCCTATAACCCTTATACGGCAACTCTCGATATTTCTGATCTCGATTTTATTCGAGAAATAACTCTCGTGTTTGAGAGCGTCACAGGTTCAACGGGTTGGTTGATGAACGTTGATAAATTTGACGTTGCATTTGATGGCTTTGCCCAAGAGTTTGAGGCAACAGACGAAGACATTATGTTTGAGTTAAACGCATCAACCTTTAGCAGCGCAACAGCGTCACCTCACGGTCCTACTCCAACAGCAAAACCTGACAACGGCACCAATGGTACGGTAGAAAGTAATAAGGACGGAGCAACCATCAGTTACGACGTTGCATTTGAACCTACTTCCGACACCATGGATATGACAGTTTGGGCTTCTGCTGGTGGCGGTGGAGACGTGCGAGTGTTGGCCGATGGTGTGGATATTGGAGTGATCTCGGGTATTGCAAACAACGGAGGTTGGGGCACTTACAATCCTTACAGTGGCGCATTGGATGTCAGCGATATTAACCATATTAAGCAACTTACTTTTGTCATTGAAAGCCCGTCTGGTAGTTCAGGCTGGTTAATGAATATTGATCAAGTAGAGATTTCTTATGTGGGATACCCACTGCCGCTCTCACTAGATAGCGACGACTAATCAAAAGTTTGGTATTTAACGATTAAAGTCAGCGCAATTGCGCTGACTTTTTTTGTGAGTGTTCGTTCAACCTCCAAGCATAACTCCCTTCATTTTCTTGTGTCAGTCAAACATTGTTAATACTTCCATTCGCCAAGTTTCGATCGATTTTGTGTTCAAGCTGAGCGATGAGGGTGCCGCGCCAAAAAGGTCAAAGTCTATTTGTATTCGGATAGAAATATGCTTTTGGCTCGCGTTAAATTCATTTAGACATGTTTAATTTTTTCTGATTTATGACTCAGCCGTGGTGTTTTAGACGTGGCTCACGAAATGAATAAATTCAAATTGAAAATATTATCCCAAACTTTCATTTGTTTGATTTGTATGGATTTAGTTGCTTGTTTGATGAATGTAATTTTTTTGATGGATATTAATTCGCTTAAATTAGTTCTATAAAAAGAATGAAATGGTCATGAAGCGATCCGGTGTGATCTGAGCATTATTCAATCGATTTTTTGTTGAATAAGCTTTGGCTCGACATAAAGCATGACCGAAGCGTTGTCCAACTCTCGGACGGCATAGTAGGGCCTGAATCGATAACTTTAAAAATACATCGGGCTAGAGCCGTTGCTTTGTGTCGCCTTTTTCGACCTCATCAGCATGGATGCTGACTGCTCTGCTAACAGAGGGCTGGCATAGCCAAAGTCGAGCTTGCTTCAATAACTAAAGTGAGGAAACCATGATTTCCAAATCAAACCACAAAGCACTGTTTAAAAGTTTACTGGCAAAAAGTATTGCTGTAGCGGCGTTGTCCAGTCCAAGTCTGTCGGCCTATGCCTCCGCGCCATCAGATGTTTATTACTATAACCCAGCGCCACATGATTACATTGAGTTGCACTGGGTTGATAACTCTCAAGATGAAATTGAATTTAAGATTCAACGTTTAAACGAAGACGATTCTAGCTGGAAAGATATTGAATCTGTGCCTGCAAATCGCACTTCATGGAGTCAAACTGGCTATAATCGTGACCTCACTAAAAATTTGCGTGTGGTGGCTGTAACACTCAGTGGAAACAAGGCAAGCGTGCCGGTGCGGTTAGTGGGCACGAAAGATACCTTAGAAGTGTATCAAGAGGTTCCGGGTATCCGTGCTCCCAAAACTTATACCAAGAAGTCGGTAACGTCAGGGCAAAACATCACGTTTAGTGAGCTGCAAGATCAAACTCCAGCCGATCCTTCTCAGGGCAAGGCAACAAGGGTTTCAACGTTTTTTGATATCAAGGTCAAAGAAGCCGATTCGAATGATGCTTTCTTGTCTTCACCAACCTATGAAACTCGCCCACAAATTCGAAACTTCTTAGCTCAAGATGAGCCAGAGCATTCTGGCTCTCACAAACCCTATGGCTATTCTAATTATGGCCCGAACGCCAATAATCCTGGCCGAACTGTGCATCAGAAACACTGGACTAATTTTGAGTCCACTCGTAATGTCACCGTTCAAGTCCAACTTCTTAATTCTGCGGCTCTCTCTGGCCCCATTAATATGAGTGATGTCGAGATTCATCCTGCTCCTTTGAGCATGACATTAGTCGACAACAATACGCTGGAAATTGAACTGCCTGGTAGTTCCGATGTGGCGCGCCATTATCGAGTGTCGATGAATCGCAGCGCTTGGGATGATGAAGTCACAGGCCGAGCTGGCACTATCATCGAGTCCCCTCTTTTTATCTTTGTAAATCCAGTCCATCAGGCTCCTGCCTCGGCACCAGAAGGGCAAATTAAAGAATTTGAAAACGGAGCATTAGTGGCGATTGGTGCTGGCATTCACTTGCCGAATAGTCGCTATCAGCACTATGGCCCCGATGCCAATGAACAGGCCAGAGAAGTTTATGCGCCCGGAGATGCTTATCTGCATTACGGCATCTTTATTAAAAACCCCATTGCAGACATGAAGCTATGGGGGCGCGCCATATATTCCGATGAAATGTTTATCGTGTATGACGATACCAGTACGGGCTATACAGGCTCTGATGAAACAAGAACACCTTGGGCGCGGACTCGCGCTATTGCCAACAACCCTTGGGGCATTGAAGACCGGTATTGGAGCACTCATTTTTACGTGGAGGGAAATAACGCCAGCAAGGTGACCTTTGAAGGCTTTACTAATATTGGGGGCCGAATGGCAACGGCATTTAAGTCGTCCACGGCAGAGCTCTTGAACCACAAAGATGTGGGTTATGGCGGCGGGACTTATCAAGCTGGATCAGGCGAATCTATTGTGTATCGCGGCAACTTGCTCACCAATGATGATGACATCACCTATATTCATGAAACCTATACCATGGAGCAAAATACCAGCTTCAACGAGCATAATGGCCCTAGTTTTCAGTTTGGCTGGTCGGTCAATACCAAAGCCGCTCAAAGTAAAACCTATAACCATACAGTTTGGAGCTCGAACAGGCGTGACGAAACCACCTTTGGTAAAAATCACGGGGTGTTCAATAGTCGTTTGCAATTAGGTCAGTTGGAGCAACATTTAGGTGGCCATTTTGAAAACTTTGAGTTCTGGGGAAAAGAAGTCATTTTATTCAACCTGCAACTTTGGAATGACCGTCAAGGCGACCTCACAGGGTTAACCAGTCTGTTAAGTGACAAAACCTTTAAAGACTTTGAGATTCATGAGACGCCTTACCTGCCCAGCGTCATTAAAGGGATTGAGGACAAAACCACTGACAATGTGGGTTACGTTCGATTCTTCCATTTTGACAATGTGAAATTTGAGGGAACGCCCCTCAAAAACTTGAATGACAGAGGCCTATTTGAATACAACGAATATGTCCTACCCCATACATTTACCTTCTTTAGCCTGCCAGATGCGATAGCACAACCCTTAGCGGGAAATGCTCCCGTGGGGCAGACCATTCAGTTTAAAGCCAATGTAAACGGCAAATTTGTTCAAGCTGATGAGTCACTTCCCGTAAGTTTGAGTCCGCTCACAGCAAACGAAGCGGCCGCATCACAAGGCTTTGAAGTGGTTGATGCAGGCAATGGTTATATTGCGCTGAGAGCTGCAAATGGTTATTACGTGAAGGCCGACCCTAATCGTTATGGTTATGTATACACACAACCGGATCTAGTGCGCGGAGATACTGATACCCAAGAGATCACCGACGAGGCTAAATTTGTGTGGGTTGATGTAGACGCATCAAACTTCGCTCTATGGTCTAAATCCATGGGACTTTACGTCAAAGCTGAAGCGCATTCTGGCCCGGCGCGTCCACTATATGCTGCGGCAAGCCGAATTGGTTCTTGGGAGCAATTCTCGTTGGACGATAGTGTTGCTGGAATTACGCCTCCGTCTGGGTTTACTCAGCTTGTGTTTAAACACAATCAATGTTTGGAAGTGGCTAAAAGCAAACTGGACAATGGCGATAATATTCAGCAGTGGGCTTGTTCGGATATGCCAACCAAGCATTGGCAGATGATTGCTCAAGACGACGGCTTTTATCAGATCAAAAACCAGAACTCAGGCAAATGTATGGAGGTGAGAGCTTGGTCTAAAGCTGAGGGTGGAAACATACAGCAATGGAACTGTAGCCTAGGCGAGAACAAATTGTTTACCTTGGATGACGTGGGTGATGGTTATTTTCGATTAGTGAACAAGCATAGTGGCCTGTGTGTCGATACCGAAGGGAGCGATACTGCTGGTGGAACCAATGTGATCCAAGCGAATTGCTCAACATCCGATACTCAGAAACTGAAATTTCAATAACAGAGGGTGTTCAAACCCTTAAGAACGGCTGGGTTCTTCCCAGCCGTTCTTACTCATTGAAATTAGCATCTGAGAGAGTGGGCTTATTAGATAGAATTTATGTTGTCAGTGATAAGTCACTTAATGCTGTTGGTTTGAATTCATCCGCAATGCATCAAATTGAAAGCACTTCATCACTAAAGTCATCGGCTTGTCGATGACCGGCACACAAAACCGTGTAAATACTGAAATCTAACAGCTCTTTTTTGGCTTCAAGTTTGCTCTGAAAAGCCTCTGTTAAATCGCATTCGCCATCGGTAATCATCAAGATATCTGCCTTATTGTAATCTGAGCAGGTTTCAATGACTTCACATGCACGAGTCAGAGGGGGCTCAAAGTCGGTGCCTCCGCCATAACCTTTTTGCAGGAAATGCATCAGCGATGGAATGTCTGTTGCGGTGGTCACTTGCCACTCAGACAATTCTCCGGCAGCGCCAAATAGAATGACGTGCAGTGCACGCTTTTCCTTCTCAAGAATGTTATTGATAGCAAGCAGTAGAGCTTTGGCTTTGGCAATTGGTATGCCATTCATGCTGCCTGAAGTATCAAGACAGGCGACAATAGGGCCTGTTCGGGTATTGTTCTTAATAGCTTCATCGGTGGTGTTAATGTCTGAACCTGCGAGTTGATAAGTCAGTAGGTTCTTTTCTATTAGGCGTGAATAAAACAGCGTTTCAAGTGTTTCATCTTCCAAGTGGACTAATTCGCTGGGCAGCATGCGCATCAGATCGTCGCTTAGATGCGTCCCGTGTACCTCATTCTTGCTGGCTTTGGGCACACGACTGTGACGCTTTTTTCCCTCACTGATATAAAAGCGACCCATTTTTTTCACGAGTGATTGAATGGCATCATTACTTTGCAGGTGTTCGGCCAAAGAGCGTAAATCAGATTGGCAGGGCTTAAGCTGCGCATAGGTAAAGTTAGCACTGGGAAGCAATGAAATCACACCGCTGAGCTCATGATAAACTTTGGAAATATCCGTCAGAAGATGATCCAGAGCATGCAGCTTTTGATGAATCTCATTAGGGATCGCCTCATCGCATATTTCTTGCTGATACGCCTGCAAATCTGCCAATTCTGAGCGAATGAATTCGATGCTTTGCTCATTCAATGGCAATTGTTCATACGCTTGGGTGTGTGCTTGCCAATCTGGCTCGGGCGTTATTGGCTCAGACTGTTCCTGCTGCCAGTCCCAAAGCCGCCATTTGTTGGCTCCTAACTTTTGTTTGGCGCTATTTTTGAGTGACTTTAATGTAGGCTCCCACGATTCGTCTGATGGAAGCGGCATGATGCGCTCGAGGAGCGATGTATTGACCTGAGTATCAGCAATGGTGCGAACGCACTTTTCAGAAAATTCGTGGCAGTTGTTGAACACCAGCCCGTAGAAAGAACGCTCGCCAACGCACGCATGAGATGCTTCCGCCACAGTTGGGTGTCCTACCGCACCGTCGTCGTCGCAAGAGACATAAATCTTGCGACCCATGGTGCTTTTTGAGGTGAAGCTAGCGGCATTGCAAAGCCTCACGGCACCATCGGCGAAGCCTTCCACTACAATATTCGACATCTGCCCGTCATCGACGTAAATCCCCGAATGTTCGACGGCAACCCATAAGTCGCAATAAACCACACTGCCGGGTACCGGCACCACTTTGTCGCGGAAAGTATCATCAACAAAGTATTTCAGAGCTTTAAAGCCAACAGGTAAAGCCGCGTAAGCTGCTGCCGCAAGTGGACCGAGTGCTGGAGCAATTAAACCAAACATGTCGAATTACAGCCAAATATTGTTGCGTACTTGCTGACTCAACAAGTCGATGTGCTCGCCACTGCTGATGCCACCTGCAAAAGTACTTTGGGGCGAGCGAAGTACGGGTTGATCGGTGTCCTCATTCCATTGCCATATAGTGTCAAAGTCCCACTCCAAGGTGTATTCGAGATAGCTTTGGTTAAACTGAGCTGCGGCAATGGTTTTGCCATCGGGTCCATTGGGATCGTCAGTGCCTGAATTGCTGTCAATTGATACATTTAAGGTGTTGTGTTTGAGCTCGGGATTGGAATCTTGAGATGATTTTGGCTGACGATTAAATTCTTGGCTGTCTGAACTACAGATACGATTTCTCATGGAGTGGACCTCCATCACACCCACGGCACATCGATGGATGCCGCTGGCGTTACTGCTCGCGGCAATCCCCACAAAGGAGCTGTTGGACTGGGGTTTGACCTGGCCCGCAACAAAACAATTAAGAACTTGGCTTTGCTTGTTCAGCTCCAAACATACGCCTGCGACAATTCGCTCATAGCTATTGGGGCTAAAGTACGAATGGCCAGCCCAGCCGTTTGCGAACTGGAACCAAGCTTGCGTCATGTTAATGCAGCAGTTTTGAATAACACTTGCCGTAGCTGAGCAAACTAATGGCGCTATATCTGTGGTACAACGCTCAATACGACCTTGCACCAGCTTATTGGCTAGCCGTAAATCACACAGCACTAGGTCCGTTACGGTTGACCCCTGATCGACAATGCTAAATAGCTCGCGCCACAGATTGTCTTCTTTTTTGTAGGTGATACTAAATCCACCGCCATCGTAATGTCCTTTAAAGGCGATATCGGTCCAGTGGCTGTGGTCAGACAAATCAATATGTTCTGTTTGGCGGAAATGATGACCGCCTTGTCCAACATCTGAGCGATGCATAATCCCCAAATCATTGTGGTTGGCGATGAGAAATGGGTCTTCATGTGTTCCGATTCCGCGCAGCCCTTTGATCTTGGCGTGCAGCTCTGAAATGCAATTCTGTTCTTGCGGAATGACTTCGCTCTCGGCTTCATCTAACTCCACCGGCCAACTGAATGCTCGCAGTTCAGTGAGTACAAGCTCTTTGACTGTGGCGGCATTTTCATGGCGGTTCCACAAACAATCTTTGAGCAGTAATAGGTCGGATAGATCGACCTTAGGCCGTCCGTTGGTCGCCGCTGAAACTCGCAGGAGGTGAGCAATTTTGGTGAAACGCCGATCAGACAATTGTTCGCTGCGGTCCTCTTTAAATGCTTCTGCGTGTGCGGCCCATATATTCAGCAGCGCCTGTTGAACGCCCGAGGGCATTGTAACCTGTTCCGCAAGCGTGTGTATTTGCTGCAGTGTCTGAAGATCAAATGCGGTTATCGAGTTGTTTTGAGCGCTGAGGTTGAGTAACTCACCCAGCTGATCTTGATGGATGTAATCGACAAAGCTGCGCACCAAAAAACGGTCGTACAGAGCACTTAGCTCTTCCTGATCGGTAGGCAGCTCGTTCGACGCCGCAATAAGTCCTCGCAATGGCACTTGTTCAGCAACAGCCCCATTATGAAAGATACGCTCATTGAGAATGGTCAGCAGTGCATTGAGAATCGACGAACTTGCTTTAAACACCTCGTCTAAAAATGCCACTCGCACAGAAGGCAAATAGCCTTGTGTATTGCGCTTGAAACGGTTTTCTTTGAGATCTGAAATAGAAAGCGGGCCAAAAATTTCCTCAGGCGTGGAAAACTTGGTGAGCAGATATTCAAAATAACCCGCTTCTGTGTCTGCTTGCCCAAGACTCTGAGCGATCTTTCTCGCAATCAGACTTTTTCCTGTGCCTGGAGGGCCTATCAACACAATGTTTTCACCTGCAAGGAGTGTCAGCAGTGTTGCTCGTAAGGTTTCTTCGCGCCCAACCAAGCCATGATTAAGTTGCGTTAATAACGCCTGAATCGTTTCTTTCATACTTCTCTCAACTGAAAAAATTTAATTCGAATAGATGGTTTAGTCTTTGATGACCGGGTAATAGGGGTCTCCCCAGATTTGGTCGCCGTGATCCATCATGATATCAATGACCAGTGGCACCAGCTCATTGAGAATACAAACGCAATCGCGGATCTGATGGCGATTGACGCTGCTATTCCAAGTGGCGCCGCCATGCATCAACTGGTTTCTGAGGGTATAAAGACGAGCCAGCACAATACCAATAATCTGCGCCGTATCTTGCCGCCCCATAGCTGCATTAGCAGCGGCTTTCGCGGCACAAAACACTTCTTCCCAGTGGCGACTTGCCGGTTGACCATTTTGGTGGTCCCAGAATGGTTGAAAAACATAGGGGTTGTCTAGCAATACACGAATAGGCCCGGTGAATTGACTCCAAACCAGTTGGTTTAGCCTGCCTGCACTGTCAAGCTCACACAGCCGCGCAATAAACTGCGACGTGGTATTCAACTCAGAGCTTTTGTGGTGGGGGGCAATATCATTGGCATATGCTGCGTTGAAGGCAATCCACAGAAAAATGAATTGTGCGTCGCTGTCATCACTACTTTGTTCGGCTTTGTCGAACCAACTCAGCGCCCTATGCACTCGCAAACTCAGGTTTTCATTGAAGCCAGACCGCAACTTACGTTGTTTGTGCTTGAGTTCGATAAACTGCATAACGTGCTTTTCTAAAGTTGGTAGGCTCTGTTGTGAAGGCTACCTGAGAAGTATTTAGAAAAACATTTTCTACGTCAAAGAAACAGTGAACAAATAAATAGAGACGGCATGACGGTTCGCAGCAGCATTTAATACGACAGCCCCCTCCACAGCTTTTTACGTTCATCACTTCCCGATACAGAAACTTCCGAAAATGCGGCCGAGTAAGTCGTCTGAGGTGAATTCGCCGGTGATCTCGTTCAAAGATTGTTGGCATTGGCGCAGATCTTCGGCTAGTAATTCTCCGGCATGAAAGCCTTTGAGTTGAGCGAGGCCTTGGCTGAGGTGAGCGTGGGCTTGATCTAACGCATCGAGGTGGCGTCTGCGCGCCATGAACTTTCCTTCTACGGCACTTTGATAGCCCATGCTGGTTTTTAAATGAGCGCGCAATTGCTCAACGCCAGTACCTGATTTTGCCGATAACGAAATGACGTGCGACTGACCTTCGGCGCTAGAAATGATGGGCTCGCCCGACAAATCTGCTTTATTGCGGATCACGGTAATCTTCATACTAGACGGCAGGCGATCGATGAATTCGGGCCAGATATCGTGCGGGTCTACGGCTGTTGTCTCGGTGCTGTCGATGAGGAACAATACGAGATCGGCATTGTCGATTTCATGCCAAGCGCGCTCGATGCCTATTTTTTCAACGGTGTCGTCGGTGTCTCTTAAGCCAGCGGTGTCGATGATGTGCAGTGGCATGCCATCAATGTGAATGTGTTCGCGTAATACATCACGTGTGGTGCCTGCAATTTCGGTCACAATTGCCGATTCGCGGCCTGCGAGTGCGTTGAGTAAGCTTGATTTGCCTGCATTGGGGCGACCCGCTAATACGACTTTCATGCCTTCGCGAAGCAAACTGCCCTGTTTAGCTTCTTGCTGAACTTTTTCTAGCTGGATCATGATCGCGGTGAGTTTGCCTTCAACGTCGCCTTCGGTAATGAAGTCAACGCCTTCTTCATCTGGAAAATCAATAGAGGCTTCTACGTACAAGCGCAAATAAATTACTTGTTCAACGAGTTGATTAATTTCGGTTGAGAATGCGCCCTGAAGCGAATTGAGGGCACATCGAGCGGCTTGCTCTGAGTTGGCATCAATTAAGTCGGCAATGGCTTCTGCTTGCGCTAAATCGAGCTTGTCGTTTAGAAATGCTCGCTCACTAAACTCGCCGGGTTTGGCCATGCGAACGTTGGGTAGGGTGCAAATTTCACGTAGCAGCATGTCCATGACGATTGGGCCGCCGTGGCCTTGTAGCTCTAAAACATCTTCACCGGTAAATGAATTGGGAGCCACAAAGTACAGTGCGATGCCCTGATCGATGATTTCTTGATTGGCTTTAAATGGCAGGTAATCGGCGTACCTAGGTTTGGGTGTTTTGCCGAGTATGTGCTGGGCAACTGTTTTTGCCTCTAAACCAGAAACCCGAATAATCCCCACACCTCCGCGTCCTGGAGGGGTGGCTTGGGCAACAATCGTATCTTGGTTGAGCATGAATAAACTCTGTGAACTCTCAATGGTTGAATAGTATACCAATGCCACTGGCGGTTAATAAGTCCAGATTTAGCCTGCTTCAATTTGGTCTTTGAATTTGACCTTCCAGCGTTTGAACAGCCAAATTTCGATGACATGCGCAACGGTGGCAATGTACGCGCACGTCATAATGATTTGCATCAGGCGGTCTGTTGATTTGGCGCCAATATCGTCACTGGTACCCGTGGCTAAACCACCAAATAGTACTAAGTATCCGGTGATGGCTCCTGCATACAGCTTACCGACCTTGCTCCCTGAAAATATTTCGCGGCCAAAATAGATACCAATGGTGGCCATAAACAACAGGCAGTAAACCAAGCTTGGAATCATGGTAAATAGTTCGAAGGTCGCTACGGCCAAAATGGCCGACAAAATATTAATGATCAGGAACAGCTTGAGTGCATGAATTTGCTCCGCAACAGACACTTGCATGAGAAATAGAGCCGAGAATATCAACACCGAAATAATGTTGGTGGGCATGGTAAACAAGAAATAGAGCAAAATCGGCAACAGCACGATCACGCTTTTGGCGGCAATTAATACTCTCACAAAGGACGAATAAGGACTGGTGGGCAAATTTCGCTCAGTGTGCGGCTCAGGAAACAATGCGTGACTGACAAGGTAAATAGCAATGGCGATCGATGACGATTTCATGAGGGCTGTGGTGATTTCAGACACGACCACGCCGTTGAGTACACCCATAAAACTAATGAGCACTAAAAAGATAATGCCGAATGTGGCAATGAGGATAAATTTAGGCTCTGTGCCTAGGTAGTAAAACCAAAATAGCAGCAAGCAGAGTAGGGGGATCATGACTCCGGGTTGAAACCCAAATGCCGATACGAACTGGTTGAAGATGGCAGGCATCACCACTAAGCACAGAAACAGCACAAAAGTACCTTTAGTGCTTGGTGCTGCGGGTATGGTTAAAAACTTGGCAACTAGCACAAAGATCAGGTGGCCCAAGGCAAAGTCGACTGTTAAGCCAACGAAAGTGGACGCCACAAGCCCAAACGTAAATCGAAACGTTCGGGCTTTGAGTAGTTCTTCTTGAGTCATCGTGCGTACGACAGGATTGAAACGATACGAATCCAAATATGACCGAGTGAGTTGATGATGAAGTTATCGTCGGTAAAGACAATCACATCTACTTGGCCACCATGACGTTTTAATCCTCGACTGATTTCCGGATCATCAAAGGTGATATTGATAGGAAATCGTTGTGCGTCTCGCATCCAACCTTTCTTGTTTTGTGATTTTGCCAATTGGGAGGGGTCGGTTGGATCGCCAAAATCCACGGCCCAATAAGACTTAGAGACGGTGCCGGTAAATACCCGACCCGGAGCGTTATCCAATACCATTGCTACGCGGTCACCTACGGCAATGTGCTCTAGGTTATTTTCACGCATGTAGGCTTCAACCCAAACGTTTTCTACGTTTAGGTAGCTGGTTAGGGGTTTACCCGCTTGGGCGTAATAGCCGGCTTCAATGGTGAGGTTTGCCAGTGTGCCCAACGAAGGTGCTGTGATTTGAGTGCGTGCCAAATCCAGCTCTGCGTTTTCTAGTTCAAGCATAGCGGCTTTGATTTGGGAGTTGTCCATGCCCTGAGCGCCTAGTGTTTGCTGTGCTTTCACTAAGTCTGCTTCGGATGTAATCACGCGGGCCTCTGCGGCATCGAGCTTGGCCCGAGCGTCATCGGCATCGGCCTGTGATACGACGCCTTTACCGGCCATATTGAAGATACGATTGGCTTGAATTCGGGTGGTTTCAAGTTGAGTTTTTGCATCCGCAACGCGGCTTTGTGCCACTCCAATATCAGCCGTTTGTGCGCCCACGGTTGTGCCTGCAAGACGCAGGTTTTCTTGTGCCTTAGCAACGGCGACCAGGTAGTCGGTTTGATCAATAGAAAAAATGGTCTCGCCGGGTTGTATCAGCTGATTCACGTCAACATGAATCTGGGTAACATGACCCGAGACTTCCGGTGTGATAGGCGTGATATAGAGCTTCACCCGCGCTAAATCAGTGCTTGGTGCGTGGCGATCCATGATCAGATACAGCAAAAAGAAAAAGATACATAAGCCGAGTAAGAACTTACTAATTCGAAGTAGTGCTTCGGGCTTTTTTTTATCTTCTTGAGGTGCCTTCTCAGGCACCTCTTCGGTTTTTATCTCGCTCATAGATGGGTACTTAATCTCTTATTATTCTTGAATGCTTTCTTCATCGTCTGACAGTTGGTGCTTGTTCAGCCATAAGGTAAAGAGCTCATAAGTAATGACTAGTATAACGGCACCCACGAAAAGCCCTACAATACCCGTAGACATGAAACCACCAATAGCCCCTAAAAATATCACCAGCATTGGGACTTTAACACCGCGTCCCATCAGCATGGGTTTCAGTACGTTGTCCATTAGACCAACAATCACAATCGCAATGGTATAGATAACCGCTGGCACTGTGTCCATGTTGTTGAATGCCCAAGCGACTGTGCCAATGACCACTAATCCTGGACCGAGTTGAATGGTGCTTAAGATCAGCACAACAATGGCCCACAAGCCCGCTGCTGGAATACCTGCGATCATCATCACGAGCCCTGCACACACGGCTTGTATAAATGCCACTCCGAGTACCCCTTGCGTGACACTCATGACAATTTTACCGGAGAGTTGCGCAAACTCAGCTCCGCCGTCGCCCACTAAGCGCTTGCAGAGCCGGTCTACTGATTGTGTGCACGCTTTGGCATTGGCTAGAAATACGCCTGAAATAATAATTGAAACAAGGAACATGAGTATGCTGACGCCTGCGCCTGTGGCTGTATCAATCATTTTTTGTTTGATGGGTTCAATGACGTCTTTATGCCGAACTAACGCGCTTTCGAGGTTAATCGATGCATCTTTCCAAATAACATAAACCTGCTCACCAATGACAGGCCACTCTTTAACATTGTCTTCAGGTGGAGGAATGACCAGTGTGCCTTTGTCAGCTTGCTCATTAATGTTTTTAGCGGCATCAACGGCTGAATTTGCCAGCATAAATGAAGGCGTAATGAGCACTGCTAATGCAATTATGGTAAAAAGAATAGAGGATAACTTGTTGTTTCCATTGAGCTTGGCTTTGAACTTAATGAAAAGGGGATATACAGCAACAGCAATAATGGCCCCCCACACAATAAGGCTAATAAAGGGTTTAATGATGGTAAAACTCCAAATGAGGAGTAATGCAATAATCCCTATACGAAGCGCAGATTCGATATAAATAGCGATTTTTTCGTTGCTATCTGACATGAGCGATCCCTGTTGTCATTAATACAGTTGGTATTGTGGCTAAGAGTAGCTGATTTTTCTGCTATTTGTGCCAATAAAAAAGCCACTCGGATGAGTGGCTTTGAAAAGTTTGAGGTTGGCGCTTAAGCGGCTTGCTTTTTCTCGAGCGCTCTATTGATCATTGTTTGTTGTGCAATGGTGATTAAGTTTGAAACCACCCAGTACAACACTAAGCCCGCAGGGAAAGTGATGAATAAGAATGTCATCAGTACAGGCATGAACATCATCACTTTTTGTTGCATTGGATCGGCAACGGTTGTTGGCGATAGCTTCTGCATTAGGAACATAGACGCACCCATCAGCAGCGGTAATACGTAATATGGGTCCTGTACCGACAAGTCGGTGATCCACAACATAAAGCCAGCATGGCGCAATTCAACACTCTCGAGCAACACCCAATACAGCGCAATGAAGATAGGCATTTGTAACAACAAAGGTAAGCAACCGCCTAGTGGGTTTACTTTTTCTTTTTTGTACAGTTCCATCATGGCTTGCTGCATTTTTTGCTTGTCTTCACCGTAACGCTCTTGCAACGCTTTCACTTTAGGTTGCAATACGCGCATGCGGCCCATCGACTCATATTGCTTTTTGGTCAACGGGTACAGGAAAGTTTTGATTACGATGGTCACAACAATAATCGCCAGACCCCAGTTCACAACAAAGCCCTGAATGACGGTGAGTAACCAGTGAAGTGGTTGTGCCAACCACCACAAGAAGCCGTAATCTACGGTCAAATTGAGTGTTGGAGACAGAGCAGAAAGACGTTCTTGGTCTTTAGGGCCGACAAACAAAGATGATGAAATTACCGTGGTTTGGCCTGCAGGTATCACCACTTGTTCGCCTTTAGCACCTATAATGCCGCTGCCGCGAATTTGATTGGTGTACAGCAAGTTGTCGCTGGTGGCTGTAGGGACCCATGCTGACACAAAATAGTGTTGTAGCATGCCAACCCAGCCACCGTCTGTGCGCTTGTTTAACGCTTTATCGGTGAGGTCGTCAAAGGTGTATTTACTGTAGCGCTCATCCGATGTGGAGTAAGCAGGACCACGATAAGTAGGCATCATCATACTGCCGGATTCGCCAGCCATCGTTTGTTTAAGCTGCATGTAAGGCTGCACCAGCGCGTTTTGACCTGAGTTGTTAATAATCTCGAAGTCTTGCTGAACAACATAGCTGTCTTTGTTCAGAATAAAGCGTTTGATAACCGTCATGCCATTGGCTTCAAATGTAAGATTAGCCACGACGCTGTCACCACTCATCTCATAGTGAGACTGAGACGATGAATAGTTTGGTCGGCCGGATGGCGATGCATCTGGGCCGTCATTGCCAATCAAACCACTCTGAGCAATATATTCAAAGTGACTGTTGCGGTGAAGAATAGAAACGGGCTCTTCGCCATCTTGTTCTATTGGAAATTTCAATAATTCAGCAGAGACAACATCACCGCCTTTTGGATCGATTTTCAAGCGTAATACGTCGTTCTCCATTGTAATGAGAGACGCACTTGCTTTTGAATCAACGATTGGCATATCCGTAGAATTTAAAGCGGCGGCTGCAGGCACATCGTCAGAATGCGGTTGCTGCATTGCATCTGATGTTTGTGAGGTTGCAGGTGTGATCGGTTGTGGGCCATACATAGACTGCCATTCCTGATACAGCAATACGCTGACCAGCATGAGTCCCACAAGAATAAAGATACGTTGTGATTCCATAATATTTTAAGGTTTCTTTGGAGGTTTATCTGGTACCGGGTCGTTGCCGCCAGGATTAAAAGGATGACATCTTAATATGCGCTTCGCTGCGAGCCAACTCCCTTTGCCTACGCCATGAATATTTATGGCTTCAATCGCATAGTGAGAACAGCTTGGATAAAATCGACAACAAGGCCCCAAAAGCGGACTAATCAGCTTTTGGTAGCATTTGATAGGCGCTATTGCGACTTTCGATAAGTTTTGGCTAAGCGGTGCCATAACTGCTCTGTCAATTTATGAAGCTCAGATTTATCGAGTTTACCAACTCCGCCCTTTCCGATCACCACAATATCTACTGAAGGTAGATTATGTTGACGTAATCGAAAGCTATCGCGCATGACTCGTTTGACCTTGTTGCGGTCAACTGCAAGTTTGGCTGCCTTTTTAGAAACGGCAAATCCAAGACGAGGATGAGGATACTGATTAGGAATAGCGAGCAGGGTGATATAGGGCGAAGCAACCCGAATGGGCTTACCCTGAAAGACGCAATTAAAATGGGCGGGAGTTAATAGCCTTAACTCCCGCCCATATTCGTGCGATTTCATAACTCTCAAAGAGTATTATGCGCTCAGGCTTGCACGGCCTTTTGAACGACGACGTGCTAGCAATTGACGACCGTTTTTGGTTGCCATACGAGCACGGAATCCGTGTGAGCGTTTGCGTTTGATAACGCTTGGTTGAAATGTTCTTTTCATGACATCTACCTAACTATATATAAGTGAACTTATATAGCGTTACGAGACCGCTATAAAGCAAACAGGCTTCAAGCAGCCTTTAAAAATGAGGGCGAATTTTATGCGAGTCCTTCTATATAGTCAATCCTGAAAACAGGATATTTTATGTTCGGGTTAAAAATGATCGCTGTGAGATCCTTGTTCATAAATTGTTCGCAATATCAGTGTAAGTTGTTGATATCTTCATTTAGCTAAATAAAAACATATATTTAGGCTTGTTGATAAATATTTGGTAAATGATCGAGTTCGATCTGGAAAGGGGGCTGGGGATCGCGCATAATATGTGCCCTGCAAAAATAAAATCACCCCTCCATTTCATTGGTTGAGTCATGGTCGTCATGATTCCCTGATGCCGAGCGGTTTTAAAGTTCATTGGAAGACGTAAATGTTTAGGAGTTGGTGTTGAGCTCGTCACTGTGGCAAACCTGTCAAGAAGCACTCAAGCATGAGTTACCCGCGTCTCAGTTCAGTACTTGGATCCGTCCATTACAAGCTGAGTTTGACGGTGATCGACTGGTGTTGTTTGCCCCAAATCGCTTCGTACTTGATTGGGTCTGTGACAATTATTTGGGTCGTATTAACGAATTACTCTCGCAAGCGTGTGGTAATGACGCGCCCAAACTTCATTTAGACATTGGCAATATTGCGCCTAAACCTCCGGTACATGCCGGAGTTTCTGAGCAGAAGGCCGTTGCACCAGCCCCGGTAGCATCGGAAGCTTCATCGAATCCATGGGAGCGTTCTTCGCGGCCCAAGCCTGAAATCCACCATAAAAGTAATATTAATCCGAATTATATCTTCGACAATTTTGTGGAAGGTAAGTCGAACCAGCTCGGTCGCGCAGCAGCCTCTCAGGTGGCAGAGAATCCAGGCGGAGCCTACAATCCCCTCTTTTTATATGGCGGTACAGGGTTAGGTAAGACTCACTTACTTCATGCAGTAGGCAATTCGATTCTTGCCGGTAAAGAAAATGCTAAAGTGGTTTACATGCACTCTGAGCGTTTTGTGCAAGACATGGTGAGAGCATTACAAAATAACGCCATTGAAGACTTCAAAGGCTACTATCGTAGTGTGGATGCGTTGTTGATTGATGATATTCAATTTTTTGCCAACAAAGAGCGTTCTCAAGAAGAGTTTTTCCATACCTTTAATGCGCTCTTAGAAGGCAATCAGCAAATTATTTTGACTTCTGATCGATACCCTAAAGAAATTGACGGTGTTGAAGATCGATTAAAATCTCGTTTTGGATGGGGGCTAACGGTTGCCATTGAACCGCCAGAACTAGAAACCCGCGTAGCGATTTTGATGCGCAAAGCGCAGGAATCCAATGTACACCTGCCCGATGAAGTGGCATTCTTCATTGCAAAGCGGTTACGCTCGAATGTACGTGAGCTTGAAGGCGCATTGAATCGTGTGATTGCCAACGCTAACTTTACAGGGCGAGCAATTAACATTGATTTTGTACGCGAAGCTTTACGCGACTTGCTTGCGCTGCAAGAAAAGCTCATCACCATTGATAACATTCAGAAAACCGTTGCAGAATACTATAAAATCAAATTGGCTGATTTGTTGAGTAAGCGCCGAAGCCGTTCAGTGGCACGTCCTCGACAACTCGCAATGGCATTGGCCAAAGAGCTGACCAATCACAGTTTGCCTGAGATTGGGGATGCATTTGGCGGTAGGGATCACACCACGGTGTTACATGCCTGCCGTAAGATTGTGCAGTTGCGTGAAGAAAGTCATGATATTAAGGAAGACTATCAGAACCTTATTAGGACTCTGTCTTCCTAATAAACTTAGTGATTGAAGGGATTGAATATGAAATTCACGGTGAATCGCGAGCAAATCCTCAAACCATTACAAGCGGTTTCAGGCGCGGTTGAACGTAAGCACACGTTACCTATTCTTGCCAATATCCTCATGCGCGTGAGTGACAGCGCATTGACCATGATTGGTACCGATTTAGAAGTCGAACTGTGCGCAACGCTAGTATTAGCCGACCCAGATTTAGTGCCCGGCTCGGTAACGGTGCCTGCAAAGAAATTGGTGGATATTTGCCGAACGCTACCCGATGGCGCCTCTATCCAGCTAAATCTTCAGGACGACAGATTGATCATCAAGTCGGGTCGGAGCCGCTTTACGCTATCGACCTTACCGGATACCGACTTCCCTCAAATTGAGGAGTCTGCATCAGCCATGAGTTTTACAACAACTCAAAAGAAAATGCGTCGCTTAATTGAGTTGTCGCAGTTTTCTATGGCCAACCAAGATGTTCGCTATTACCTAAATGGTATGTTGTTTGAAATTGCGGGTGGTACGTTAACAGCGGTTGCCACTGATGGGCATCGACTCGCGTTATCGCGTATTGATGTGCCGGAATTACAAGATGATTTCCAATGCATCGTGCCACGTAAAGGTATTTTGGAAATGATGCGGCTACTGGAACAAGAAGATAAGCCAGTGACTATTCAGTTGTCTGAAAACCATATTAGAGCTGATATTGGCGATTACCTGTTTACTTCCAAGTTAGTCGATGGCCGTTTTCCTGATTATCGCCGCGTATTGCCACGTGGTGGGAATAAACTGGTGGAAGGTGATAAAGAAACGCTCAAGCAGGGCTTTGCCCGTGTCGCAATCTTGTCGAATGAGAAATTCCGCGGCGTGCGTTTGCAGTTGTCGAACGATGAATTGAAAATTAGTGCTAATAACCCAGAACAAGAAGAGGCAGAGGAAGCTATTGCCGTTGAGTATCAAGGTGATGAGCTCGAAGTGGGCTTTAATGTCAGCTACATCCTTGATGTGCTCAATGCGATTGACGGAGAGGCCGTACGCTTTACCTTGAGTGATGCCAACTCAAGCGGTTTGATTGAAAACCGTGATGACGACAGTGCGCTGTATGTTGTGATGCCCATGCGTTTATAGCCAGCTACTTCTTTTTCCGTCAAATAGTTAAGAACCCACTTCGGTGGGTTTTTTATTGCCAAAAATCCAACTTTGGTCGTGTTCTTCATACGCTGGATGGGTGATGTAATGACTACACTTAAGCCTGATGACCGAAACGTGTTGCAATAGGCTTAGGAGACTTACGTGCTTTCAAATAAGACTGTGGTATTAGTGGTAGAAGATATGGATGCCATTCGAAAAATTACCGTTCAGCAAGTCAAAGAATTTGGCGCGAAAGAAGTGTATCAGGCTAGTAATGGCAGTGAAGCACTCCGTGTTCTTAACAATCACAACGTTGACCTTATTCTGTCCGATTGGAATATGCCGGTTATGACGGGCATTGAATTCCTCAAACGCGTGAAAGCCAGTCCCGCTTGGCAGCGCCTGCCTTTTGTAATGATTACCGCCGAAGCTGAGCGTGACCGAGTGACCGAAGCCATTCGTCAAGGCGTGAGTGAAATCGTGATTAAACCGTTTTCCCCAGCAATGCTCCGCAGCCGAATTGAACGTGCGCGAAACCGGCCTGCGCGCATCCCTTCTGAAATTCAAATCCCTGGCGTAACCCAGCATCAAGAAGTTGAAATACCGATTGATATAGCCCCTGTAGATGATAAAAGCTTGAAAGATGGCGTTATTTTGCTTGTTGATGATACGCCCGATAATTTACGCCTATTAGCCGATTTATTGAAAAATAAATATAAGATTAAGTTGGCCAATAACGGTCAGAAAGCGCTAGATATTTGCCGTTCCGAATCGCCGCCAGATCTCGTCTTGCTCGACATTATGATGCCCGGAATTAGTGGGTACGAGGTGTTGAAAGAGCTTCGCTCTCAGTCAAATACTGAACACATTCCCGTGATGTTTGTCACGGCTATGAACGAAGCGGACTCGGAACTTAAAGGCATGGAGTTGGGAGCAATCGACTACATCACTAAGCCTATAAACCCGCATCTTCTTCAATTGCGGGTGCGTAATATGATGATGCAGGTGCAACGCATCTGGGAGGCCCAGTCGAGCGTTGATGACATGATCGCATTGGCCGAAGCCAGAAATGAAGCTGAGCAGATGGTTCGCCATGACTTGAAAGGACCGCTTTCTGGAATTATTGCATCGATACAACAAATAGCATTGCAACCACGCAATTTAGATGTGATCACTGAACACAGCAACGGCATTGATTTCTTGGCTCATCAGTTATTAAACATGATTAATTTGTCGGCTGAACTGTATAAGATTGAGCAAGGCATATATCAGCTTGACGCCACCGAAATTGATACCGCAAAGTTACTTAAGGATGTGATTACTGTCTGTGATAATTCATTTGCAGCCAAACGCCTCACGTGCAACCTCATTGTGCCTTCGGGAAGCTCCGACAAATCTCTATTTAGTCTTGGTGATCCTTTACTGTTGTATTCGGTATTCTTCAATTTAGTGAAAAATGCCTTTGAAGCTGCGCCTGAAAAATCAGCAGTTCGAGCGAGTATTTCACGCGACGATAAGACGATCAAAATCATCCTGTCGAATGATGGTAGTGTGCCCCAAAATATACGCAGTAAATTTTTCGAAAAGTATGCAACATCGGGTAAAGAAGGCGGCACTGGCATTGGTACATATTCAGCTCAGTTGCTGGTTAAGGCTCAGAATGGGTCTCTTGAATTAGAAGTTGATGATGACGCCAATTCAACAACGCTTATAATTGTGCTTCCAGCGGCGTAATCGCGGTTTCAAACATGGGTTTTTGCTGTGCATCACGGTACAATTGAAGGCTTGCTTCGGCATTTAGTCGTTATGTTATTCGGAACCGTGAATGTCAATCTGTCAGCTCAATGTGGAATCTGTTCGAAACCTTTCTCAGGTTCAGATGCAGCCGTGCGATGGATTCAATTTCATTGTGGGCTTGAACGGCGCAGGTAAGAGTAGCGTGCTTGAAGCTATTCATATGCTGGGTGCGGGGCGTTCATTTCGTACCAGCCGGCATCGGCAACTGATTCAGTACGAGCAACAACAACTAAATATATTCGCAGAAGTCGACCGCGGGCATCAGCGTCATCGCGTGGGTATGCAGCGCGACAAGCAAAGTGACTTGGCCATTCGAATTAATGGCCAAAGCACAACGCGATTGGCTGATTTAGTAGGGCTGTTTCCACTGCAATTACTGACGCCAGAAAGTGCTAACTTGCTGCTCACGGGCAATAAAGTGCGTCGTCAATTTCTTGATTGGGGGTTGTTTTATCAAGGTGAGCAGTTCTTCAATGCGTGGAAACGCTATACCCGAATATTGAAGCAACGTAATGCGATGGTCAGGCAGCAGGCTCGTTATGAGCAAATTGGCTTCTGGGATCAGGAACTGATTTCGAATGGGCGTGTCATATCTCAATTGAGAGAAGAATTTGTTGCCCGATTACAACAAGCCTTATTACCCTTTACGCATAAATTTTTACCCGATCATGAAGTCACTTTGGTGTATCAGCCAGGGTGGGATTTGTCAGATGATTTGGCAACGCAGCTTGAATCAAATTATCCTCGCGATTTGCGACAAGGTTATACGACTTTGGGGCCGCATCGCGCTACATTTAAGGTTAAAGTAAACAATAACCCTGCTGAAGAAATGTGTTCGCGCGGACAGCTAAAGCTGTTGGTCGCTGCACTTACATTGGCGCAGGGTGCATTACTTTCACAACAGCATGGCATCCCTTGTATCTATTTAGTGGATGATTTTGCTGCAGAGCTGGATGAATCGCGCAGAGCACTGTTAATTGAGTGCCTAATCGCGATAAAATCACAGGTGTTTATAACGGCCACGGACAGCATCTTTGTTGACCAAATCCGTCAACAAATTGAAGATCAGGCTCGACCTATCAAAGTGTTCCACGTGGAACAAGGAAAGCTAACTAAGCATGAGTGAATCTATGTCGAATGAGTATGACTCCTCCAGTATTAAGGTACTGAAGGGCTTGGACGCGGTACGCAAGCGTCCGGGGATGTACATTGGTGACACCGATGACGGTACCGGCCTCCACCATATGGTGTTTGAGGTAGTGGATAATTCTATTGATGAAGCGCTAGCCGGACACTGTAGCGGTATTAACGTGACTATTCACGGTGATGGCTCTGTAAGCGTTGGAGATGACGGTCGAGGAATCCCTGTTGGTATGCACCCCGAAGAGGGTGTGTCTGCTGCTGAGGTGATCATGACTGTTTTACACGCCGGTGGTAAGTTTGATGATAACTCGTACAAGGTTTCGGGCGGTCTTCACGGCGTAGGTGTTTCAGTTGTAAACGCCCTATCTGAGAAACTCGAACTACACATTCGTCGCGAAGGCAAACTCCATGAGCAATTGTACAGTTTGGGTGAACCGCAAAGCCCATTGGGTGTCATTGGCGAAACCGAGAAAACCGGGACGCGTATTCGTTTTTGGCCTTCTTCTGAAATTTTTGCAACCACAGAATTTCATTATGACATTCTAGCTAAGCGCCTCCGTGAGCTTTCATTCTTGAATTCCGGTGTGTCGATTAAGTTGAACGATGAGCGCGATGGCCGTAGCGATCACTTTTGTTATGAAGGTGGTATTAAAGCGTTCGTTGAATACCTCAACCAAAACAAAACACCGATTCATTCTGAGGTATTCCACTTTACACACATACGTGAAGAAGATGGCATCGCCGTTGAAGTGTCGATGCAATGGAATGACGGCTTCCAAGAAAACATTTTCTGTTTTACTAACAACATCCCGCAACGTGATGGTGGTAGCCACTTGTCAGGGTTCCGTACTGCACTAACACGTACGTTGAACACCTATATGGACAAGGAAGGTTTTTCTAAAAAAGCTAAAACCAATGCCAGTGGCGATGATGCACGTGAAGGTTTAACCGCTGTTATTTCGGTGAAAGTACCTGATCCTAAGTTCTCATCTCAGACGAAAGACAAGTTAGTGTCATCTGAAGTGAAACCAGCGGTTGAAACCGCAATGGGCACTCACTTAAGTGACTACTTGTTGGAAAAGCCAAACGAAGCGAAAATCATCGTTGGTAAAATTATTGACGCAGCACGCGCCCGTGAAGCTGCGCGTAAAGCACGTGAAATGACACGCCGTAAAGGCGCATTAGACTTAGCTGGGTTACCGGGTAAGCTTGCTGATTGCCAAGAGAAAGATCCTGCCCTTTCTGAACTATACATAGTGGAAGGGGACTCAGCGGGCGGATCGGCGAAGCAAGGCCGTAACCGCAAGAATCAAGCGATTCTGCCGCTGAAAGGTAAAATTCTTAACGTTGAAAAAGCTCGTTTTGATAAAATGCTGTCTTCACAGGAGGTTGCAACTCTCATTACTGCGCTCGGTTGTGGCATTGGCCGCGATGAATACAATGTTGAGAAACTTCGTTACCACAGCATTATCATCATGACCGATGCCGATGTGGATGGTTCACACATTCGCACTTTGTTACTGACCTTCTTCTATCGCCAAATGCCAGAGCTGGTAGAGCGAGGACATATCTTCATTGCTCAGCCACCTTTGTACAAAGTGAAAAAAGGCAAGCAAGAGCGCTACATCAAAGATGACGACGTGCTGACTGAATACTTGACCTCCTTGGCTTTAGATAAAGCATCATTGCATGTGAATTCTGAAGCGCCGGGCATTGGTGGAGAGCAGCTCGAAACCCTGGTGAAGCAATACCAAGCTGTTCAAAAAATCATTAAGCGACTCACGCGCCTATGGCCACGTGAAGTGCTTGACCGTCTGGTCTATGTTCGCCCAGCGTTACAAGCAATGCTTAGCTCTAAAGATGCAATGGACGAGTGGTGTACCGAGATCCAACTCGATATGGACTCCTTAGCTGCTGGCGGCTCAACATACACAATGAGCATCGTGGAAGACGAAGAGCTCAAGTTGTTTTTGCCTAAAATGACAGTACGTCAGCACGGTATTGATACTGAATATCTGTTCTCTGCGGACTTCATTAAGTCACGTGATTATCAACAGATTGTTGCTCTGGGTGACCAAATCAGCAGCCTCATTGAGGAAGGCGGGTTTGTTCAGCGTGGAGAGCGCACCAAGCCCGTATCGACATTTGTTGAAGCATTAGATTGGCTGATTTCTGAGTCCAAGCGTGGTTTAGGTATTCAACGCTATAAAGGGCTGGGTGAGATGAACCCAGAGCAATTGTGGGAAACCACCATGGATCCCAATACGCGTCGTATGTTGTGTGTGACCATCGAAGATGCAGTGGGCGCAGACCAGCTCTTCACAACACTGATGGGGGATCATGTTGAACCGAGACGTGACTTTATCGAAACCAACGCGTTGAACGTTGAAAACTTAGACGTGTAAAGTTAGGTAATAGACTCAACGATTGAGTCATCGTTTGAAGGCAACTCGAGGGTTGCCTTTTTTATGTCTGCAATTTGGCTAATCAAAGCGCTAAGCTATACCAACATGCTCGAGTCGATAATGCCTTTATCGGCAAGCTGTTGAAGTAGCGATGCTGTTTTGTCACGCAAGCTATCACGTAGCAGCCGCATGGCGGGTGTGATCGATTGACGGCTTGGACAAACTAGCCAGAGTTCTGTCGGCAAGGGCTGATAGCTAGGCATCACACTTATCACCCGTTGTGATAACAGATCGTCGGCCATATCTAATGCAGACTTGGCTGCGAGTCCGTGCCCTGCCACACACCACCGCCGAACCAGTTCACCATCGTTAGATGCGCGGTTGCCACTCAGTTTAATTTTGTAGTCAGTGCCATGATGTGCAAAATCCCATACATCATGAATGACATCATGTAATTGATAAAACAGGCCGTTATGTGATGGCAGATCGTGTGGGTGTTGTGGTGTTCCATTCTCTGACAGGTAGCCTTGAGAGGCGCATAATAGCCGCGGTACGTTACAAATTTTAAAGCCATAAAGGCTTGCATCATCAGGAAAGCCATATCGAAGTGCCATGTCTACAGAATCGCGATAGAAGTCGACATTGCTGTCTGTAATGTTGGCCCGCAAAGAGAGGCGAGGGTGTGTTGTCATCAGTTCGTCGAGCCACGGTAAAATCACGTTGCGTCCCAAATCCGACGATAGGGTAAGTCTTAGCTCTCCGTCTACAACACCTAGCTCTTCCTTCATGTTTTGTTTGGCTTGTTCGAGCATTGCCATAGCTTGCTCGCATTGTGGTATGTAGCGCTCTCCGGCAACAGATAGACGTAAGTGTCGTGTTGTCCGGATAAACAGCTCTGCGCCCAACGCTTTTTCTACACGCTTTACCGCAGCGCTAGCGGTGGCTGGCTGCATGTCTAAATTTTCGGCCGCAGCTGTAATGTTCCGAAATTCCGCTACCTTTAATATGACCTGCAAATCTTCTAATAGCATGACTTTCAAATTTTGTTTGATAATTATTCAAACATTACACGGTTAAAGCTTCCGTTAGCAAGGTTTAATATGGCCCGTCTTCAAATGAACTTGTGCATTTGTTTAACTTTGATAGCAGGAGAGCAAAGTGATGAAAGCCGTAGCATTTACACAATCGTTACCGATCACCGACAGCAATGCATTGGTCGATATCGAACTCCCACAGCCTATTGCTATGGGCAGAGACTTACTTGTTAAGGTTAAAGCCATTTCGGTGAACCCCGTTGACTATAAGGTTCGCCAATTGATGCCTCCCGAAAACGGTACAGCCAAAGTGCTGGGTTGGGATGCTGTGGGAGAGGTGGTTGCAGTCGGAAAAGACGTGATCGAATTTACGCCCGGTGATCAAGTATTTTATGCGGGTGATTTAACCCGACAAGGAAGTAACGCTGAATTTCAACTTGTGGATGAGCGTTTGGTCGGAAGTAAGCCTAAGAATCTGTCCAATGATGAAGCTGCAGCGCTACCACTGACAACGATCACGGCGTGGGAACTTCTGTTTCAGCATCTTCAACTTGTGCAACAGCTGCCGAACACAAAGTCGCGCTCAAGTGAAGTGTTGCTTGTGGTTGGTGCGGCGGGTGGCGTTGGCTCGATATTGCTACAATTAGCGAAGGCGATTACCGGTGCCACCATTATTGCGACGGCATCTCGGGAAAGCTCACAAGCCTGGGTCAAAAAGCTAGGCGCTGATTATGTGGTGGATCACAGTAAGCCTTTGGAGCCTCAAATTGAAGCGCTTGGGCTAGGGCAGATCACCCATGTTGCAAGTCTTAACAGTACAGAGACATATTTTGAAACCTACACCAAGTTACTCGTTCCTTTTGGTCGGATAGCCATGATTGATGATCCCGAGCAGCTGGATATCAGTCAGATAAAACTCAAAAGTCTATCGCTTCATTGGGAGTTCATGTTTTCGCGCTCTATGTTCAATGCCGCAGATATGGGTGAACAAGGTAAATTATTGAGTCGTGTCGCTGACTTGGTAGACCTAGGGTACGTACAAACGACCGTGGGTCACTCCTTGGGTATCATTAATGCCGAGAACTTAAGAGAAGCTCACTCACAGCTTGAGTCTGGACGAGCGATCGGAAAAATTGTTTTAGAAGGGTTTGATGCGTAATCAAACGTCCAACGAGCGAAACGCTCCCACACATGTAGAGGTTTTTAAAAGCTATGAGCCAGTTAACAATCGTCGCTAATATCGTCGCAAATGAAGGAAAAATTGATGTGGTTAAAGCCGAGCTATTGAAGCTCATTGACACTACGCGTGCCGAGGAAGGTTGTGTTAACTATGACTTGCACCAAGACAATGATAACCCAGCACACTTTTTGTTTTACGAGAACTGGGAATCGCGCGAGTTATGGCAAGTACATATGGGCAATACACATCTCGCAGAGTACATGAAAGCCACCGAAGGTTGCGTTGAATCATTCGTCGTTCACGAAATGACGGTCATTGGTTAGTGGGCCAAAGTTGAAATTAACGATTTGTCGCACAACCGGTTAAGAAGGAAATGTTATGCTGTTAGATACACCTATTTGTGATTTTGGTTGGAAGGCACCTGAGTTCACATTGCTAGACGCGCATGGACAGTCGCATACCATGAGTCACTATTTAGGCGAACGTGGCTTATTGATAGCTTTTATTTGTAATCATTGCCCCTTTGTGAAAACAGTTGCTGACCGCTTGGCTGAGGATACAAAATCGTTGCAGCAAGCAGGTGTTAAAGTGCTCGCCGTCATGTCGAATGATTATCATGATGTAGCTGAAGATTCCCCAGATAAAATGGTGGAGTTTGCCGACACGCATGGGTTTGAATTCCCGTATCTGGTCGATGAAACACAAGAAGTCGGCAAGGCATATAATGCGGTTTGTACACCTGATTTTTTTGGCTTTAACGCGAGAGGTGAGCTGCAATATCGTGGGCGCTTGGATGACGCCAAAATGAGGGATGCCACTAACAGAACTCCTGAGCTGCTCAACGCTATGCTCCAAATTGCCGAAACGGGGCTTGGTCCGGCAGAACAGGTGGCGAGTATGGGGTGTTCAATTAAATGGAGTTGAGTTCAACATGATAGTGGATGTTTCACGTGAAACATCCACTCATTTCCGTTCAATATATACTTTGGGTTGATCGCCTCGATTGTCAAAATAAAAGTAAAATACGCCGGTCCTTTTGGGCTTAAACCTGAAATATGATCCCGCAGAATTGCAATTCGCATTCACTGGAGCTCCGTTGTCGATGACGATCTCGTCGGCTTCAGTTAAGTAACCGCAATTCATGCCCGAACTCCAGCTCGCATCCGCGAATTTGAAATCATAGTATTCGCCATCTGCCACAAGTTTTGTTTGCGAACGATATAAATCATCAGAAACACGTACCACCTTAAATGGCTCCTCAGCGTCCCACCAAGTGAATACGGCTCGTAGATACATCACTGCTGAGAGATCAGGCTTAACTGGCGGAGGGGGAGGAGCTGGTTTCTTCGCAGTGGTTTGGCATCCTTGCAATAGTAATATGCTTACGACTACGGCAATGCGATTTACAAGGGAAATCATGTTTGCGTCCATGAGTGAATTAGGTCTGACCTAAAGCTAGCTTACCTTAGAATATTTGGCATAAAAAAACCGGCCTAACGACCGGTTTTTTGTGTAACCACAACGTCTGCAACATGTGCTTTATTGTTGCAATAACGAGATGTCAGCAGTATGTAAAAATGCCTGATGAAGTTGGTTCAATAATGCCTGACGGTTTTGTCGGACAGCAGTATCGTCAGCGTTGACCATGACTTCATCAAAGAATGCATTGATGACCTCATTTAACGTTGCGAGTTCCGTCAGTGCTTGCTGATAGTTACTGTCGGCAAACAGAGGCTTCAACTTTAACTGTGCCTCGGTAAACGCATTGTACAATGCAATTTCGGCAGGCTCAGTGAGCAAGCTCGTATCAATTGAAGTTAGCAACTGACCTTCAATTTTCGCCAAAATGTTACCAACACGTTTGTTCGCAGCGGCAAGATCAGACGACTGCGAGAGTGTTCGGAAGTGGCTTACGGCTTTTATACGGGCATCAAAATCTGAAGGTTCAGTAGGGCGCTTTGCCAATACTGCTTGGATCACATCAACGCTGACTGACTGATCTTCATACCAAGTACGGAAGCGACCTAGTGTAAAATCGACTACGTCATCAACAACGTTAGCATTGGTAAGTTGGTGAGGGCCAAAGTTTGATTGGGCTTGATGAGCGAGGTCAGCGATATCTAGCGGCAATGACTTCTCTACTAAAATACGCAAAGAGCCAATCGCTGCGCGCCGGAGAGCAAATGGGTCTTTGTCACCTTTTGGTGCCTGGCCAATACCAAAAATACCCACAAGTGTGTCAATCTTTTCGGCGATCGCCAGAGCGCATCCCACTTCAGTTGAAGGTAATTGGTCACCTGAGTAGCGGGGCATGTACTGTTCGTTGAGTGCAATGGCCACCGCTTCGGTTTCGCCGTCGTTGCGCGCGTAGTGCATTCCCATTACTCCTTGTACATCCGGGAATTCCATCACCATCTCGGTCATTAAGTCGGTTTTGCTTAACAAGCCTGCGCGTAACGCGTCGGTTTCATTTCCACCTAACTGAGCCGCAATGTACCCTGCGAGTTTTGCTACGCGTTCGGCTTTGTCTTTTAGTGTTCCAAGTTGTTTTTGAAACAGCACAGTACCCAGGCTTTCAACACGTGACTCTAAAGTTTTCTTGCTATCAGTTTCTAAAAAGAAACGTGCATCCGCAAGGCGAGGGCGAATCACTTTCTCGTTGCCGGAAACAACTTGGCTTGGATCTTTACTTTCAATATTCGATACAAAGATGAAGCGAGACATGAGTTCGCCGCTTCTATCGAGCACCGGAAAGTATTTTTGATTGTCTTTCATCGTGTAGATGAGAGCTTCTTTCGGGACGACTAAAAAGTCGTTTTCAAAACTACCCACCAAGGTGACAGGCCATTCAACCAGTGCAGTCACTTCGTCTAGCAAATCCGCATCAATGTCTGCAACACCGCCTTCTTGTGCGGCAACTGCTTTTACTTGTTGCTTGATGATGTTGCGACGACGCTCAAAGCTCGCAATGACGCGTCCTTGAGTTTCTAACAGGGTCTCGTATTCATCAGCATGCGCAATTGAAATAAGTCCTTCGCTGTGGAAACGATGTCCTTGGACTTGAAGGCCCGATCGTTTGCCCAATACTTCAGCGTCTATCAGTGTGTCGCCATAGAGTAGTGTGAAGGTGTGAACAGGGCGAATGAACTCAGTGTCGTACGCACCCCAGCGCATTGCTTTTGGGATAGGTATTTGCTTGACCGCTTTCTGAACAAGGTCTGGCAGAAGCGATGCTACATCCTTACCTTTAATCTCAGCGCGATGAAGTAACCACTCACCTTTGTCAGTTTTTAGGCGTGAAGCTTGATCAACGGTAATGCCGTTTCCTCGAGCCCAACCTTGTGCTGCTTTGGTAGGATTGCCATCGGCATCAAACGCTGCGCTTACCGAAGGCCCACGCTTGTCTTCAACACGGTCAGGTTGCGCATGAGCCAGCGCTGAAACTTGAATGGCAAGACGGCGAGGGCTCGCAAGCCAATTAACATTTTCAAACACTAAACCGGCATCTTTCAGGCCAGCTTCAAATGCTGCAGCAAATGCTGAGGCGAGTTTAGGTAGTGCTTTAGGCGGTAGTTCTTCCGTGCCGAGTTCAACCAGCAAATTTTCTGTAGTCATAATCACTTCTCCGACTTGCTAGCGTGACTGCACATCGGAAAACCCAATGCTTCGCGTGTCGCGTAGTATGCTTCTGCGACGGCTTTTGCCAACGCCCGTACGCGTAGAATGTAGCGCTGTCGTTCTGTGACTGAAATGGCATGACGGGCATCGAGCATGTTGAATGCATGACTAGCTTTCATGACTTGCTCGTAAGCAGGCAGCGGTAATCCAGCTTCAATCAGTTTTTGGCTTTCTTTTTCGCAGTGGTCAAACTGCTTGAACAGCACATCGGTGTCAGCGATCTCAAAATTATATTTCGATTGTTCAACTTCATTTTGGTGGAATACGTCGCCATAGGTAACTTTGCCTAGAGGCCCGTCTGTCCATACCAAATCGTAAATCGAGTCAACGCCTTGCAAGTACATTGCAATTCGTTCGAGGCCGTACGTGATCTCACCGGTAACAGGCTTACATTCAATGCCGCCTACTTGTTGGAAGTAAGTGAACTGAGTCACTTCCATTCCGTTCAACCAAACTTCCCAGCCAAGACCCCAGGCACCCAACGTAGGCGATTCCCAGTTGTCTTCTACGAAGCGCACGTCATGAACCAAAGTATCTAAGCCAAGCGCTTTAAGCGAGCCCAAATACAACTCTTGTATGTTGTCGGGTGAAGGTTTAAGAACAACTTGGAACTGATAGTAATGTTGCAATCGGTTAGGGTTTTCACCATAACGGCCATCAGCAGGGCGACGGCAAGGTTGCACGTAAGCGCTGCTCATTGGCTCTGGACCAATTGAACGTAAAAATGTTTGAGGGTGGAAGGTGCCTGCGCCCACTTCCATGTCCAAAGGCTGAACGATGACGCAGCCTTGCTTAGCCCAATAATCTTGGAGTGCCAAGATTAGGCCTTGGAATGTTGAATAGTCGTATTCCTGCTTCATGCCTGGATCGTTATCCGAAAAATAAAAAGACGCTAAGTATACCGTTTGAAGTGCTCGGAATGTAGGTTAAGTTATAGTCGTTTGGTCGTTTTTTTTGATTTCGCCAAACTAATGGTCAAGTCTGTGTTGGAATATCGTGTCCGTTGCAGTTTCAGGACTCATTAAAACACTCTTAACGAAGGACTTCATATGTGTGAGCGCTGCCCGTGGCTGGACGTCAGCAAACCCGATTATGTGGAATACCACGACACTGAATGGGGGGTTCCAGTATACGACGACGCTACCATGTTCCAATTCTTGGTGTTGGAGTCTGCTCAAGCGGGATTGAGTTGGTATACCATTTTGAAAAAGCGCCAAGGTTATCGGCATGCATTTTTGGATTTCGACGTGCGTCAAGTTGCATCGATGAACCAGAAAGATGTGGAACGATTGATGCTCGATGCTTCCATCGTTCGAAATCGATTAAAGATTGAAGCCAGCATAAATAACGCGAAATGCTTCCTTCAAATTCAACAAGAGTTTGGTAGTTTTTGCAGTTACATATGGGCTTACGTGGATCATCAGCCCATAGTGAATAGCATCGATTCAATTGATGATTACGTAGCAAATTCGCCACTCAGTGATGCCCTTGCCAAAGATCTGAAAAAACGGGGATTCAAATTTCTAGGTTCTACGACGGTCTACTCTCACCTACAAGCGACTGGTCTAGTTAATGATCACGCCAATAGCTGTTTCAGAAAGAAGGAAGTTCAAAAATTGGTGCGGTAGAGCTGAATTTGAGGCATTGATTGTTGTGCTTAAGCCTATTAGAACGCCTGATAAGGTATGTTGTGAGATGCATGTTTCACGTGAAACATACTTACATGCCTTTCTTTATCCAATATCGAAAGGGGGCAGTGTTAACTTCTGCATGCACTAATTTGTGTTCCATAAACTCACAAAAACTTGGGATATCTCGGGTGGTAGAGTGATCGTCTGCTGTAACGAGCAATATCTCTTTTGCCTGCATTTCACGAACGGTCTTACGAACCATCATGACAGGTTCAGGGCAACGCAAGCCGATTGTATCGAGTGTACGGTGAACAATAATGTTTTGAGAAGACTGACTCACAGACCGGTTCCTAGTGAATGAACAAAGCATATGCGTGTAGGTGCCCCATCATAACAAAGACAGCCAACACTCCCTATCATTACAATGCTGAAGATATAAAAAAGCCGCTCCATGAGCGGCAATAGGTGTTGGGAAATACTCTTCGGTATTTATCTAATCGCGGGTTGGAATGCCAAATGTGTAGGGCACTTGGGCAGCACGAAATTAGTCGAGACGTTCAAATACTGTGGCAATGCCTTGGCCTAGACCAATACACATGGTGGCTAAGCCATACTTGGCATCGTTCGCTTCCATTAAGTTCAGCAAGGTTGTTGAGATACGAGTACCGGAACAACCAAGTGGATGACCTAATGCTATGGCTCCGCCGTTAAGGTTAATTTTGGTGTCTACTACGTCGGTCAAACCAAGATCTTTAACGCAGGGTAAACTCTGTGCCGCGAATGCTTCGTTTAGCTCAATCACGTCCATGTCATTTACCGTGAGACCCGCACGCTCAAGTGCTTTATGAGTGGCCGGTACTGGGCCGTATCCCATGATGGACGGATCGCAGCCTGCAATAGCCATGGCTCGGATTTTAGCGCGAGGTTTCAGACCTAGTTCTTTGGCTTTGTCGGCAGACATCACCAGCATGGCCGAAGCACCATCGGATAATGCTGATGATGTGCCCGCAGTCACTGTACCATTAGCCGGATCAAACACTGGGCGTAAACCCGATAAAGCTTCCACAGTTGTTTCCGGACGAATCACTTCGTCTTCATCAAATAACTTTAATTTACCGTCAGCGTCGTGTCCTTCGGTCGGGTGAATCTCAGCTTTAAATCGGCCTTCAACCGTCGCGGCATGTGCACGAGCATGAGAGCGTGCGGCAAATTCATCTTGCTGTTCGCGAGTAATGCCATGCATTTTACCGAGCATTTCGGCAGTTAAGCCCATCATTCCGGCTGCTTTGGCCACACTTTTGGCCATGCCAGGATGAAAATCTACACCGTGATTCATAGGAACGTGACCCATGTGCTCCACGCCCCCGACGATAAAAACATCACCCATGTCAGTCATAATGGAACGCGCCGCATCATGTAGCGCTTGCATTGATGAGCCACATAGACGGTTGACGGTGACAGCGCCAGCTGACTTAGGAACACCCGCTAATAGCGCTGCATTGCGCGCAATGTTAAAGCCTTGCTCTAGTGTTTGTTGAACACAGCCCCAAATGACATCTTCAATTTGTTCAGGTTCGAGGCCAGGGTTACGGTCGATCAAACCTTTCATTAAATGTGCCGATAATGTTTCAGCACGAACGTTCCGGAATATACCGCCTTTTGAACGTCCCATTGGGGTACGAATACAATCGATGATAACAACGTCTTTCATGTTCTTTCTCCGTTCTTACTTAGCGGCGGTCAAATAGGTTTGGCCGTTGTCAGCCATCGAGCGCATGGTGGGGGTCACTTGATACAGAGCTCCTAAAGAAGCAAATCGGTCTGCCAATTCAACAAACTGAGGTAAGCCTATGGTTTCGAGGTAACGGAATACACCACCGCGGAAAGGAGGGAAACCAAGGCCATAGACCAATGCAATGTCTGCTTCAGCGGGCGACGCAATAATACTTTCTTCTAAACAGCGCACGGTTTCCAAGATCATTGGGATCATTACGCGGGCGATAATATCTTCATCGATAATTTCCAAGGTACGTTCGGTTGCGAGCAATGCTTTACCGTCTGGACAAGGCACTTTCTTGGGCTTTCCACGTTTATCTGTGGTGTACTGATAAAAACCGTGACCGTTCTTTTGGCCGAAACGTTTGTTCTCAAACATAAGGTCAATGGCATCGCTGCCTTCTTTAGCCATTCGCTCTGGGAACCCTTCGGCCATTACTGCCTGTGCATGATGTGCAGTATCAAGTCCCACAACGTCGAGCAAGTACGCTGGGCCCATTGGCCATCCAAATTGCTTTTCCATGATGCGGTCGATGCGTTCAAAGTCGACGCCATCGGCAAGTAATTTGGTGAATCCACCAAAGTAGGGGAACAACACACGGTTCACGAAAAAACCAGGGCAATCATTGACAACGACCGGTGATTTACCCATCTTAGCGGCCCACGCTACGATAGTTGCAATGGTTTCATCAGAGGTGTTCTCACCGCGAATGATTTCAACCAACGGCATACGATGTACGGGGTTGAAGAAGTGCATACCACAGAAGCGTGATGGATCTTTTAGGCTTTTGGCAAGTTGGTTAATGGAAATAGTCGACGTGTTTGATGTGATGATGGTGTTGTCGCCTACGGCTTCTTCTACCTCAGCAAGCACCTTTCCTTTAACTGCTGGGTGTTCCACCACGGCTTCAACGACCGCGTCCACATGGGCCAGCGCACTATATTCTAATGACGGCACGATACTGTTGAGTATCTTCGCCATGTCGCAACCTTTGATACGCCCACGATCGAGCTGCTTATTGAGAAGTTTACTGGCTTCGGAAAGACCTAATTCAAGCGCGTCTTGATTGATGTCTTTCATGACCATAGACGTGCCACGGCTCGCGCCTTGATAAGCGATGCCGCCGCCCATGATGCCCGCACCCAATACCGCGCCAGCGTTAACTGTTTTGGCGGACTTGCCGGCTTTCTTCGCTAATGACTTGATGTATTGGTCATTCAAGAATATACCAACGAGCGCTTGCGCCACGTCAGACTTAGCGAGCTTAATAAAGCCTTGTTGTTCATTTTCTAGCGCTTGCTGACGACCGAATGTTGACGAGGCTTCAACTGTTGTCACTGCCATCATTGGAGCAGGGTAGTGTTTACCCGCTTTCATTGCCACCATGCCTTTGGCGGTGGTAAAACTCATGGCTGCTTCGAGTTTACTTAAGGTTAAAGGTGCGACTTTATGAGCGCGGCGACATTGCCAGTCTAAGCGTCCTTCTGCCGCATCGGTGAGCATTTCGAGTGCGATCTTACGTGCATTACCTTTAGCCACAACCGCATCGACTGCTCCGACTGCAAGGGCTGCTTTTGCTTTGTAGTTTTTGCCTGTAGTGATCCACTCAAGCGCGTTGTCTGCACCAATCAATCGGGGCAAGCGAACCGTACCGCCAAATCCGGGCATGATGCCGAGTTTGGTTTCAGGCAAACCAACCGTGGCCGTTTCATCGGCTACTCGGAAGTCGGTTGATAATATAGTTTCCATACCGCCGCCTAAGGCAAAACCACGGATAGCGCTGGCGGTCGGTAAAGGCAGATCTTCTAACTTGTTGAATATTTTGTTGGCAAGGGTTAGCCAGTTTGCAAGTTCACCATCGGGAAGGGCAAACAAGCCTAAAAACTCTGTGATGTCAGCTCCGACAATAAAGCTATCTTTGGCCGAACTGACCAATACGCCTTTAATATCTGAGCTACTGTTGGTGATGGCCTCGAGGCCTTCATCGAGCATTTGAAGGGTAGCGCGGTCTAACTTGTTAACCGAGCCTTCGGCATCAAAACAGAGTTCAGCTATACCGTTGTCGAGCAAGCTCACTTTGATGTTATTAGATTCAAAAATCATGACGCGTCTCCGAGCATTCGCGATAAAAATAGGGTGCATATTCGGATTTATTGTTATCTGGTCAAACCAGTTGTGCGCTTGAGTGTTGTTCATTCAGAGAAAAATATCAACAGGAATTTAAAACAAGTGTTTAATTCTATGATGCGGCTAACATCCCTATCCGTATTCGCCTGTGGTATCTTTATACGGTCATTAATGCTTTCGAAGAGAATGAAGTTATGTCGAGCCTAGCGACTTGTTACCCGAAGCACATTGAAACTCTGCAACAACGCACACAAAAAGCTCTTGAGCGGAGCGGCCTTGACGCCTTAATCATCCATTCAGGCCAAACTAAGCGCCAATTTTTAGACGACATGGATTACCCATTTAAGGTCAATCCTCATTTCAAAGCATGGCTACCTGTGGTTGATAACCCCAATTGTTGGTTGGTGGTAGATGGCGTGAAAAAACCAAAACTTATTTTCTATCGCCCTGAAGACTTTTGGCACAAGGTACCCGATGCCCCCGATCAATTTTGGGTTGATTCCTTTGAACTCGTGTTGCTCAGCAAAGCCGACCAAGTGTTTCGCCATTTGCCCCGAGATATGGACAACATGGCGTATATCGGCGAACACGTAGAAGTAGCTGAGGCTTTGAGCATTGGTCAATTCAACCCTGATGAAGTACTCACCTATTTACATTATCACCGCGCTTATAAAACTGACTATGAGCTGATGTGTATGCGCGAAGCGAACCGCATTGCAGTGGCGGGTCACACAGCGGCACGCGATGCGTTTTTAGACTGTAAGTCTGAGTTGGATATTCATGCCGCGTATTTGAATGCAACGGGCCATACTGATGCGCAACTGCCCTACGGCAATATCATAGGTTTGAACGAAAATGGCGCCATTCTGCATTACATGCAGCAAGAGCGCACCGCACCAACTGAGTCGTTGTCATTCTTGATTGATGCTGGCGCCAGCTTTAATGGTTATGCGGCGGATATTACTCGAACCCATTGCTTTAAAGGCGAAGGCACATTTGCTGAGCTACTTGCCGCGATGACGGAGCTTGAAAAAGGTCTGGTCGAGCAAGTTAAAGTGGGGATGGATTACGTTGAACTCCACCTCAATTGCCATCTGCGCATTGCCGCCTTGCTGAATGCCTTCGGTATTGTAGATATGAGCCCAGAGCACATGTTGGAGACAGGCGTAAGCGCCACATTCTTTCCGCATGGTTTGGGGCATTTGATTGGTCTGCAAGTTCATGATGTGGGCGGCTTTTTAGACAACGACCGTGGCAAGCATGTGTCGGCTCCTGAAGCGCATCCGTTTTTACGTTTAACGCGTAAATTAGAAGACCGTCAAGTGATCACGATTGAACCGGGGCTTTACTTCATCGATTCCTTGTTGGCTAAATTGAAAGCTGGGAATTACTCTGATCACGTTGATTGGTCGATGGTGAATGCGTTGCGTCCATATGGCGGAATTCGTGTGGAAGACAACATCATCGTCACTCCCGGTGGGCCAGAAAATATTACGCGCAACTTGGGTTTACGCTAGTTAATGGCACAAACCGACTATTGGCGTCCTGAACAAGCGGCTGAAGCTGAAATAGAAATTAAGAACAGCCGCTTTATTGCTTATCTCGAACCTGTATCCTCACTTCAAGAAGCCGACCAAGCTAAAGCACGCATCAAGGCTTTGCATCCCCATGCAAGGCATCACTGCTGGGCACAAATCGTAGACACCCCGTTTGATGTTCACGCCAGCGGTTCAAGTGATGATGGAGAACCCAGTGGCACTGCAGGGCGGCCTATGCTTGCCGTACTTACCGGTAAACCAGCGGGCTTTTTAATGGTGATGGTGGTGCGTTATTTTGGTGGCGTGAAGTTGGGTACAGGCGGCTTGGTTCGTGCTTATGCTGGCGCAGTGCGAGCGGTGTTTGAGCACACGCAATGGCAACAATGTTTACCATTGGTACAGCTTAAAATTACATTGTCTTACCCACTGCATCAGCAGGTTTTGCACCTTGTGGCTAGATTCGACGGAGCGGTGACCGGCAGTGAATTTACCGACCAAGTGACGTTAGTGTTGACCGTGCCATTGACTGCTGAACAGGATTTTACACAACAATTGTTAGATTTAGGTGCGGGTACTATTCACATCCATAGCAACAAAGCGTGACTATTCCTTGCGCCTAGCGCTATTTAACTTCAAACTTACAAGATATTCATTTCCATTGGTTTCTCGACTTCGAATAGTTCATGGAATTCCGTTCTCTAGCCCGAATTTTAGGCATCTTGGTGACAATTTTCAGTGTCACTATGATTCCGCCAGCGTTGGTGTCCCTCCATTTTAAGGATGGTGGCGGCCTTGCGTTTACCTTGGCTTTTTTCATTTGTTTAGTGATTGGCCTGTTTTCATGGTTGCCCAACCGAAATGCAAGCCGTGATTTGAAAGCCCGAGAAGGCTTTTTGATTGTGGTTTTGTTTTGGACCGTATTGGGAACCGTTGGGGCGGTGCCATTTTTAATCAGTGAATCATTGAACATTTCCACAGCAGATGCCTTTTTTGAGTCATTTTCAGGCTTAACCACTACTGGGGCCACTGTGCTGTCGGGGTTGGATGATCTGCCCAAAGCAATTTTGTTTTATCGGCAGCAACTGCAGTGGTTTGGCGGCATGGGAATCATTGTGTTGGCGGTGGCTATCTTGCCATTGCTGGGTGTTGGGGGCATGCAGCTGTATCGCGCAGAAACTCCGGGGCCTGTGAAAGATTCGAAAATGACTCCAAGAATTGCAGATACCGCGCAATACCTTTGGTATATCTATTTGTCACTTACGGTTGCTTGTGCGTTGGCCTACTACTTTGCAGGCATGAATTGGTTTGATGCCATTTGTCATAGCTTTTCAACCATCGCTATTGGCGGATTTTCCACTCATGACGCCAGCTTAGGGTATTTTGACAGTGCCGCTGTGAATATAGTTTGTGTGGTGTTTTTGCTTATTTCAGGCGTAAATTTCGCATTGCATCACGCATATGTGGTGACCCGCTCACTTAAGATGTACATGCGTGATCCAGAGCTTAGAACCTTCATTGGTATTCAGGTGTGCTTGGTGCTGCTGTGTTTTATGGTGTTGTTAGGTGACAGTGTTTACGATTCTGTAGGAAAAACATTGGATCAGGCGTTGCTTCAAGCCGTATCCATGAGTACCACCGCAGGGTTTGTCACAACTGACTTTACGGCATGGCCGTTGTTTTTGCCGATTCTTCTGATGTTTGCGTCATTCATTGGTGGTTGTGCAGGCTCAACGGGCGGCGGTATTAAAGTGATTCGTGTGTTATTGATGAATTTACAAGGCATCCGAGAGTTGAAGCGTTTGGTGCACCCCAAGGCTATTTACTCCATTCGCTTGGGCCGAAAACCCGTCCCTGAACGCGTGATGGACGCGGTCTGGGGGTTCTTTGCAGCCTATGCCTTAGTATTCGTCATCATCATGTTAGGATTGGTAGGTACGGGCATGGAAGAGGTCAGCGCATTCTCTGCTACGGCTGCTACGTTGAATAACTTGGGCCCAGGCTTAGGCGAAGTGGCGGTGCATTACGGCGATGTGCCAACAGCCTCGAAATGGCTGTTAATTGTGGCCATGCTATTTGGCCGGCTCGAAGTCTTTACGCTGTTAGTATTACTCACGCCGGCATTTTGGCGAAATTAAACCATTAAAGGAAGAGATGCATGTCTGAGCGCGATGTATTGCTTGTTTACACGAGCCGTGAAGGTCAAACCGCTAAAATAATGGCCTGTATACAAGATGTATTGGAAGCTGATGGCGCACAGGTCACTACGCGACGTCTATCTGACGCTGAAGAGTCGGTGCCCGATATAGCATCGTTCTCAAAAGTAGTGTTGGCTGGCTCTATTCATTACGGAAAGCATGAAAAGCATCTCGCAGCGTTTATTAAAGCTCATAAGGCACAACTTGAAGACACGACAACCGTGTTTTTCAGTGTCAATCTAACAGCTAGAAAGCCCAACAAAAATACCGTAGATACCAACCCTTACATTAAGAGGTTTTTAGCTGAAGTGGACTGGCAACCCAGTGTTGCTCATGTGTTTGCCGGCGCATTGCTTTACAGCAAATATAAGTGGTCTGACAAAATGATCATTCGATTTATTATGTGGATGACCAAAGGCAATACCGATACGAGTCGAGATATTGACTATACCGACTGGGCGGATGTGAGACACTTCGCTGAGCGAGTATCGAAACTCCACTAAATCCAACAGCGTTTACTTTTTCCAAAACTTAGGCAAGAACAAGATCACCAAGGTGGTGATCTCCAATCGTCCTGCCAACATTCCAATACCTAACGCCCATTTGGCGGCATCGGGTAACGATGAGAAATTGCCAGCAGGGCCAATCGTATCTCCTAATCCAGGCCCAACATTGCAGACCGCAGTGACTGCCCCGGTTAAAGCCGTGACAAAGTCCAATCCAAGTGCTGCCAAAAACAAGGTCAGCAGTGCCATAGTGAGCATAAACAGGAATGCTAATGTGAGCACAGAAGCCACAATGTCATCTGAGATGGGCCGCTTGTTGTATCGTGCTGTGAAGGTGCCGTAGGGGTGCACCTGACTCCGGAGGTGGCGCAACATGATCTCCCACGCTACCTGAAAACGAAAAATTTTAATGCCACCTGCGGTGGATCCCGAACATCCGCCGGCAAAAGTGAGAAGAAAAAATAGCCCAGCTGCGAGCGCGCCCCAAGCCGAATAATCGGTGAGTGCAAAGCCTGTGGTTGTGACAATGGAAATAACGTTGAACAGGCTCAATCGTGCAGCGTCAATCAAGGATTGTTGGTGAGTCATGTATAGGTATGCAGTCAGTACCGCAGAAGCTAGCAACACCAACTTTAGATACCCCATGAGCTGCTGATCTTGCCAAGGATTGAGTGACTTCCGGCGAGCAGATTGGATAAACAACAGCAGTGGAATGCCGCCGGCAAACATAAACACAATCGCGACCCAGTGCGCAGCGACGGGAAAGCCAGCCATCGAGGCATCAGAGGTTGAATAGCCCCCGGTTGAGAGTGTAGTGAGCGCATGATTGATAGCGTCGAACCAAGACATTCCTGAAAGCTTGTAACACACCATGCATAACGCAGTGAGGATTGAGTATGCGGTAAACAGCAGCGCAGTGTAATGCTTCAAGCGAGGGACTTGCTTGTCGCTCCAGTCTGAGGATTCCGTTTGAAAAAGCTTCATGCCGCCTACGTTTAGGTAAGGCAAAATGCCTACGCCCATCACAATAAAACCAATACCACCGAGCCACTGCAAAATGGAGCGCCAGATGAGAATACTCGGTGCATGGTTTGGCAAATCTGACAGCACCGTCGAACCTGTGGTGGTGACGCCTGAGATGGTTTCAAAAAAAGCATCGGTAAAGCTGATATGTTCGATAAACACGAAAGGCAGTGCTGCCATAGACGAGAATATGAGCCATACCATTGATGTCAGCATGAACATATCGCGCGCGCGTAACATGCTATTGGGGCGAGAGGGTGCTAACTTGCCAAAGGTGATCATCGCACCACCTACGGCACCTGTAATCATCGCAGCTGTGAAGAAATCGAATACGGTGCCATCAAGCGTGATAAGCCCAACGGTCATCGGTACCAGTAGAAACAAAGCGAGCTTGGATAAAAACAAGCCCAACACCAATATCAATAATCGCAAATTGAGCATGGTGTGGGCTCCGTCTAGAAGAAGAAGAACGGACTGGGTTCGAATAGCCGTTCAACATCCGTAATATATTTTTTGTCCACTAAGAATAGAATGACATGGTCATCTTGCTCAATTCGCGTATCGTCGTGGGCAATGAGCACCTCTTCACCGCGAACAATGGCACCAATGGTAGTGCCGGGCGGCATTTTAATATCGGCAATGGCACGGCCCACCACTTTTGAGGTAGACGAATCACCATGGGCAATGGCTTCGATGGCCTCAGCAGCACCGCGTCGCAATGAGTATACGTTGACGATATCGCCGCGGCGAACATGAGTTAGTAGCGACGAAATCGTGGCTTGCTGTGGTGAGATTGCAATATCAATGTCGCCACCTTGGACCAAATCGACATAAGCACCGCGCTGAATGAGCACCATGACTTTGGCCGCGCCCATTCGTTTGGCGAGCATGGCTGACATAATGTTGGCTTCATCATCATCGGTAACCGCAATAAACAAGTCGGTTTGTTCGATTTGCTCTTCGCTAAGCAGCTCTTGGTCTGACGCATCGCCGCAAAATACCGTAGTTTTAGCCAGCTCTGATGCCACGTATTCAGCGCGCTCTGGATTTCGTTCGATTAACTTCACCGAAGGGTGGCTGCGCTCAAGTGCTTTGGCCAAGCCCATTCCAATATTGCCGCCGCCAGCAATCATAATTTTACGATAACTTGCTTCAAGGCGTTGCAGTTCGCTCATCACCGAGCGGATGTGTTGAGTATCAGCAATGAAGAAGACTTCGTCATCGGCCTCGATAATGGTTGTGCCTTGCGGCCGAATAGGGCGTCCTTGACGAAAGATTGCGGCCACTCGAGTATCAATATTGGGCATGTGTTGACGCAAGGTCGATAAGGCATGGCCCACTAATGAACCGCCATAATAGGCTTTCACCGCCACTAGGCTGGCTTTGCCGTCAGCAAAGTCCATGACTTGCAGTGCGCCGGGGTACTCCACTAAGCGTTTGATATAAGCCGTGACTAGTTGTTCTGGTGCAATGAGGTAATCAACCGGTACGTCTTGGTTTTGAAATAACTTTTCTTTGTACTTGAGATACTGTGTTGAGCGAATGCGGGCAATTTTAGTGGGAGTATGAAAAAGCGTGTAGGCCACCTGACAGGCCATCATATTGATTTCGTCGCTGTTGGTCACAGCAATCAACATGTCGGCATCTTCTGCGCCAGCTTTTTCCAGAATATCAGGGTGAGCACCATGGCCCTGAACGACTTGTAAATCGAATCGGTCTTGTAACTCACGCAAGCAAATGCTGTTGTGGTCTACAACGGTAATTTCATTTTTTTCACCGACAAGGTTCTCGGCCAATGTTCCGCCGACCTGCCCTGCACCAAGAATGATGATCTTCATGAGTGTTTTGTCGTTGCCTTAGGCTCGCTTTTGAAGGCGCGCGTAATAGAATCCATCCATGCCATCGGTGCCGGGTAAGATTTGCCAACCCGGTTGTTGTGGCGTCTCATACTCGTGAATTGGAACCAGCTCAGCATCGGTGCGAGCGGCTAGGAAATCCACAATTTGTGTTTGGTTTTCAGCCTTTAACACCGAACATGTAGCATACAATAGTACGCCATTTGGCTTAAGCATAGTCCACACGTTTTGAAGAATCTTCGACTGCAGCTGACTTAACTCTTGAATGTCGGATTTAGTCCGAAGCCATTTAATGTCGGGATGACGGCGGATGACGCCTGTTGCGGAACAGGGCGCATCCAGCAAAATGGCATCAAATAGCTCTCCATCCCACCAGTCTTGCGATGCGGCATCGGCGACTTTAATGTCCGCTTTAAGCTCTAGGCGCGTTAAGTTTTCGGTCACACGGGCTAAACGCTTAGGTTCAATATCGATTGCCAGCATGTTTAACGCATTATCGGCGCGCTCTTGCCAGTGGCAGGTTTTACCGCCGGGCGCAGCACACACATCGAGTGTTTTGAGGTTTTCTTGAACAGGCAGAAAGCTGGCTGCTTGCTGGGCAGCTAAATCTTGCACCGCAAACCAACCGTCATCAAAACCGGGAAGCTTACGAACATCGCAAGGCTCGGCAAGTAAAACAGCATCTTCGCCGACAATTGTAGGATTGGCGTCAATTTGCTCGGCTTCCAACGCATCTAAAAACTCGTCGCGGCTGATTTTACGGCGATTCACCCGAAGCCACATGGGCGCGCGCTCGGTGTTAGCTTCTAATATTAAACGCCAGTGATTTGGGTAATCGGCTTTGAGTGCTTCAATAAACCACTTGGGGTGAGCGTATTGGAGCGTGTCGGATGGCCATTGTTGATCGGTTGACGTGTTGACCTCGGCAGCTAAATCGCGTTGCACACTGCGCAGTACGCCGTTGGTGACGCCGGCCAACCCTTTTGCTCCGAGTTGACGGCATGCTTCTACAGTTTCTGACACCGCTGCATGGCCGGGAATGCGAGTGTGGATCAGTTGATACATCCCCACTAACAGCAAGTGATGAATGACTCGATTTTTGCCTTTGAATGGTTTGCTGAGTTTATCTTGGGCGCGTATGTCTAATTGAGGTAACCAACGCAACACGCCATAGCTAAGCTCTGCAATGAGCCCCTTATCTTTTGGGTTGGTACACGCTTGTTGAGCACTGACCAATGAATCACTTAACGAGCGTCCGTGTTCGAGCACTTCGTAAACAGCTTGGGCAGCACATGCACGGCTATTCATGATTGTGACTCAGGTAAAGCGAAGCAGAGGCCGGGAGCAAACCAGTCGGCCCGTGAATTTAAAACATCGGCCACAGCGAGTGGTTTTTTACCCGGTAATTGAATTTTGATAAGGCGTAAAGCGCCATTTTGGGTCGCTACATCAATCCCTTCTTTGGAAGCTGCCAAAATTGTTCCAGGCGCTGTCGAATGCTGCTTTGCAACAGGGTGAGCAGCATGCACCTTGATGAGATGCTCGCCCATCTTTGTTTGGGAGCCAGGCCACGGCGTAAATGCACGAATGTTTCGATCGATTTGCTCGGCGCTGAGTTGCCAGTTGATATTAGCCTCGGCTTTAGTCAGCTTCGACGCGTAGGTCGCCTGCGCATCATCCTGAGCGATAGCCTGCAGCGTTCCTGCTGCTAAGCCGTTGAGCGCTTCAAGTAGTGCTTGAGGGCCAAGCTGAGCCAGTTTATCGTAAAGTGATGCGCTGGTGTCGGTGGCTTCAATGGCGCATGCTGATGTGTGCAGCATGTCGCCCGTGTCGAGCCCAATGTCCATTTGCATGATGGTGACTCCTGTTTCGGCATCGCCCATTTGCAGAGAGCGTTGAATCGGGGCCGCGCCACGCCATTTCGGAAGTAACGAGCCATGCACGTTAATACAACCCATACGCGGCGTTTCTAAAATAGCCACAGGTAGCAGTAAGCCGTACGCAACCACAACCATGATATCGGCATTGAATTGCGCAAGCTGCTGTTGAGCTTCGTCGGACTTCACCGATGCAGGCTGACAGACTTCAATGTTGTGTTGCTCGGCCAATTGCTTCACAGCGCTTGCTTGAAGCTGCTTACCACGACCGGCGGGCCGGTCGGGTTGGGTATATACGGCTGCGATATGATGCTCGCTGTTAATCAACGCTTGTAGGTGACGAGCGGCGAAGTCCGGAGTACCGGCAAACACGATTCGAAGTGACAATGTGGTGTTCCTTTAGTTGGCGACGTGGCGCGCTTGAGCTTTGGCTTCTTTTTCGAGTTTTTTACGAATGCGATCGCGCTTCAAGGGAGAAAGGTAATCTACAAATAATTTGCCCATAAGGTGGTCTAGTTCGTGTTGAACACAAATAGCGAGCAACCCGTCGGCTTCCATTTGATACTCGTTGCCATCGCGATCGAGCGCTTTAAATGTAATTTCTTCAGCGCGCTCAACCGCCGCATAGGTGCCGGGAACCGACAAACAACCTTCGTCGTTCATCATGCTGCCTCGGCGGTCGATAATTTCAGGGTTAATGAGTACCAGCGGCTCTGATTTGTCATCACTGACATCGATCACTACAAGACGCTGATGAAAGTCGACTTGAGTTGCAGCGAGTCCTACGCCATTTTCTTCGTGCATGGTTTCGAACATGTCGTCAATTTGAGCGCGAATGGCGTCATCAACTTGAACAACAGGTTTTGCTACAGTGCGTAAGCGCTCATCTGGAAATCGTAAAACGTTTAGTAATGCCATATCATTGCCGTAAGAATTTTGTGAGCCAGTCTGGCTGCACTTTTAATTTGGATGTAATAACTTGCTAGTTTAAATGGTAGCCTGTTGTCGCCACAAGGTTTTGTCATACAAGGATGCATACATGTCTCGAAAGTTGAGCCTCGCGTTGGGCGCGATACTGTCGTTTTTTATCGCAACAACTGCGGCAACAGAACTCAAAGTTCGTGCTGATTATCCCGAAGTCTACATCGTAAAGAAAGGCGATACGCTGTGGGATATCTCGGAATTGTTTCTTTCGACGCCTTGGTTGTGGCCTCAACTATGGCAAGCCAACCCTCAAGTGGACAATCCTCACCTGATCTATCCAGGCGACCGTCTCTACCTCACGTTCGTGAATGGGCAGCCTCGTTTGAGTAAAAAGAAAGTCATTAAAATGTCACCGCAAGTCAGAGCAGAACCTCATTTGTCGGCCATTCCCGCAATTCCACTCAGTGTGATAGAACCCTTTCTAAAGCGTGAACAAGTGGTTAGTCAGGCCCAGTACAACGCAATGCCATACGTATTGGGTACCAATGATGGCAACACTCGCGCCTACCAAGGCCAGTTAATGTACGGCAAGGGTGAAATAGAAAATGCGGGGCGTTACGGTATCTATCATGCAGAGCAAGAGCTAAGACGATTTGGCGAACCTGAGGTGCTTGGGTTACGTATGTCGTTAATTGCAGTGGCTGATGCCAGTCAACACGATGACTTAATTGCATTGACCATTATTAAAGGCAATCAAGAAATACGCCAAGGGGACCGCATCATGCCGCTGCTCCCGGCTGAAAACCTGTCGGTGAGTTACATGCCGCAGGCTCCTGTTACACCGATTGCGGGCCATGTCATTGCGACGCATGACAACCTTGAATACTTTGCTGCACACGATGTTGTGGTGATTGACCGTGGCCGAGAAGACGGTGTTAAACCGGGTCATACAATGGCGGTGTATCAGCTCGGTAAAGGCGTTGTAGATGACGAAAATGCTCCTGTTTATGTCGAGGATACCAGTCACTATGAGAAACTCGAGGGCATGGTGATCAATGTTGGTAAGCTTGAGTTGCCATCGGTGCCTAGAGGCCATGTGATGGTGTTTAGAACCTTTGATAAGGTCAGCTATGCTTTAGTGATGAGAGCACAGCAACAGCTTCAAGTGTTTGATGAAGTAAGAACCGCTCAGTAGTCAAAGAGCAAAGGGCCAACAATGGACTGTTGGTTTAAAATGATTGTGATGCGTGTTGTCTTCAGCGCGCTCCGTACCACCAAGGATTGTTCATGGATGAACGACATAAGTGGCTGACCCTTCAGGCTGTTCCTGGTCTGGGGCCGATGTCTATTGCCAAGCTTTGGCGCCAAAATTTATTGCAGCACTTTCTGACACCCAATGTTGAAGAATTGACTCGACTAGGAGTCAATCAGAAACAACAAAGTGCGCTGCTTAATCCAGACCTTCAATATTTGGAGCAAGTTGACCAATGGCTGTGTCGCTCGCAAGGCCGAGTGATTACCTTGGTTGATAGTGAATACCCGGAGTTATTAAAACAGATTGCCGATCCGCCCCCGCTCATTTTTTGTGTAGGCCAAGAGGAGCTTTTGAGCGCGCCACAGCTTGCTATTGTGGGCAGTCGCCACGCGAGCCCAAGTGGTCGAGCCAACGCACGGCAGATTGCCAAACAAGTCACGAAGTCCGGTTATCAGGTGACATCGGGATTGGCATTGGGGATTGATGCTTGTGCTCATCAGGGCGCACTTGACGTGGGGGCTACTATCGCAGTGCTTGGCGCGGGATTAGACAACATTTATCCAAAGCGCCATCAAGCATTGGCGCAACAAATTATCGACAATCACGGCTTGCTGATCAGCGAAGTGCCACCGTGGACTGCGCCCGTGGGGTATTTATTCCCACGCCGAAATCGTATTATTAGTGGCTTGTCTGAAGGGGTCTTGGTGGTGGAAGCGAGCATGCGTTCAGGGTCTTTAATTACGGCTAAGTTGGCGCTTGAACAAGGCCGGGAGGTCTATGCTATGCCCGGTGCAGTAGGTAATCCGCAAAGCCAAGGTTGCCATCAATTAATCAAGGATGGAGCAGGGCTGGTGGAAGGAATTGACGATATATTTTGGCCAGGGGATTTAAATCCTGAGAAGTCACCCTCATATTCAACATCAGATACCAGCAAACTAGCATTGCCAAATAGTGTTTTGTTGGATAACGTTAAAGATAACGCAACGTCTGTAGACGAACTGGTCCAAGAAACGGGTCTTGCTGTTGAGGTTGTGTTGTCAGAACTGCTGGAATTAGAAATGCAAGGGAGTGTTGCGTCTGTTCCGGGTGGATATATCCGTTTAAGGGGGAGCTGACATGTTTGATATTCTGATGTACTTGTTTGAGAATTTCATCCACAGCGAAGTGGAAATCTTGGTCGACCATGATGAGTTAACCGAAGAGCTCACCCGCGCAGGGTTTCATAAAGAAGAAATTCTAAAAGCTTTAGCGTGGCTGGAGCGACTTGCCGACTTACAAGACAGTGATAAAAAACCGTATTTGTACAAGCAAGTACAACCATCTGTTCGGATTTATACAGCGGACGAAACCGCTCGTCTCGACAGCCATTGCCGAGGTTTCTTGATGTTCTTAGAACAAGCTCAAGTGCTCGACAATACGACGCGAGAAATGGTGATTGACCGAGTGATGGAATTGGACGTGCCAGAAATGACCCTAGAAGATTTAAAATGGGTTGTGTTGATGGTGTTGTTTAATGTACCAGGAAAAGAAGGCGCATACTCTCAAATGGAAGATCTGTTGTTCGATATCAACGAGGGTTACCTTCAGTAACTCTTTCAATACCGTTTGTTATGGTACATTAGTCTAATGAGCGGTATTGATTCTAAATTATTCACCCAACACGAGCATGCCTTGGAGCAAGACCATGGCGAGTGCCCTCAGTGTGCGCATCAATTGGTGCTCAAGCACAGCAAGCGTGGCCCGTTTGTGGGGTGTAGTCATTATCCAGAATGCGATTACACACAGCCGCTGCACGCATCAGATACCGCCATTAAACAAGTGCTTGAAGGCACTGAATGTCCTGAGTGCTCGCTTCCCTTAGCATTGAAGCAGGGGCGTTACGGATTGTTTGTTGGTTGTACAGGCTTTCCTGAATGCCATCACACCGAGCAATTAGACGAAACTCCAGATACGGAATGCATTTGTCCTGTATGCCATGAAGGGCATTTGATCGAGCGAAAGTCTCGATTCGGAAAAACATTCTACGCTTGTAATAGCTATCCAAAATGTCAATTCGCGGTTAACCACAAGCCTAAAGAAGGCACTTGTGAAGAGTGTGGTTTTGACTTACTCATGGAGCGAAAAATGGCCGCAGGTCAGAAATTACAGTGTGCAGACAAAAAGTGCGGAAAGTTTCAAAGCCCTTAATTTAAGAGCTTTGAAGGTAAGTGGGTATTTACTGGGGTAGCTTTGCGATTGCTGTCGATAGCCCTGGGAATTCTGCTTCAGGCAACATCGTTAATAGAGCATTAAGTTGAGCAAGCATCTGAGTTTGGTCTTTTCCTGCTACATTAATGTGCCCCATTTTGCGGCCTGCTCGCTGCTCTTTGCCGTACCAATGCTGATGGCTACCGGCAATTTCCATTGCTTTTTGATGAACGGAATCAATTCCCAAAACATTGACCATTGCGGTGGGCCTTACCAGCTCAGTGCTGCCTAAGGGTAAATTACAAACAGCACGCAAGTGGTTTTCGAATTGGCAACAATCCGCACCTTGCTGAGTCCAATGTCCTGAATTGTGTACACGCGGCGCAATTTCATTGACCAATAGCTGGCCATCAACATCAAAAAATTCAATCGCTAATACACCTACATAGTCCAATTCATTCGCGATTTTTTCAAATGCGCTGACGGCTTGTTGCTGTAAATTTTCCCCTGTTGCAGGAGCCACTGATAAGCTTAAAACACCGGCTTCATGGTGGTTTTGGGTGAGTGGGTAGACGGCAATATTTCCGTCTTTATTACGGACACCAATCACCGAAACTTCTCGATTGAACGGAATCCATTGCTCAGCAACAATCGACTGATTGTCGCTACTATGCGCCAAAAATTCTTCTATTTCGGCCCAAACAGCGTCGATCTCAGTTTCAGACTTTAAACGCCACTGGCCTTTACCATCGTAACCATCCAGTGCACTTTTAAGTACTAATGGCAACCCGATTGACTGAGTCGCGGCCGTTAAATCGGCTTTTGTGGCCAAAAACTGATAACGTGCGTTGGGTACATTGACGCCGTCGAGCAATTGCTTTTCAAGGCGGCGATCGCCGCCTACGCGTATGGCTCTGTCGCCGGGTAAGAATTTACCACTGGCTTGGCACTGGTCGAGGATGTCATGTGGAATATGCTCAAATTCAGCAGTAATCACATCGTTGGCATTGATGCCCGCAGCAAGATCTTGCTGATAATCTTGCCCCGTTACCGGATGAACCACGCTATGCGTGCGAACGTCATATGCAACGACAGATATTCCTAAAGGTGCGCCTGCGAGCGCCATCATCTGAGCGAGTTGTCCCGCTCCAAGTACCATTACCTTCATGATTAATCCTCTGACGGATCAGGTTGGCTTAAGATAGTGTCCGTTTGGTTTTGGCGGAATTCACTCACCTTAGCCATGACTTCCGAGTCAAAAGCTCCAATAATTTGTGCAGCTAATAATCCTGCGTTTGCAGCGCCAGCATCACCAATGGCTAATGTACCTACGGCAACACCTTTTGGCATTTGTACAATTGACAAGAGAGAGTCAATTCCCTTCAACATACGCGACTGAACGGGCACACCTAGAACCGGTAAATTCGTAAACGCGGCTGCCATACCAGGCAAATGCGCTGCGCCACCGGCACCACCGATAATCACTTTAAGGCCACGCTCTTGCGCAGAGCCTGCATAATCGGCTAGAAGTTGAGGGGTGCGATGCGCTGAAACAACTTTTGTTTCATAAGCAATGTTAAACCGGTCCAGCATTTCAGCCGCATGTTTCATGGTGGGCCAGTCTGATTTCGAGCCCATAATGATTCCGACTTGCATTGAATACTCCTGCTTCTTGCGTTGGTTAAGTGGTGCATGTTCAGCACTAAAGGCGGGATTATAGCGATTTACCCGCCTAAGGTGAAAGGCTGAGTTAAAACTAAGCGGTCGATCTTACTGGTACAGTATCAACAATTGACGCTTTGCGGTAAGCTCCTGACATATTTTACAGCTACTTTTACCGACAACAAATCATGCTAGACGCCGCCATATCCGCTTTTCATCAAGGGCACATCATTGCTTATCCTACGGAAGCTGTTTTTGGATTGGGCTGCGACCCCAGGAATGAAGCTGCGGTTCATGCGTTGCTAAAGGTGAAACAGCGTCCTATTGAAAAAGGTTTGATTTTAGTTGCTGCATCGATCCCCCAACTTCTTCCTTATATCGCTATTGACGAGTTGACAGAAGCTCAGCGCGAAACGGTTTTCGCAACTTGGCCCGGCCCGCATACTTGGATTGTGCCTAAAAATGCGTCCACACCGCACTGGCTATCAGGGCAGTTTGATACCATCGCCGTGAGGGTGAGTGCCCATCCGGTGGTACAGCGTTTGTGTTCGGAATTGAATCAAGCGGTGGTTTCAACGAGCGCGAACCTCACAGGTCTAGAGCCTTGCATTTCTGCCGACGAAGTCGCGCAACAGCTTGGTGAGCGTGTTGATGTTATTGTGAGCGGCGAATGTGGCCCATCTGAAAAGCCAACTCAAATCAGAGACGCACGAACATTGGCTGTGGTGAGAGCAAGTTAACCGCAGCACATTTTATATGAAGGAGCATGACCAGACATGAGCAATATTCAAGTCGAGGCGGTGAAAGCCTATTTGCTGCAGCTTCAAGATTCTATTTGTGACCAATTAACACAAATTGACGGCAAAGCGAGTTTTTTAGAAGATGCATGGCAGCGCGATGAAAAAACAGAATCGTTAGGGGGCGGTGGTCGAAGCCGAGTTTTGACCGATGGCGCGGTGTTCGAACAAGCTGGTGTTAATTTTTCACATGTGACCGGTGCGCAAATGCCAGCATCGGCCACTGCACATCGGCCGGAATTGGCAGGGCGACGTTTTGAAGCGCTGGGTGTGTCATTAGTTGTCCATCCCAAAAACCCGTACGTTCCCACGTCGCATGCTAATGTTCGATTCTTTATTGCTGAAAAAGAAGGGGCCGAACCCGTTTGGTGGTTTGGTGGCGGATTTGATCTTACGCCCTTCTACCCATTGGATGACGATTGTTTGCATTGGCATCAAACTGCGCATGACCTGTGCCAGCCTTTTGGTGATTCGGTGTATCCCAAATACAAAAAATGGTGCGACGAGTATTTTTATTTAAAGCACCGCCAAGAAACACGCGGTATAGGCGGTTTATTTTTTGATGATTTAAATGAACCAGGTTTTGAACGCAGCTTTGACTTTATGAAAGCGGTAGGCAACGGTTTTTCCGATGCCTATATGCCTATTGTAAAGCGCCGCAAAGACACCGAATTTAATGACACTCAACGTCAATTCCAGTTGTATCGTCGAGGGCGATATGTGGAATTCAATTTGGTCTTCGACCGAGGTACTCTATTTGGCCTGCAAACCGGTGGCCGTACCGAATCTATATTGATGTCGATGCCGCCGCTGGTGCGTTGGCAGTATAACTACCAACCGAATGCAGACTCTGCCGAAGCACGGCTCAGTGACTATTTAGTGCCACGCGAGTGGATCCAAGCTTAGTCAGTATTACGCATGTGATCGGCTAATTGGTAAAACGAGTGCCGCAATTGCATTTTGGTCAGCGGGCAGGTGACGACTTGGTCTAATGCTCGCACCATACATAACATCCATTGGTCGCGCATTTGCTCGTCAATCTTAAATGATAAGTGCCGAGCTCGAAGGCGAGGGTGGCCATACTTTTGTTCGAACAAAGGTGGCCCACCAAGCCAGCCGCTTAAAAACTCAAAAAAGCGCTGACGAATACTGTCCATTGGTTGTGGATGAATGGCCAGTAACTCCTTGGCTTCATTGCGTTGTTCCATTTGGTCATAGAAAGCATTCGCCAAGGCTCGCACCCCATCTTCTCCGCCAATACTTTTGTAGAGTGACGAAGGCTCTGGTTCCGCCTCTTTTATCGGTTCAGGCTGGGATTTACTTTTAAACCATTTCATCACCATAAAACTCCTAATGCTTGATGGATGCTCAAACTAACAAATCGTCATGTGAAGTAAAACCTGCATTTATTAGTTGTCGCCGCGACACAATAAAGGGAGACTTGTGTTTCGTGAAGCACGGCACTACTGTGTTGCGATCTAGCGATCGAATCGTTTGAACAACAAAACCTTATGGTATCAAGCCAATTTTAGGACGTGGTTATGGATCAGTACGCCGTATTTGGGCACCCGATTAAACAAAGTAAATCGCCATTCATTCATCGTTTGTTTGCTGAACAAACGCAGCAACAGCTTGAGTATGGCGCGATTGAACCGGCTGAAGATGGCTTTGTAGAGGCCGCGACTGCGTTTTTCAATAATGGTGGTAAAGGCTGCAACATCACTATGCCCTTTAAACTCGACGCCTATCACTTTGCGACCCAGCTAACAGAGCGCGCGCGAATGGCTGGTGCCGTCAATACTTTAAAGGTACTGGATGACGGTGGAATCCTTGGTGATAACACGGATGGTGCAGGACTTGTTGCAGACTTGCTGTTGAACCATGTTGCCCTTGAAGGTAAGCGCGTGCTTATGATTGGGGCAGGTGGTGCGGCCCGTGGCACTTTATTACCCCTATTAGAGCAAAACGTGGTGATGCTTCAAATCGTTAATCGTACAACCTCTAAAGCACAAGACTTGGTCGACTTATTCCCTAATCATCAAAATATTGAAGCGACAACGTTTGATGCATTGGAGGCTGCTGAACCCTTTGATGTCATCATTAATAGCACGTCGGCCAGTATGAGCGGTGAACTGCCACCGATCCCAACGAGTATTATCAATCAATACAGCAGTGTCTATGACATGGTTTATCGCCAAGAGCCGACAGTGTTCATCAACTGGGCTAAGCAACAGGGTGCAGCAAAAGGTATTGATGGATTGGGGATGTTAGTGGCTCAAGCGGCCGAATCGTTTGCCGTTTGGCGCGGCATTCGTCCGAGCATGCGCCAAGTATTGCGTGAATTGAATAAAAACCTAGGCCGTATTTAGCCGTTTATACTCATGCGTTTTATTAACGAGCGCATGAGTATTGCTACGACCCGTAGAGCCTCATTATTGAGTTTCACTTATATAGTCATCTTTCCAACGTACGTAGTTGTCCGCCGAGATCTTAAGAAAAGCTAATTCAGCATCTGTTAATGGACGCTTCTTATGTGCGGGGCTCCCTACATACAAGTGGCCGCTTTCTAAAATTTTTCCAGGAGACACTAAACTACCAGCGCCTAACATCACATCATCCGGAATGACGGCTCCGTCGAGCACAATGGCTCCCATGCCCACCAATACACGATCTCCAATTGTACAACCATGCAATACAGCCTTATGTCCTACGGTCACGTCATCACCAATGATGAGCGGAAAGCCTTTTGAATTTGATTCATTTTTATGAGTCACATGAAGTGCACAGCCGTCTTGTATATTCGTGCGTTGGCCAATACGAATGGCATTTACATCACCGCGAGCGGCAACGAGTGGCCAAATACTACTTTCATCACCAATGTGAATGTCACCCATCAACACGCAACTGGGGTCGATATAACAGTTGTCACCGATGGTTGGAAATATTCCTTTATAAGAGCGCAGTGCAATCGAAGGTTTATAGGTCGTATCTTGCATAAAAGAGGCCTTTGCCAGTTGTGAGCATTGTTTAAACGTTTTTATAACAAAAAAACGTCAACACGCCGCATTTTTAAACGGTTTTCATTATAAGCGAAATTAATTTTATTTTAATTAAAAAAGCCCTTGACCGTGTCAGAAGATTCCCTATAATGCGCCCCCACAGCAACGGGCAAGGCGGCAACGCTAGAAGTTAAGGCTTCAGCCCGAAGCAGTGAAGAAAATCGGTTAGCAAAAAAGATTCATTGAATCGCTTGACACTAACCACCGGAAGCGTATTATACGCCTCCCGCAACGGCAACGCCGAAGCGACGCTCTTTAACAATTTAGCAAGACAATCT